>JAKPUX010000219.1 GCA_029554865.1 bacterium | reverse complement strand
AACGCCGATTACACCACCCCGGAGATGGTGGGCTATCGCTCCTCCATGGCGATCTGGGAAAAGATCATCGCCCGGGAGCGGGAGGATCCGCACCGCCTCAACGGCTTTATCCTGCTGATCCATATCGGCACCGATCCCCGGCGGAGCGACAAATTTTACCTTCATCTGGGGGCCCTGATCGATCTCCTGCGCGCGAAAGGGTACACCCTGGTCAGGATCGATCAACTGCTGGAACGTGCAAATCGCGAGAGGAGCAAATGAGCGGCCGATATGATATGATTCTCAAAGAGGTGCGCCTGCTGGAACGCAGTGCGGCCACCGACATCGCCATCCGTGGCGGGCGTATCGCCGCGATCGGCCGCCTGCCGGGAGATGCCAAGCGGATTCTGGACGCCGGCGGGCTGCGCATCGTGCCGGGATTCATCGATCTGCACATTCAGGGTGCGGGCGGGGCCGATGTGCTTGACGGCACCCCCGAGGCGCTGCAAACGATGTCGCAGAGCCTGGCGCGACTCGGCACGACCGGTTTTCTCGCCACCAGCGTGGCCTTTGCCGAAGGCGATAACCGCCACCTCGCCCTGGCGGCCGAGTCGGCGGGCAGATATCTCGGCGGGGCAAAGCTGCTCGGCATCCATCTCGAGGGCCCCTACATCAACCCCGATAAAAAGGGGGGGCTCAATCCCCGCTGCATTTTTGCGCCCGAGGTGCGGAGCCTGGATGCGATCCTGGCCGCCTGTGGCGGCGCCCTGAAGATGATGACCCTCGCCCCGGAGATGCCCGGGGGCATAGAGCTGGTCCGCGAACTGCTTGCCAACGGCGTGGTGCCGGCGCTCGGCCATACCGGGGCCACCTATGAGCAGGCGCGTGCGGGCTTTGACGCCGGCATCCCCCATGTCACCCATGTTTTCAACGCCATGCCCGCGCTCAATCACCGCGAGCCCGGTCCCCTGCTCGCCCTCTTTGAACACCCGCAGGCCACCGCCCAGATCATCAGCGACGGAGTCCACGTCCATTCCGGCATGGTTCGACTGCTCAGCCGGCTCATCGGTGTGGAACGCTGTGTGCCCATCACTGACGGCATCCAGGCGACCGGACTTCCGGAGGGGCGCTATCTCTACAACGGCCGCGAGTATGAATCCCGCGATGGGGCGGCCCGCTATCTCGACGGCACCCTCATCGGCTCGGCGCTCGGTTTGGCCGAGGTGGCCTGGCGCTTCCAGCGTTTCACCGGCTGCACACCAGCCCAGGCAGCCGCCTCGGCGAGTCACCAGGCCGCCCAGGTGATCGGCCTCGGCGATCGCAAGGGCCGGATCGACCTTGAGTATGATGCCGATCTGGTCATTCTCAATGCGGACAACAGCGTCGCCTTGACCATGATCGGGGGTGAGGTGGTTTGGCAGCAATCCTGATCACTGTCATCGCGCAGCACCTCCCCTGTTTCTGATTTTACGCGCCCTTTCCATCCATCACCATTCCCCATGGCTGCTCTGCTCCGTCTCCGCTCTGCACGGCGTTGGCTGCCACTTTTTCTGCATTTATTCTACACAATTCCCCCTTTTTCTAGCGGCATCCTTCTCCGTAATTGTCAAGTATTTGATCAAAATAGTAAAAATCACGCGACATAGTATCAAATTGATGTGCTGGAATTTCTGGCGGAGGTGACGCAGCATATACCGGAGAAGGGTCAGCACCTGATCCACTACTTTGGGTGGTATTCGAATAAAGAGCGCGGCCTGCGCAAGAAAAGGGAGGCGTCGTCACAGGCAAAGGCTG
>JAKPUX010000218.1 GCA_029554865.1 bacterium | reverse complement strand
GCCCGTCAGACGGGCCTCACCCGGGCCACCGTCCGCCGCATTTTTGACAGCCTGACCGAAGCCAGGCGCACCAGCCTCTTTGCCAACCCCGAAGGCTTCACCGCCCAGTTTGTAACCGAGATCGCCAATGCCCTGGCCGATCATGTGGCTGATCGGATTGAGTTTGTCATCTCTCCCGATCCCACCCAGTGGGATTACCTGCTGGAAGACCTCTTCCCGCCCGAAAAGTCTTACCCCCAGAAAGAGCTCATCCCGGCTTCGGCCGCGGGCCTGTACGACCACATGCAGGTAGACTCAGAGGTGGAGGCCAACTTCGTCAACCTGCGGCTGAACGCCGATGGCGAAGTCATCTTCTACTTCAAGTTCCCGCCGCTTTTCCGCATCCCCATGCCGCGGGTCATCGGCAACTACAACCCCGACTGGGGCGTTGCCCGCTACGGCCCCGACCGCAAACTCACCCTTGAACTGGTGCGCGAGACCAAAGGCTCCACCGAGATGGACAACCTGCGGTTCCCGCACGAGCGCCGCAAGATCGAATGTGCGCGGCGCTGTTTTGCCGCCCTCGGCATCGACTATCGCGTCGTCACCGATCAAACCCCTGACTGGTGGCACCCCGAAACCGAGTGGCAGCTTCCCCTGAAAGACTAACCCGGAGCCAGAGATGCATACCGAAACGATCCTCGTCCCCAAAGACTACACCCTGGAGCCCGTGCTGGCGTTTGCTGCCGCCATCCACCAGACCCCGCCAGCCGATGAGTACATCGTGGACTTCCAGACCCCGCACTACCTGACGCCTTTTGGTATGCTCTACGCCAGCTACGCCATCCATGCCTTCCTGGCTGCCCACCCCGAAGCCAAATTCACCCCCATCAACTACGAAAACTACTACGCCGGGCACATGGGCTTCTTCCAGGCCTGTGGTTTTGATGTCGGCAAAGCTCCGGGCGAGGCTGCCGGCAGCGAGCAGTACCTGCCGATCACCATTCTACCGGTAGAAGACCTGCAAGCCGAAGCCCGCAGCCAGATGATTGAGGTGGGCGAAGTCATCGAGGCGCACTCGCGGGAGCTGGCAAAGGTCCTCACCCACCAGTCCACCGGTGCCCTGGTAGACATGCTGACCTACTCCCTGCGTGAGATGATCCGCAACGTGGTAGAACACAGCCAATCGCCGTTTGTGGCTTACTGTGCCCAGTACCAGCCCCACAAAAAACAGGCCGAAATCGGCATCCTCGACGTGGGCGTTGGCATTCGGACCTCGCTCTCAAAAAATCCGCACCTCACCCTGGAGAGTGATCGAGATGCCCTCAACCTTGCGCTCATGCCGGGCATCTCGGGCAAAATGTTCAAGGGCGTTGTCCGCAACGCCTACGACCCCTGGCAGAACTCGGGCTACGGCCTCTATGCCGTCAGCCGCCTGTGCGGCCTGGGCGGCAAATTCCTCATCGGCAGCGGCGATGCCGCCCTCTCGCTCAAACCCGAAGAGAAAAAATACCACCCCATCCAGCACCAGGGCGTTCTGCTGCGGCTCAACCTCTGCTCCAAAGACATCAAAACCCTCAGCACCGTCCTCGCCCAGATCATGCGTGAAGGCGACGCCCTCGCCAAAAACCTCACCGGC
>JAKPUX010000205.1 GCA_029554865.1 bacterium | reverse complement strand
CCGGCCCCTATCTGGTCGTGGCCGAGACCGGAGATTTCGGAGAAAAAGAGACCCGCTTCGGCCTGGACGCGGGCGTCGGCTATCAGCTCTGGGAGGGGCCGGCCAGAACCAAATTTGACGCCTCTCTCAAATACTGCCTCGCCAACCTCATGGGCAAGGACGACGGTGAAAAAACCAGGAGCTACCTCCTCTTCTCCATGGGTTTTGCCTTTTAAGGAAGCGCTGAAATGCACAAGGGCGAAGCCGGTCTTCGCCCTTTTTTATTGCCGCCTCACCAACACTGAAAACGCGAACAGGATTATTCATGAGCAGACTGGAAGAGAAACTGAAAGAGAAGGTTTTTCACAAACCCGATTATCCCCCCGGCGAGGAAATCGTCAACAGCATCACCCACGGCCTGGGTGTGCTGCTCTCCCTTTCCGCCCTGGTCATTCTGGTCGCCCGCGCCGCCCGGCTTGGCACCACCTGGCACATCGTCAGCTTTGCCGTCTTTGGCGTCACCCTCATCATTCTCTACCTCTTCTCCACCCTTTACCACTCGATGACCCATCGGGCGACCAAAAGCGTCTTTGCACGCATGGACCATGCCGCCATCTTTCTGCTCATCGCCGGCACCTACACCCCGATCATGCTCACCGTCCTGCGCGGCCCCTGGGGCTGGACCTATTTCGGCATCATCTGGGGAATGGCCATCCTCGGGGTGGTCATCCGCTCGATCTACCTGAGCCGCTTCCGCGTACTCTCAACCGTGATGTACGCCGTGATGGGCTGGTCCTTTCTGATCGCCTACAACCAGATCATCACGCGGATGCCGCCCCTCAGCACCCGGTTTCTCCTCTATGGGGGGCTTGCCTACACGGTGGGTATCCTCTTTTATGTCTGGAAGAAACAGCCCTACGCCCACTCGATCTGGCATCTCTTCGTCATCGCCGGCAGCATCCTCCATTTTTTCGCAATTTATTACCTCCTGTAAACAACAAGGGCCTGGTTCCGGCTGAAACACAGGCCCTTATTGCAAGGAGGGTGAAGAATGGAAAGGTAGTGCTGTTATTTATCTAACGGCGCCATCCCGCCAAAGGTTCCTTTTTTTCTTTCCACACCCCTTTTTTATGCCATATTCCGGCGTGCGGTGAGGACCTTTTTCACCATGCGGCCGATATCGGCCGGGCTGGAGCAGACCGCCGCACCGGCCTCCGCAAGGGCCTCCATTTTTTCCGCAGCCGTGCCCTTGCCTCCGGCGATGATCGCCCCGGCATGGCCCATGCGCCTCCCCGGGGGCGCGGTCTGTCCGGAGATGAAGCTCACCACCGGTTTGGTCATCTTTTCCTCGATATAGCGAGCCGCCTCCTCCTCGGCGGTGCCGCCAATCTCGCCTATCATCACCACCGCTTCGGTCTTTTTATCCGCCTCGAAGAGCTGCAGGGCGTCCAGAAAGGTGGTGCCGATGACAGGGTCGCCGCCGATGCCGATACAGGTGGACTGGCCCAGCCCGAGGCTGGTAAGCTGACCGACCGCCTCGTAGGTGAGGGTGCCGCTGCGCGAGACCACCCCCACCCTGCCGGGCTTGTGGATGAAGCCGGGCATGATGCCGAGTTTGCAGCCACCGGGGGTGATAATGCCCGGGCAGTTGGGGCCGATCAGGCGGGTCGGCCTTTTGGCCAGATACTCGGTGACGCGGAGCATGTCGACGACCGGAATGCCCTCAGTGATGCAGACGACCAGTTTAACCCCGGCGTCGGCAGCCTCCATGACCGCGTCCGCGGCGAATGGGGCGGGGACGAAGACGATCGAGGCGTCGGCCTTTTGCTCGCGCACCGCCTCGGCGAGGGTATCATAGATGGGCACCCGCTTCTCGAAGAGCTGTCCGCCCTTGCCCGGGGTGACGCCGGCCACTACCTGCGTGCCGTATTCGATCATCTGTGCAGCATGGAACGAGCCTTCGCCGCCGGTGATGCCCTGCACGACCACGCGCGTTTTCTTGTCAACCAGTATGCTCATAGGGGGCTCCCGTTCTCAATTTGGCTTGTTCAATGCGGCGACGACCAGCTCCGCGGCCTGGGCCAGGTCCCTGGCGACGCCGAAATTCATCCCCGACTGCTGCAGGAGGAGCGCCGCCTCTTCGGCGTTGGTGCCGGCGAGGCGGACGACGACCGGGATGGTAACACCGATCTTTTTCGAGGCTTCGATGACGCCGCGGGCGACCCGGTCGCAGCGGACGATGCCGCCGAAGATGTTGATGAGCACGGCGCGGACGTTGCGGTCGGAGAGAATGATGCGGAATCCGTTCTCGACGGTCTCGGCGGAGGCTCCGCCGCCAACATCGAGAAAATTAGCCGGCTCCGCCCCTGCCAGCTTGATAATGTCCATGGTCGCCATGGCCAGGCCGGCGCCGTTGACCATGCAGCCCACATTGCCGTCGAGTTTGATATAGTTGAGATTCGAGCTGGAGGCCTCGACCTCAAGGGGATCCTCCTCACCGGTGTCTCGCATCTCCTGGATATCCGGGTGGCGGAAGAGGGCATTGTCGTCGACATTGAGCTTGACGTCCAGAGCAAGAAGCTTCTGGTCGGGCGTGACCACGAGGGGATTGATCTCGAGCAGGCTGGCGTCGCACTGGATGCAAGCCTCATAGAGGGCGAGAAGGAGGCGGACCCCCTCGCGGAAAAGGGGACCGGTCAGGCCGAGAGCGAAAGCCATGCGCCGGGCCTGGAAGGGCTGCAGTCCGGCGGCGCGGTCGACGTACTCCTTGATGATCTTTTCCGGACTCTCCTCGGCCACCTTTTCGATCTCAACCCCGCCAGCCTGGCTGACCATGAAGACCAGCTGGCGCCTGGCTCGGTCGAGCACGATGCCGGCGTAGAGCTCGCGGCTGATTTCCGCGGCCTCGGTGACCAGGATTCTGCGTACAATCTTGCCCTCGGCGCCGGTCTGCGGGGTCACCAGCCTCATGCCGAACATTTTGGCGGCCGCATCTTCGGCCTCCGCCGGCGAATGGAGCAGCTTGATGCCGCCTGCCTTGCCACGTCCGCCCGCATGGACCTGTGCCTTGAGCACGATCTCCTTCAAGGCCATCTTTTCGGCGAGCCGGCGCACCTCCCTGGGTTTGAAGGCGACCGCACCCCGCTGCACGGGAATCCCGTAGCGCGCCAGCAGTTCCTTGGCCTGATATTCGTGGATCTTCATCGAGCCTCCGGGCAATGTGAAAGGGAAAAGAGGATTTGTCGCAACCGAAGACAATTTACAAATCCATGGACAAGAAGCAAAGAAAATATTAACCGCTCGTGCGCTGCCCGGCCCCCTGCGCCATCCCTCAGCAGCCGTCAAATAGTGCTTGTTTTGGAGCCAAAAAATGTTTAAATACTGCGTTAGTTCATGAGGGAGCATGGTCCTGCTGCGGGCAGATTCCGCCAGCCGCATCAGGGGGCAGCATCCCGAAAACTGTCAAGCACCCGGAGAATCGTCATGGAGCATATCCAGAAGAACCCGGCCGCAGGGCCGGCTAAGGGAGGAGAAAAAGAGACTCTCTTCCGCATGGATTTCAACCAGTATTTCCTGCTCTTTTCCCTGCTGGCTGTACTGGTCCTGTTTGTATTCATGATCAAGATATTCGTGGTCCCCATCATTGTGGCGGCTGTGTTTGCCACCCTGTTCGACCCCCTCTTCAAACGGTTTGTGCGCTGGACCAAAGGCCGGACCGCACTCAGCTCCCTGCTCACCTGCCTGGTACTGCTGCTGGTCCTGCTCATTCCCCTTTACGTCCTGGTCAACATTGTTATCAACCAGGCCATCAACCTCTACGACTCGATCGGCCCGGCGCTGGAAGAGTTCTACAACAGCGGGGATTTCAACCTCGAAAGCCTGACCAGCCATCCCATCCTGGCCAAATTCAAGCTCGATCAGATCGACTGGCAGGCGACCATCAAGGAGGGGATTACAACCATCTCCACCTATGCGGGCAAGGTGATCAACGCCACCTCGCGCGGCACCTTTGCCTTCCTCACCAATCTGATCATGATCCTCTTCACTATGTTCTATTTTTTCAAGGATGGAGACCGGATCATCGCCCAGGTGATGGGTTTCCTCCCCCTCGAGGATGACTACAAGCAGAAGATCGTCTCCCGCTTCAGCGCGATTTCCCGCGCGACCATCAAGGGGAGCGCCATACTGGGGCTCATCCAGGGCACTCTGGGGGCTCTGACGATGTGGATCTTTGGTTTCAAGGCCATCGTCCTCTGGGGCATGGTGATGGTGATCCTCTCCCTGCTGCCCATGGTCGGGGCTTACATGGTCCTCATCCCAGCCGCCATCTACAAGATCGCCATGGGGGAAGCGGCCGCCGGGATTGCCATTCTGCTTATCAGCGTGCTGGTGATCTCCAATGTGGACAATCTGCTGCGGCCGCGGCTGGTCGGCCGCGACGCGGGCATGCACGACCTCATGGTCTTCTTTTCCACCCTCGGGGGCATCGGCTTTTTCGGCATCATGGGCTTCATCATCGGCCCGGTGGTCGCTTCGCTCTTCATCACCCTGCTGGACATCTACAGCACCGAGTTCAAGCGTCAGATCAGGCGGCAGAAGAGTTCGGCGCAGATCCCGGACGCTGCTCTGCCGCCGGCCGAATAGAGCGGGCGGGCATAAAAATAAAAACGCCGTCTCCCTGCGGGGGACGGCGTTTTTTTATACCCTCTATTCCGCCTCAGATGGCGGGAGTTACTGCATTTTGATCATCTTTCGGGTAAGAACCTGCGCGCCAAGCTGGAGGCGGTAAAGATAGGCGCCGGAGACGGCATTCAGCCCGCGGTCATCGCGGCCATCCCAGTAGACCTGATGGGTGCCGGGCTCCAGATTGGAGTCGACCAGGGTTCTGATCTTCTGGCCGAGCAGGTTATAGACAGCCAGAGTGACGCGCTGCTGCTCTCCGGCCGGAAGCTGGAAGGTGATGCCGGTGCCGGGATTGAAAGGATTGGGATAATTCTGACCCAGTTCAAGCCGTTCAGGCAGCTGGATGTCAACAGCGACCTCCTGGGAGTAGGTGGAGCGGCCGTCAAAATCGATCTGCTTGAGACGGTAGCTGTTGCTGCCCGTCGCGGGCTCCTTGTCCATAAACTGGTAGGCGTGGGCGATCTGGCTGGTGCCGTTGCCCTTGACGAAGCCGATCTTGCTCCAGCTGCTCTCGGCCGCACCGCGGCGTTCGACGTCAAAGCCGTAGTTATTGGACTCCGAGACCGTGGTCCACTCGAGGCGGACGCTTCCCTTGACGAGCTGCGCCTTGAGAGCAGTCATCTCCACCGGAATGACAGTGTTGGTGCGCGGAGTGACGACGATCCGGAGGGGATGGCGGGTGTAATCGGCAAGGGAATCGCCATAGGCCGCCGTATGGTAGCCCGGCAGATAGTAAAAAGTGGCAGCGAGATTTTCATCGTCGTCCTCGATATCGATCGGATCCGAGCCCGACGCCGTGAGCTGGACGCCACTTTCGGCATAGGCCATCATATCGCCGGTATCGCCGATGCCGTCGCGCTCGGCCCCATGCTCGGTGGAGGAGTCATCAATGTAGTAGAGCGAGAGCTGGGTGCCGGTGATGGGCAGCATATTGAAAACGGTAGCGGCCATGCCGAACTCGCCCTGTACCATATACCAGTTGACGGCAGGGGTATCAAAACTCTTGTCGGGGATGATATCGAGGGCTCCATCGACGGGGATGCCGGTGCTGCCGGACCAGTGGAAGAGCGAACCGGTAATGTTGGGCAGGTAATCGACGGTTTGCCGCATCTCCTGCATGCCGAGGTAGCCCGGCAATCCCTCCTTGGCCAGATTGATTTTGTAGGACCAGGGATAAAAGACCGATTCCAGGTCCAGATAGAGCGGCAGCTCATTGCCCTGCATGTTGATGCCGAACTCGCGTCTGTGGATGACGCGAACCGCGCCGGCGCGGACCTGGAGGGCAGGATCGCGCAGGGCACTCTCCTCGCTCTCGATGTACTCGGGCGTGCCCCAATAAGGGCCGATGCTGCCCTTGAAGCGGATTTTCCAGCGGTCGAGGATATCGGGGCCGCGTCCCTCGTCGGTCAGGAGGCTGAGAAAATCGGGAATGGCATCCGCGTTCTGGCCATAAATGTAGGACTGGGCACTGACGGTATCCGAAACCCCGACGACGCCGGTTTCATAAGTCATATAGGAGCTGAACGCCGGAGTGATGGAGGAGGAGCGATAGACATAGGCGTATGATTTACGGGCGGGAACCACGCTGGTGTCCCAGGCGGCGACCTGGTAGCGCTGATACAGGGTTGAACCGATGTCTCCTATCCAGCGGTTGTCAGCCACACTGTCTCCCATATCCACCGCCATGAAGCAAAGCTCATCCAGGGAATCGAGCACGGCATCATGTGGGGCGAAGTAGCTGTACTCGGCCAGTTCGCTGTTCCAGTCCACCTGGTCGATCTGAAAGGGGATCTGCCGCCAGCTTCCCTCGACCCAGGCGTAGACATAGATATCGCTGGTATCGGCGCCGAGGAAATCGCCGAGCTGAGCGCCCGTGACCACAACCGGGTCGAAGGGCCGTTCGATGCCGGCGCCGGCCAGCAGTCCCGGGATTCCCGCGAGTACAAACAAAATGAAAAATGCATGATGCTGATTCTGTAGCCGAAGGCTCATCTGGTTGCCCTCCTGTTTATGCATAATTTGACGAATGAGGACTGCATGCATCGTGCCAATACCAGCGCCAGGGATGGTGTTTTTTCAGGCGCAGGCATTGATTACTTTGCAGTTATAACACCGGAAATGCATTCAACATTCCTGCCGGCTATTAAAGGCCGGTTGGAGGCTCCAAAGTGATGCAAATTGATCCTGATGAATCGTTTTGATACAAGCAAAGCGGGCTGGCAAGTGGTATAACCGGCCAATTCGCGCTCTATTTTAACCATTTTTACGGATATAATCAACCAATAAGTGCAATCCTTGCAGATAAGAATCAAAGCCCCTGCCGGAAATCTGCGCCAGGCAGACCTCCCTGATGACGCTGATGCGGCGGAAGGATTCGCGCTGGTGAATATCGGAGAGATGCACCTCGACAGCGGGGAGGTTGACCCCGGCGATGGCGTCGCGCAGGGCATAGCTGTAATGGGTGAGGGCGCCGGGATTGATGAGAATGCCGGCGGCGTTGCGGCGCTGCGCATGAATAAAATCGATGAGGACACCCTCATGATTGGACTGCAGGATTTCCAGCTGCACGCCGAGTTTTGCCGCCTCCTCTTCCAGCTCCCGATTGAGTTCAGCCAGGGTACGGCGGCCGTACTGTTCGGGTTCGCGCTCGCCGAGCAGGTTGAGATTGGGACCGTGAATCACGAGAACGGTGAACATGCTGTCAACTCCTGAGGCAGTGAGGGGGCGGCGGAATGTGGCGGTTTATAAGGGTCTCCCGACGATCAGGGAGCACGCCACTCACCGGCGCAGGCGAAGGCGAGGGCCGGCGGCAGCAAATCCTCCGCGACCTCCCGGGTGATGAAGGCCTTGCCCACTCCCTCCAGCAGGATCCAGGTCTGTCCTTCCGGGCCGCGTTTCTTGTCGCGGGCCATCCAGGCCAGCAGATCCGCTGGCCGGAGGCCTGGCGGGGGGGCCGGAGGCGCAAGACGGGTGAGGAGATCAAGAGCGGTCTGTGCTTCGGCACGGGAGAGGCGTCCGATCCGCCGCGAGAGCCAGATCGCACCGGCCATGCCGCGGATTACCGCCTCGCCGTGACGGAAGTGGCTGAAACCGCCTGCGGCCTCCAGGGCGTGGCCGATGGTGTGCCCGAAGTTGAGCAGGACCCGTTCTCCCCTCTCCCGCTCATCGGCGGAGACGATTTCAGCCTTGATGGTGCAGCTGGTTTCGATGATCGACTCGCAAAGCTCCGGATAGGCGAGCTCGGTGAGGGCCTCCAGGTTGAGCGCGAGCAGGGTGAAGAGGGCGCGATCGCGAATGAGGGCGTATTTGGCCACCTCCCCCAATCCGGCGAGGCGGTCGCGGCGTTCGAGGGTGGCGAGCAGGGCCGGATCGATGCAGACCAGTTCGGGCTGATGAAAAGCGCCGATGAGGTTTTTGCCGAGGGGGTGGTTGATACCGGTTTTGCCGCCTACGCTGCTGTCCACCTGGGCGAGCAGGGTAGTGGGTATCTGCACGAGGCGGACGCCGCGCAAAAAGGTGGAAGCGACGAAGCCGGCGAGATCGCCCACCACTCCGCCCCCGAGGGCGAGGATGATGGTTGAACGGGAAAAGCCGCCGGAGATGAGCTTGCGCCAGAGCACCTCGCACTGTTCGAGGGATTTGGCCCCCTCCCCCTCCGGCACGCGCAGGAAATGGGCGGACCTGCCGGCCGCTCCGAGCGCGGTCAGCAGCCTTTCGCCGTAGAGCCCGGCGACGCGCTCATCAGAGATGATAACCAGCTCGCCCTGGAGGTTATGCCTCGCCAGCAGCTCCGGCATCCTCTCCAGGAGACCGAATCCGATATGGATGGGCGAGACCATCCGCTGCAGTTCAACCCGCACGCTCCTCATGGCTCGTCCCGCAGGTAGAGAAAGATCTCCTCCGCCAGTTCCGCAGCCGAGACCTCCTCACGGCTCTGAAAATGATAGTTCGCGCGGGCGTAGACCTGAGCGCGGGCGCTGTAGAGTTCCTGAATGCGGTTGTGCAGAGCCTCGCCGCTCAGCCCTCGCACCAGGGGGCGGTCGTTTTTACGGGCGAGGCGGCTGGCCAGCACCTCGAGCGAGGCCTCGAGGCAGATGGTCAGGCCCGAGGTCTGAAGTTTCTCCCAATTGGCCTGGCGCAGGACAGCGCCCCCGCCGAGCGAGATCACCCACTGGGAGCGCCGGCTGATTTCGTCGACGATCTCGTCCTCGAGAACGCGGAATTCCTCCTCGCCCCTCTGCTTGAATATCTGCTCAACCGGCATGCCGGCCCTGGCGACGATCAGGTCGTCGGAATCGGCGAAGGGCCTGCCGAGAAGGCGGGCAAAAGCCCGGCCCACCTTGCTCTTGCCGGTGCCCATAAAACCCATAAAATATATATTTTTACCATCCCAGGGGTACATGCGCCAGGCTCGCGTAATGCTGCTGCATTTCACTGATCGAGTCCCCGCCCAGTTTCACGCACAAGGCGTCGGCGAGGACGAGGGCGGTCATGGCCTCCGCGACGACGGCTGCGGCGGGGACGGCGCAGACATCAGCGCGTTCGTGGTGGGCCGATTGCGGCTGCAGGGTGGCAACGTCGACGGAACGCAGGGGCCTGGCCAGGGTCGGCAGGGGCTTCATGTGGACGCGCAGGATGAGGGGTTCCCCGTTGCTCATTCCCCCCTCGATGCCGCCGGCATTGTTGCCGCCGCGATAAAAACCCTGGCCGGATTCGTGAAAGATTTCATCATGGATCTGCGAACCCGGCTTGAGGGTGACGCCAAGGCCGAGCCCGACCTCCACGCCCTTGATGGCAGGAATACTCATGAGGGCTCCGGCGAGCAAACCATCGAGCCGCCGGTCCCAGTGGACGTGGCTGCCCAGGCCCGGAAAGAGGCCGAGGGCGGCAATTTCGATTACACCACCGAGGGTATCGCCTTTTTCGCGGGCGCCATCGATGGCGGCGATCATCTCCGTTTCCGCCTCCGCGTCAGCGCAGGCCAGGGGTGAGGATTCGACCCTCTCCATCAGGGCCCGCCAGGAGGCCAGCAGTTCGGGGTCCCGTGATGTCCGCCCCTTGAAAAAGCCGGCGGCAGTGATGCCCCCCTGGATGCCGCGGATGGAGAGGACATGACTGTAGACCTCGATCCCAAAGGCGGCGAGCAGCCTGCGCGCGACCGCACCGGCGGCGACGCGTGCGGTGGTCTCGCGCGCTGAGGAGCGTTCGAGAATGTTGCGCAGATCCTCCTGACGGTACTTGATCATGCCGGCCAGGTCGGCGTGGCCAGGTCTCGGCATGTGCAGGGCGGCGACGGGCTCGACGGGTTCCTCGAGGGCCATCTTCGCCGTCCAGTTCGGCCAGTCGAGATTCTCCATGAACATGGCGATCGGGCTGCCGAGGGTCTTGCCGTAGCGCACACCGGAGAGAATGCGCACGGTGTCCTTTTCGATCTGCATGCGTCCGCCGCGCCCGTAGCCGCGCTGGCGCCGTTTGAGATCGGGGGCAATATCGGCGGCGCTGAGCCTCAGTCCTGCGGGAATCCCCTCGAGGATGGCGACCAGGCCCTGGCCGTGCGATTCACCGGCGGTGAGAAAGCGAAGTTTTTCCATCATGCCAGCTCGCGGTTGAGTAGAGATTTCAGTTTTTTCATTTCGGCCGGATCAAGCCGGTAATCGCTGTAGAACCAGTGGTTCAAGGCGGCCAGTCCCTGAAAGATGAGCATATCCAGTCCACCCTGCACCGCTGCGCCGCGCGCCCCGGACTCGCGCATGAAGCGGGTCTCGCGGGGGTTGTAGACCAGGTCGTAGATGAAATGGCGCCGGTCAATCAAGTCAAAGGCGCTCAGGGGCGACTCTTCGATGTGCGGGAACATGCCGCAGGCGGTGGCATTGATCAGGATGGCGGCCTCGGTGATCTTTCCTCCAAGCACCGGATCAAGGGGAGAAATGGCCTCCACTGCGGAGATGGCCAGCTCTCTGCTGCAAAACTCTGCCAGTTCCTCGCCCCTGGTCCGGGAGCGGTTGACGATGGTGAGGCGGGCGATGCCCAGCCGGGCGAGCGCAAAGGCGACGGCACGCGCAGAGCCTCCGGCGCCGAAGAGAAGGACCCGACTGCCACTGAAGCGGCTCTTCTCCCCCCCGAGAGAGTCGACAAAGCCGCTGTGGTCGGTGGTGAAGGCGTGGATCCTGCCGTCGCGGAAGACCAGGGTATTGGCGACGCCGAGCAGCTCCACCTCCGGCGAGCGGTAATCACAGAGCGGCACAACAGCACTCTTGTGGGGGATGGTGACATTGAGGCCGGCCAGTGCGAGGGCGCGGGCGCCGTTGATGGCCTCGGCCAGCCTCTCCCCCGCTGTCCTGAAGGCGAGATAGACACCGTCCAGTCCGAAGAGCTTGAAAAGGTGGTTCTGCATAATGGGCGAAAGGCTGTGGGAGACCGGGTCGCCGATCAGCCCGAACAGCCGGGTGCGCGTGCTAATCATGACGGATCCGGTCGAGGAGATCGAAAAAGCCGGGAAAGGAGATCTCGGTGCAGGAGCCGTTTTTAATCAGGGTCTCGCCGGTGGCGATCAGTCCGGCGATGGCAAAGGCCATGGCGATGCGGTGGTCGTCATAGCTCTCGATTTCAGCCCCGTGCAGGGGGGTCGGTCCGGTGATGATCATGCCGTCCTTGGTCTCGCGGACATTGGCCCCCATCGCCTGGAGATTCCTGCAGATGGCGGTGAGGCGGTCGGATTCCTTGAGGCGCAGTTCGCCGGCATCGCGGATGACGGTGGTGCCCTGGGCCTGGGTGGCTGCAACGGCGAGGACGGGAATTTCGTCGATAATGCGCGGTATCATGGAGCCGCCCAGGGCCGCCGAATGGAGCCTGGCGCTGCGCACGCTCAGATCGGCGCGCGGCTCGCCCTGGAAGGTGACCGCGGGGGAGGTCTGGATCATCGCGCCCATCGCCGAGAGGGCATCATAGATCCCCATGCGGGTCGGATTGACGCTCACCTGTTCGATGGTGATCTCCGAATCGGCAAGCAGCGAGGCCGCAACCAGAAAAAAGGAGGCCGAGGAGAGATCGCCCGGGACGTCGATGTCGCAGGCCTGCAGGGTGGCGGGTCCCTGGACGCCGGCGCCCGACTGGCTGAAGTGGGCCTTGACCCCGAAGGCCTCGAGCATGCGCTCGGTGTGGTCACGCGAGGGGCTCGGCTCGGTGACGCGGGTGGTGCCGTTGGCGTAGAGGCCGGCCAGAAGAATGCACGACTTGACCTGGGCGCTGGCGATGGTCGAGGCATAATCGATCGAGCGCAGGGCCCCGCCGCGGATGACCAGGGGTGCCTTGTAGGCGCTGCTCTCGATGTGGGCCCCCATCCTTTCGAGCGGTTCGATGATGCGCCGCATCGGACGACGGCAGAGAGACTCATCCCCCGTGATCGTAGTGGTGAAGGGCTGCGCAGCGACCACACCGCTGAGAAGACGGATGGTGCTCCCGGAATTTCCGGCATCGAGCGGGCCTTTGGCCGCGCGAAAGCCGTATTTCCCTTTGCCGGCAACGGCGACGATACCCCCCTTGAGGGAGGAGATTTTTACCCCGAGGTTTTCGAGGCAGCGGCGGGTGCTGGCCACATCACGGGCATCGGAGAGCCCGGTGATTTTGCTCTTCCCTTCCGCCATAGCGGAGAGGATCAGGGCTCGGTGCGAGATCGACTTGTCGCCGGGGACAGAAAAAGTCCCCTGCACTGTGCGAGCCGGTTTTACGAGAATATCGCTCATGTTATTCCCTCTTTCTGCATTCCAGTCCGCGTGATTTGAGCAGTGCCAGAGCCATTTCGCGATCAACTTCAGAGGCAAAGGCCAGGCGCATGGTGCCGCCTTCGTTCTCCCGGATCTTGAGGATTTCGATATCCTTGATGTTGATATTCTTTTCGAGCAGGGCGCCGGCGATGGTGGCGAGCATGCCTGGGCGGTCCTGCACGACAACCGAGATGTCGAAATGGGGGCGGAAAAATCCGCGTGTATCCCTCGGGATGGAAAGGCGGTTGCGGGCAGACTGGTCAAAGATGCCGCGCATCTCCTTTTTATCCAATGCGGTCTTGACCCGCTTGAGTTCCTCGATATAGGCGTCGATATAACTGCCTATCATATCGGCATTCGTGGTAATAATATCCTCCCAGACGCTGAAGGGGCTGGAGGCGATCCGGGTCATATCCCGAAATCCCCCGGCGGCCATCTTGAGAAAGTGGCTGCTCTCACTCTGACGTTGGGCTGCCAGGCTCATCAGGGCGATGGCAGCCATCTGGGGCAGATGGCTGACCGCGGCAGCGATCTCGTCGTGCAGATGGGGCGAGATCAGCAGCACCAGGGCGCCGGTCATCTCGACCAGCTCGCCGATGGCCTTGCGCCGCTCCTCCCGCATCGGCTTGGCGGGGGTGAGCACCCAGGTGGTGTTTTCGAAAAGAAAGGCGTCGGCCGCCTCCATGCCCTTGAATTCCGAGCCGGCCATGGGATGGCCGCCGATGAAATCGCACTGCGAGGGGAGATGGATGTTGGCAGTTTCAACGATCCGTCGCTTGGTGCTGCCGACGTCGGTGATCAGGGTGCCGGGGCGTACGCAGGAGCCGATAGTCTGTAAATGGTGGAGAATATTGGCGACCGGGGTGCAGAGAAAAACCAGGTCGGCCGTGGCGAGGGCGTCGGCGATATCGGCGGTCTCAAAGCCCTTGTCGATGGCGCCCCGCTGCCGGGCCAGGGCGAGGACCTCCTGGTTGTCCACTCCGGTCAGCACCCCCTGGTATCCCTTGCGTTTGAGGGCGAGGCCGAGGGATCCGCCGATCAATCCCACGCCGACAATGGCGATCTCTTTGAATGCCAGTTTTTCTTCCATGGCCGTTTCCCTGTCCGGTTAGATGCGTTTGCCGATCGCCCAGGCGATCATTCTCAACTCTTCCATCAGGCGCATGAACTGCTGGGGGTAGATCGATTGTGCGCCGTCCGAGAGGGCATGATCCGGGTCGTGATGGACCTCGATGATGAGGCCGTTGGCGCCAGCGGCGACGGCCGCGCGCGCCATCGGCGCCACCTTGTCCCGCCTGCCGGTGCCATGGCTGGGATCGGCGATGATGGGCAGATGGCTGTGCTTCTGGGTGACCGGGATGGCCGAGATATCCATGGTGTTGCGGGTATAGGTCTCGAAGGTTCGGATGCCGCGCTCGCAGAGAATGACGTTGTAATTGCCGCCGGACATGATATACTCGGCCGCCATGAGCAGCTCCTCGATCGTGGCCGAGAGCCCGCGTTTGAGCAAAACCGGTTTGCGGATGTGGCCGAGTTCGCGCAACAGGGCGAAGTTCTGCATATTGCGGGCGCCGACCTGGATGATGTCGATGTACCTGAGCATCAGATCGAGCTGGCCGATCTCCATGACCTCCGATACCGTTGCGATCGAGAGTTCGGCGCCGACCTGCTGCATGAGCTGCAGCCCTTTTTCTCCCAGCCCCTGAAAGGCGTAGGGTGAGGTGCGCGGCTTGAAGGCACCGGCGCGCAGCACCTTGGCCCCGCACTTTTTGACCTCGCGGGCGATGGTAAAGAGCTGCTCCTCGCTCTCGACCGAGCAGGGACCGGCGCAAACCGTCACCATTTCACCGCCGAAGGAGGCCTCGCCCACCTCGACCACGGTGTTCTCCGGATGGAAGGCCCGGCTCGCCAGCTTGTAGGGCTCGGTGATGCGCAGGACCTCGTAAACCCCCTCCATGACCTCGAATTCGCGGAGATCAACCCCGCGGATGTCGCCGATGCCCCCGAGGATGGTCTGGTTGACCCCGACCACCTTGTGCACTTGAAATCCGTGGGCCTCAAGTTTCTCGCAGACAGCCTGCACCATCCCCTCGCTGGCGCTGTCTTTCATGACGATGACCACAGTGCTACCTCGCTAGAACGTAGGAGTTTTAAGCCAGGAATTGCAGCTCCCGGCAGGCGTGAATGATGCGTTTGAAGATGGCGACCATCTCATCATTGGAAAGAGGGCCCTGGTTGTGGCTCTGGATATGGTAAAGCACGGCCTCCTCCCGCTGTTTGTCCCGCACAGTCATACCGGTACTCCCCTTCAGGGTGCCGATTTCCTGCGCGAGGGTGGCGCGCTCGCTGATCAGATCAACGATCTGCTCGTCGATCCGGTCGATCTCCTGCCGCAGGGATGATAGATTCATGTTCATTTCCTTCCAAAAAAAAACCCACCAGGTGTGAGCTGGTGGGCGGATAATGACGCCGGCGAACTGATCACCGGGCTTGTTATCCGCTCCGACCGCCAAAAAGGTGGTAATAAAAGGGAAAGATGTAGCGAGAAGGGTTCATTTTGCTTCGTGTTTGCCGTTCAATAGTCTTATATAGTGAATTTACAAAATTAATAGCCAGAAGCAAGCCTTTTTTTATCAAAGCCGGGCGCCTTATACTCCGCATCCACTCTCGTGTGGATATTGCCGCGCGGATTGAAATCGCCGTGTACCGCCATCCAGCGCGGCCGGCAAACCTCTACCAGGGCCTCGAGGATCTCGTTGACCGCCTCTTCGTGAAAAATGCCGCGATCCCTGAACTTGTTAATGTAAAGCTTGAGGGCTTTCAGCTCAAGGCAGTACTGATCGGGCACATAGCGGATTTCAACCGTGGCAAAATCCGGATAGCCCGTCCGCGGACAGAGACAGCTGAACTCGGGATCGCTGATGGTAATGACATAATCCCGGC
>JAKPUX010000182.1 GCA_029554865.1 bacterium | reverse complement strand
TCCGGTGGGCGATGCCGGCCGACGATCCCTCTTTTCATCCCCGCCCTCACTGGCGGAATGCCCCCCTGGCCGAACTGGCCCTCTGGACGGAGGGGCGATTCGCTGCCGCCGCGCACCGCTCTCCCCTGCAGCGGCGCGGGTATGCCGGATTCATCCGCAATGTCGAGGCCGCCCTGGCCAATCTGCACGAGTGAGCTTGCCTTTATTCGCTGCGACTCCATCCGACTACTTCTGATGTCACTGAAAATTCTGCTTGCATTTGTTTTGGAATAGCAGTATAATGTATACGTATACTGATATTTTATTAATAAACTATACGCTAAGGAACGTATATGGAAAACAACCTCTATGACCAGCGGGAATTCCTTAAAAAGATCGGCTTGTCCGCGGCGGAGCTGGCGGAGTGGGAGAAGAACGGCCTGATCCGGAGCGAGGTGCGCATCGACAGCAACATCCCCTGCTACAGCGAGGAACATGTGGTGGAGGCGCAGCAGATCCAACATCTCATTCAGATCGGCTACTCCCTGCCCGAAATCCGCAAGATCCTCAAGAAGATCGGCCTGCCCGGGCCGGAGGCCCGGAAGCAGGCCAGGCAGGCGACCGAGTACCTCACTGTGGGGGAGCTGGCCGAGCAGGCCCGGATCAACAACCGCACCATCAAGTACTGGGAAGAGCGGGGGATCATCACCCCCGACCGCCGCACCAGCGGCGGCTTCAGGCTCTACGGCAAGCATTATGTCCAGATCTGCCGCCACATCCTCGATTTGCAGAATTTCGGCTACACCCTGGAGCAGATCAGGGAGCAGGCCGATCTTTACCGGCTTTTTATTACACTGCAAGCCGACAGGACGCGCCGTCATGACTCCCAGGCCGCCCTGGCCGGTCTCACGGCCATGGACGGGCAGTTTGTCGCTCTGCAGGAGCGGATGAAGGCCCTGCGCGAGGGGATTGAACGCTGGGAGCAGTTGATGAAGAAGAAACGCAAGGAATTCGCCCAACTGCGTGAAGAGTATGGCAAAGCCGCCGGGGGAGAGAAGGGCGGGGCTCACCCGGGCGGAGAATAATGGGCCGGCTACCGGACCGGGGGATGATGAGGGGGGAGGAGATGACAGAGGAGAACTATCAATGCGCGTTTTAATGCTATACCCCGAATTCCCGGATACTTTCTGGAGCTTCAAGCACGCCCTGCGTTTCGTGCGTAAAAAGGCCTCTTCGCCACCGCTCGGACTTGTCACCATAGCCGCTCTGCTGCCCTCCGCATGGGAAAAGCGGCTGGTCGATCTCAATGTCGCCCGTCTGCGCGACCGCGACCTGGCGTGGGCGGACATGGTGATAATCTCGGCGATGATCGTCCAGCGCGACTCGGCCCGCGAGCTGATCGCGCGCTGCAAGAGAGCGGGCAAGACCATCATCGCCGGTGGGCCGCTCTTCCTCAGCGAGTACGAGGATTTCCCCGAGGTCGACCACTTCGTCCTCAATGAGGGCGAGATCACCCTGCCACTTTTTCTCAGCGATCTGGCGCGCGGCTGCCCGCAGAAGGTTTACCAGACCGACCAGTTCGCCGATTTGACCATGACCCCGGTGCCGCTCTGGGAGCTGATCGATTTCCGCAAGTATGAATCCCTCAGCATCCAGTATTCGCGCGGCTGCCCCTTTCAGTGCGATTTCTGCAATATCACCGCCATGCTCGGCCGCCGGCCGCGCACCAAGCGCGCCGCGCAAATCATCGCCGAACTGGACAAGATCTACCGGCTGGGCTGGCGGCGCAACGTCTTTTTCGTCGATGACAACTTTATCTCCAACAAGCGCCAGCTCAAGGAGGAGATCCTGCCCGCCCTTATCGCCTGGCGCCGGGGCAGGGCCGGTTGCAGCTATCTCACCGAGGCCTCGATCAACCTGGCTGACGACGAGGAGCTGATGGGGATGATGTCCGCGGCCGGATTCAACTCGGTCTTCGTCGGCATCGAGACCCCGGACGAGGCCAGCCTGGCGGAGTGCAACAAGGGGCAGAATGTCCATCGCAACCTGGTGGAGTGCGTGCAGGCCATGCAGCGCCACGGTCTGCAGGTCATGGGTGGATTCATCGTCGGCTTTGACAACGACACCGAGTCGATTTTCGATCGCCAGATCGAATTCATCCAGAAGAGCGGGGTGGTGACGGCGATGGTGGGGATGCTTCAGGCCATCCCCGGCACTCCTCTCTTTGCACGCCTTCATGCCGAGGGCAGGATCACCCACGAGATGACCGGGGACAATGCCGACGGCACGACCAATATCATCCCGGCCATGGGGCTGGATAAACTGAAAACGGGATACGCCCGGCTGATGGCTGAACTCTACAGCCCGGAAAATTTCTATGCCCGCATCCGGACCTGCCTGCGTCTCTACCATCCCCCCAAAGCCCCGGTCCGCCTGCACGCTGAGGAGCTCTATGCCTTCTTGCGCTCGATCTGGAAGCTCGGCACCCTCAGCGCGGAGCGAAACCATTACTGGCGCCTCTTTTTCTGGACTCTTTTCCACCGCCCGCGCAGCCTGGCCCTGGCGGTCACCTTCACGATCTATGGTTTTCATTTCCGGACGGTCAATGCCCTGAATGGGATACGCTGAGCAGCCGGGGGGCGAAAAATGGCTCTTTTTTGACTTTTTCCTTGATTTTAAATGATGTTAAAGGTATATTGCTTTACATCTTTATGCCACTGGAAACCCACATAGCAGAAAATCTTTATCCAACCTGTGATTACCAGAAAAACAGTCAGGGTTTACAAACCAACCCAACATCCCACTAACAACAAGGAGGTTACCATGAGGAGCAGGACCGTTACTATGTTGTTGATGTTTGCGGTTTTGGTGTTTTTTGCGGTTGGGAGCAGCTTTGCCCAGGGGCAGTTCGTCCGGGCAGGCGAGATCCCTGTGCCTGAAACGGACCTCAACAACGGCGGCACGGGCAACATGATCGCCGGTGTGGATTTCGACAACGACGGCAAGACCGAAATTTATCTGGTCAATGACAACTGGAATGATACCCCGACCGAGGTGATCCCCCGCATCTACAAGCTGGAAAAAGAGGGCAGCGAATGGGTCGTGGTCTGGAAGGCTGTTGCCCCGATCGAGAAGCAGAACACCTGGCCCTTCCTGACCCACGGGGATCTGGACAAGGACGGCAAGCACGAAATCTACTGGGGCGTGGTAAACAATCTCTCCGGTACAACTGTGCTTAATCCTTACCGGATTCTGGTTTATGAGTCCAAGGGCGATGGCAGCGATGTCATGGGCGTCGATGACGGCGTCGGCGGCTACCTGCCCAATGCCAAGTGGACCATCTCCGCGGCCGACAACGACAATATCCGCCCGATCCAGGCCTGCATCGCCGATCCGGACAACGACGGCGTTGACGAGTTGCTCTTCGCAGACCGTGCCGGCCGCACCGGCGGCGTCTTCTGCGGCATCGTCTCGGTCGACAAGATTCCCGATAACGGCGACGGCACCGAGGTATGGACCATGGAGACCAGCGGCCTCGATTTTACCCTCAAGGCCGGCACGACCCAGAATAAATGGGATGTGGTTGCCATCGGCGCCAACGTCTACAGCTTTTGCGAAGTCGAGGTCACCAAGTTCACCTGGGACGGTTTCGGCTGGGGTTATACCAAACTCTCCCCGCTGCTCGGCGGTGCACCGGTGCAGTCGACCCAGGTGGTCGATCTCAACGGCGACGGCGTCAAGGAGATGATCGTCGCGGTCTACGACTGGGGCAACGATGCCGCCAAGGGCATCTATCTGGTTCAGGAAGACGGCGACACGCTCAAGAACACCGAGCTGGTCAATGTGGGCAAATGGTGGCCGAGCGGCTCGCGCGGCCTTTGGGGCGGTGATTCAGGCGATATTGACGGCGACGGCAAGCTCGATTTCGTTTACGGCTCGCGCGCTTCGACCCCCAATGCCGGCATCTTCCATCTCGCCTACAAGGGCGGCGACATCGCCGATCCGGCCAGCTATACCTTCAACATGATCGATTCCCTCTATGCCGAGGGCGGCATCTGGACCGTGGTCAAGCTGGCCAATGTCGACAGCGATCCCCAGCTCGAGGTGCTCTATACCTCCAGCACCGACGCCGGGGCCTTCCCGGAACTGGGCACCAAGCCGATCGTCGTGCTCGACTATGTCGGCGGCGGCGCGCCAGTCTTTGATGATCTGGTTGTAGCGACCGAGGTCAAGCTGAATGGCGAAGCGCCGACCGGGCTGCTCTTCAAGCCGGGGCGGATTCTGGATAACGGCCGGACGATCTGGTTCTGTGGAGTGGATGGCACCAATAAGGTGACCTGGGTATTCCGCTCGGTTGATGGCGGCCAGACCTTCACCCACAACGCCACTGCTCTTGTCGAAAGAGCCGCGCAGATGGATGCCTGGGATGCCAACACCGCCGTTATTGCCCAGGCCGACGGCAAGATCTATCGCACCACCGACGGCGGCGTCAACTGGACCGAGGTCTATTCATACACGATCAGCCCGATCGCACCGGGGTGGTTTGACGGCATCCGGGTGATCAACGGGACCAGCGCCATCGCCTTTGGCGACATGGAGCCGGACGGCAACATGCACTTTGTGCGTTCGGATGACATGGGGGCGACCTGGAACGAAATTTTCGGCATCGATTACAAGACGGCGGCCTATTCCTACTACACATGGGGCGTGGCCGGCTGCAACATCGGTGAGACCATGTGGGTGAGCGCCACGCCGACCACTTATGTCGGTTCGTTTGTATTCCGCACGACCGACGGCGGCGCCAACTGGGACAGCTTTGAGATCCCCAGCGACATCATCGCCACCTACCCCCGCGCCATCGCCTTCGCGACCGCGGAGAAGGGCCTGATCGCCGACCGCCGCGGCAACGTGGTGGCCAGCGTGGATGGCGGCGCCACCTGGTACAAGACCAACAAACCGGATACTTCCGCGGACAGCTGGTGCAACGGTGTGGTGCACATTCCTGGCACGGAGATGATTATGGGCATGGATGACCTGGGCGTCTATGTCACATCTGATCTGGGAGACACCTGGAGCCGTCTGAACACCCCGCAGGATATCACCGATGCGGGCATCTACTACACGGCGGGTGTTTTCCTGAATCAGAATTTTGGCTATGTCTTTGGGGACAAGGGCACAATTCTGCGCTTTGCCAATCAGCTGACCGGTGTCGCCGATCGTCCTCGCGAGAGTATGCCGGATAATTTCCAGCTAAGCCAGAATTATCCCAATCCCTTCAATCCGACCACGACCATCAGCTACACCCTGCCCGCGCGGCAGAATGTGTCACTGGCCATTTACAATCTCAAGGGCGAGCTGGTGAAGAGCCTGGTGGATGGTCCGATGAGCGAGGGCAGCCACGCGGTGGTTTGGGATGCAACCAATACGCTTGGCCAGAAGGTGACGAGCGGCATCTACATCTATCTGCTGCGCTCCGACAACCGTCAGATCGCGCGCCAGATGGTGCTGGTCAAGTAAATTAACCCTGTTTTCAAAAACCTGGCCGGATTATCCGGCCAGGTTTTTTTATGGCCATAGGCAAAGTTGGCGTCGAGCGGGCGCAGGATATAAAAGAGCCCCCGGCTGAATCTCCAGCCGGGGGCTCTTTTATGCCGGGATGAAGGCGCAGTGCAAGCTTTACGCCCGAAAGTGACCTGTAATAAAAAAGCCTCCTGCAAGGAGGCTTTTTTATAAATCAAGCGGAGCCTAGTATTTCACCGAGAGCGAAAAGCGGTGCGAGGAGGTGAGGATGCCCAGGTCCGCATAGGAGTAATCGAAGACCAGGCCGAGCTGGCCGCTCACCGGCGTCTGCACGCCCAGGCCGAGGCCAAGTCCGCCCTCATCCGCTTCGATCTGGT
>JAKPUX010000177.1 GCA_029554865.1 bacterium | reverse complement strand
CAATTCTTCAGCAGCGTCTCGGAAACCTGCCCTCCGTACACAAAGGACGCCGGCGGTACCGCCGGGCTGAGAAACGAGTGCCGCGCTGCCGCGACGATCGTACTCAGCGGCAGACGCTTGCCGTCCGCATCGATTAGACATGCCTCGCCCCAATCCGCCTGATCGTAGGAATAGCCGTCACCGGCATCCGTGACCATCAGTTCCAATTGCCGGACGTTGGCCACCGCCGCTTCGATATGTTGCGGCGACTGGCCGAAGCGGCAGACCGGCGTCCGGGCCAGTTCCTGCCCATCGCCCTTTACCACGAACACCACGCTGGCCTTATCGCGTCCGTTCCGGGTGTCATCATTGTTGTCAATACCCACCTCGGCGGCAAACGTCTGCATGGGCGAATCGATCTGGAAGACAATCCGCCCGTTGGCATGGGATCCCAGACCCTCCTTGTAGTTTTTCTCGCCGATCCGCAGTGGCGTATGCGTATGACACGAGGCATTGACAGTCAGTTCCCCATATTCCTGAGCGACGCTTACCAATCGGACCGGCGCTGATAACTTCGGCTGTGCTGATGACAGGCCGATATCCGCCAGAAATTGCTCAAACTCCTCCATCTTGTCAGCCATAACCGGCGCTTGAAATCCGATA
The DNA here is from genome assembly GCA_029554865.1 of bacterium. GTDB lineage: Bacteria > Zhuqueibacterota > Zhuqueibacteria > Residuimicrobiales > Residuimicrobiaceae > JAKPUX01. Next base: position 1,364 of record JAKPUX010000177.1, on the reverse strand, counting down.
AAACACACCCAGCAAACAACAATCCATCGTAACATAACTTGTGGCTCCTTATCAATATCCGGCATAATAATATTTTAATCCCCCGGTGGCAAGAAGCTAAAGGTATAATTTATCTCTTTCGCCCGGAAAACAGTTGCTTTTTCCTGCCGTTGGCGGGTATGATGTATCCCGGACCTGGAAGATCAGTCAGCCGGAAAAAGGGTACGCCGCCATGGACGATATCAGCAGCCTTCAAATGTTAATCAAATGCAAGCACCCCTGTATTGCGATTATCACCCTGGAGGAACTCTACGCCAAAAGCGTGGTCATCGATACCGCCATTCAGTTGACCTCGAACCTGCTGCTCTGGACCGTCAACGATGGCCTGAAAAATGGCCTGATCTCCGGCGAACAGCCCATCGAAGGCACCCAGAATCCCGCCGCCGCCCTCTACTATCTCTCCGCCCGCGAGGACCGCTTCATCACCCTGGCCCTGGACCTCGTCGAGCATCTCAACGAAAAGCACATCCTGCGGGCCACCCGCGACCTCATCAACAAGTTCACCATCACCGGCAGTACGCTGGTCCTCATCGACCACAGCGACCGGCTGCCCCAGGCGATCCAGAATTATACCTCCTACTTCACCCTCTCCCTGCCCGACGAGGAAGAGCTGGAGCAGATCGTCCGCACCACCCTGCGGAGCTTCCATCAGGACAATCCCCTGGAGATCAACGTCACTCGCTCCGGCCTGCGGAATATCGTCCGCAACCTGCGGGGCCTGACCCGCCGCCAGGCCCAGCAGATCATTTTTGACACCATCTCCGAGGATCACCGCTTTGACAACAGCGACATCAACCGCGTCCTGGCCCAGAAACGCCAGCTTCTCCAGACCGGCGGCATGCTGGAATACGTGGAAACCCCCGCCGAACTCAACGAAATCGGGGGGATGCGCCGGCTGAAAAGCTGGCTGGCCAAACGCCAGAACGCTACCAGCGAAAAGGCCCTGGAGTTCGGCCTTACCCCGCCCCGCGGCGTCCTCATCCTCGGCATCCAGGGCGCCGGCAAAAGCCTCTGCGCCAAGGCTATCGCCACCGCCTGGCAGCGGCCCCTCCTGCGGCTGGACACCAGCAGCCTCTACGACCGCTACATCGGCGAGTCCGAACGCCGCCTCCGCATGTCCCTCAAGCAGGCCGAAATGATGGCCCCCATCGTCATGTGGATCGACGAAATCGAAAAGGCCTTCGCCTCTGCCGCCTCCCGCAGCTCCGACGGCGGTCTCTCCCAGCGGATGTTCGGCACCCTCCTCACCTGGATGCAGGAGCACCAGGAGCCGGTCTTCCTGGTCGCCACCGCCAACGACATCGAGGCCCTGCCCCCCGAACTGC
>JAKPUX010000162.1 GCA_029554865.1 bacterium | reverse complement strand
TTTCTTGCCAGGCAGGCTTGCTGGCCATTCTCCTCACCTTGCTTCCCCTTGCCGCCAGGACCGTTCGTATAACGGTCACCCCTTCCGATTCCAGCGCCCTCATCGCCGATCTGCAGCCCCTCTTCGGCCTGCCATGGCAGCTGGCCGCCACGCCCGAGGCTGCCGCCCATTTCGACTGCGAATCCTCGTTTATTGATCAAGGGCGCGGCTTTCTTCTACCCTTATATCCTGAGATCCAGCCGCTTTGTGAACTCTGGCATTACGAAGCGGGCCGCTGGCGCCGGGAAAACCTGGGTGCATATTCGGACCGCGCCGCTTACACCCTCTTTGCGCTCTCTCCCCGGGATATCTGGCTCAGCTTTCACCCCGGACGCACCCTCAAGCAGGATCTGCTCCATTTCGACGGCCGCGGCTGGCGCCAGGTCCCGTCGCCCAACACGGACCGCATCCGCACCATCTATATGCTCTCCCCTACCTCCGGCTGGGCCGGCTGTGAATGGGGGCAGATCATGCACTATGACGGCCGCGAATGGCGGCTGGTCCCCTCCCCGACAGAAGCGCACGTCCTCTTGATGGTCATGACCAGCGACAGCAGTGGCTTCGCCTGGACCAAGACCCATCGCAAGGAGAACACTCCGTTAACCTATAATGGCCGGGCATGGCGCCGGGCGCCGGGCGATTCGACCGGGCTGCTGCAGCTGCTGGCTGCTGTACCCGCCATCAACCATGGCACCAGCCATTGGCCCATCGGGATCCTGACGCGCTTCAACCGGCTGCAGCGGCCGGCGGCTATCGTGGACACCCTGCTGCTCGAGGCCCCGCTTGCCCCCAAGCGCCTGCTCTTCTGCCATCGCAGCGGGACCCTCTCCTCCGGACACCTCGCTCGCTCTGCAACAGTTTCCGGCGGGGGCTGGATCGCGCATCTCACCGAAAAGGAGGAACAGGATAGCAGCCATGTCTGGCAGACCATCTCCTTTTTCACCCTCGCCGGCGACAAACGCAGCCTGGTCATCCGTTTGCCCCTGCAGCGCCACTCTCCCGCTCTTTTTCAGACAACCCATCTTACCAGCAGCTGGTACGTGGCCGAACACGGCCTGGCGATCGCTGATTTCAACGGGGATGACACGGAAGATATTTTTGCCGTGGCGACAGGGGCCGCCAATCATCTCTATCTGCTCAACCTGCTCCAGGGCGGCCAGATGGAGACCGAGAGTGCCGCAGCCGCAGGCCTGGCCGGTGTGGCCGTCCTGCCGACCGGAATCGTCAACTATGACGAAGGGGCTTCGGCGGCCGACGTCGATAATGACGGGGATCAGGATATCCTCGTCACCTCCCTCTACGGCCATAATCTCCTCTACCGCCAGATCCGCCGCGGCCGC
>JAKPUX010000161.1 GCA_029554865.1 bacterium | reverse complement strand
CCGGCCGCGGCTGCGCTCCCCTGGATCATCCCCGGCCGCCAGCGGCCGCATCACAAACTTGTGGCTGTATTTCTTCTCCTGCAGCAGGTACTGCTTGTGCGGCCATGCCCCCCACGCGTTATCCCCGCCCACCCCCATCTGGGCCAGATCGATGTTGAGGCACACTTCATCGCGCCGCGTCAGGTCGGTCGGATGGATCGATCCGCGGCTTTTCTGGGTCAGATCCTCGTTGGTATAATGGAGGGCCGAAAAGCAGAGCGGCCCGATGAAAAGCAGTCCGCTGCCCTGCGTATCGGTCACCGCCAGCCAGCGGGTATCGGTGCGGTAGCCCATTTCCTGCGGCGAGACATAGGGCTCGTTGAACCCGTCCACGGTCAATTCATGGAGGCCGACAAAGGCAGAGGTTTTGCGATCGCTGTAATTCTCGTGCGGCCCGCGGCCGAACCAGCGCACCCGTTCAAAGCCGGCCGGCATCGCCAGAGCCATGCCAAAGCGCGGCATCTCGGGCAGCTTTTCCTCCATCGCGGTAAAATGGTGCTCAACCTGAATCTCACCTTCACCCAGCACAGTATAACGGATTTGCTCGCGGCCGACTGCCGGCAGCTCATAGAGAACGTCGACCTGCACGGCGATGAGCCCCGTTTTTTTAACTTTAACCGGAGTGGTCTGCAAGGAGATCAGCTTGCGTTCACAACTGGCGGTGCGCCAGGGCAGGCAGCGTTTGTTCATGCCATTGCCGAAATCACTGTCGGTCGGCGGCCGCCAGTAATTGGGCGCCGGCGGCGTGTGCAAGAGCTCCCGGCTGCCGGAGATAAAAGAGGTCAGCAGGCCGGTGCCCTTGTCGAAGCGCACGCTGAAATTCGCCCCTTGAATATCCAGGGTTTGCTTGCTCTCCTTCAGCTTCAGAGCGGGTCCTGCCGCCTTGCTGCGCTCCACCGCAACTTCTGGCAGGGGCAGCTCAAACTGCTCAGCGGCCATAACATGTCCTTTGGGGACCATGGGGGCTTCCTCGCGGGTGCGCGCCTCGAGGGTCATAAAATATCCGGCCCGGGGCAGGGTGGTGAGCACAGGCAGCGGGATGCGCAGCCGGGTGGACTGGCCCGGCGCCAGATCGAGGGGATCGATCCGGCCCTCGGCAATGGTCTTTCCGTCCAGTTCCAGCCGGTAGACGAATTCGAAGCCGCTCAGGGGAATAAAGTTGTAGCCGTTGCGGATCTCGATCTCGCCATCCGACAGATTCACCGCCTTGAACTTGATCGATTGGTAGACTTTCTTGACCTCCTGCAGAGCGGCATGGGGAGTGCGGTCCGGGCAGACCAGGCCGTTGCAGCAGAAATTGGCGTCTGAGGGCGGGCCCCATTCG
>JAKPUX010000149.1 GCA_029554865.1 bacterium | reverse complement strand
CGGGCACGGCCCTGAGGTAGTTCTCGACATCAGCCGCCTTGGGCAGAACCACCTTGTTTTCGAAGAGCGACCAGAACCACTGGTCGATCTCGACGGTGGGATAGCGTTGGGCGTATTCGTGCAGATAATCAATACCCCCCGGAGCGGAGTAGACCAGTCCCTCCCAGGAGGGGTATTTCCAGCTGCAGGTGCCGATGCGCAGCTTTTCCATGATTACCTCCGTGGCGTGGCGTCGGTTTAAGCCTCTGCAAGCCCGGCCAGCAGCTCCATGAAGGAGGAGGGCGGCGCCGCATGGAGGCTCACCATTTCTCCCGCCGGGCTCAAGAATTCAATGCCTTCGGCGTGGAGCATCAGGCGCGGCCAAATGGCCTGGAGCGCCTTGTCGCCGTAGCGGCTGTCGCCGGCGATGGGGTGGCCGATGCTGTAAAAGTGGACGCGGAGCTGATGGCGGCGGCCGGTGCGGGGAAAGGCCCGGATCAGGGTGGTGCCTTCATAGCACTTGAGGCGGGTGTAGGAGGTGGAGGAGGGCTTGCCCTGCAGGTGGTCGACGCCCATTCTGCCCGAGCCGAACTGTCGGATCGGGGCCTCGATAACTCCCTCCGCGGCCTCGAACTCTCCCAGGGCCAGGAGCAGGTAGCGTTTGGCCACCTCGCGTCCGGCGAAGAGGTTGTTGAGATGGCGGTGCGCCCCGGCATGGCGCGCAAAGAGGACCACTCCGCTGACCTCCTTGTCGAGCCGGTGGACGATGAAGAGCCGCTGGTCGAGGGCGGCCTCCGCTGCCCTGAGCAAAGAGTCTGCGGAGGGGAGACGTTCAGGAATGGTGGCCAAACCCGCGGGCTTGTCAAAAGCCGCGATATCGTCGTCGAGGTAAAGTGGCATGATCATGGCAGGTCCCTCCGGCACTTCTGCGGCGCCGCGGTGGGCGCCGCAGAAGCAGGAGGCCGGTTCAGCTTTGGGTGGCGCGTTCGAGGCGCTTCATAACCGAGAAGATGAAGGTCGCGGAGAGCAGGCAGCAGACGACGAGGATGGTCCACAGCGCCCAGAGGGGCACCCGCATCCAGAAATAGCCGATGACCGAGAGCAGATAGTTGCCGAGGGCGGTGGCGGCGAACCACCCTCCCTGCATCAATCCCTTGTACTTGGGCGGCGCCACCTTGGCCACAAAAGAGATCCCCATCGGGCTGAGGAAGAGCTCGGCGATGGTCAGGGTCAGATAGGTGCTGATCAGCCAGTAGGGGCTGACCAGGGATGCGGCCGGCGCCACCTGGCCGGAGAGCTCCTTCGGGCTGGGCAGGCCGATCGAACTCAACACGAGGATGAGAAAGCCGGCGGCGGTGATCAGCATGCCGATGCCGATCTTGCGCGGGGCCGAGGGATCCTTGCCGCGGGTGTTGAGCCAGGAAAAGATGGCCACCACTACCGGGGTAAGGGCGACGATGAAGAAGGGATTGAAATGCTGAAACTTTTGCGGCGTGAAGGGATTGACCTCGCCATAGCTGCGGTAGCGCAGCCAGGCCAGGATGAGGAAGAAGACCGCCCCGACCAGGCCGCCGATGCGCAGCTTTGGTGAGCTGCTCTTGCGGAGGGTAAAATAACCGCCGATAGCCGCGAAAAAGATTGGCAGCAGGCCGAAGAGATCGAACCAGAGGTTGGTGAATTTGCCGACGCTGGGCTGGGTATAGTCGCGCGCAAAGTAGGTCATGGTCACACCGTTCTGGTGAAAGGACATCCAGAAAAAGATGACCACGAAATAGACCAGGCCCAGGGCGATGAGACGGTCGCGCGTCTGCGTGGGCGTCAGGGTCTCCACATGGGCGGGCTGGGCCTGTTTGGACTGGCTGCCGACCATATAGTCCGCATCCTTGTAGTATTTGCGGAAGAGCCAGAAGATCAGCATCGAGATGATCAGGCTGAAGCAGGCGATGCTGAAGGCGTAATGATAGGACTGGCTGAGCTGGTTGATGTAAGCCTGGGAAAAGTTGCCCAGGGTCGAGAGGGTGACGCTGGCATCCTGGGCCTGGGCGATGGAGAGATAGTGGCCGGGGTCCTTGAGTTCGCCATTGAGGAACTGGTTGGCGAGGGCCGGGATATGGGCGTCATAGAAGAAGGATTTTTTAGCCAGGATCCAGTTGCTGATCATCTCGGCGGCGGTGGGGGCCAGCATGGCGCCGACATTGATGCCCATGTAAAAGATGCTGAAGGCACGGTCGCGCTTGGCGGCGTACTCGGGAGGTTCATACATCTTGCCCACCAGGGCCTGGAGGTTGCCCTTGAAGAGCCCGGTGCCGAGGGCAATAACCGCCAGGGCGGAGACGACCAGACCGAAACCCTGGTTCATGGGCGATGGGATTGCCAGCATCATATAGCCGACGAACATCACTACCAGGCCTATACTGATGGTCTTGCTGAAACCCAACACCCGGTCGGCGATGATGCCGCCCAGAAGGGGGAAGAAGTAGACGAAGAACATAAAGATGCCGTAGACCTGGCTGGCCGCGGCGGCGTTCATGCCATATTTGGCCTGCAGAAAGAGGATGAAGATGGCCACCATGGTGTAAAAACCGAAACGCTCACCCATGTTGGCAAAAAAGGCAACCAGCAAACCCTTGGGGTGTCCCTTGAGCATAGGAGCTCCTTTCTCTAGTCCTTTGTCAGCCGGGCCTCTCCAGCCGTCACAGCGCCGCCCCGCTCCCCGGCCTTTTCTTCTTCATAGCATGAAAAATAAGGGCAATTTAGATAAAAAGCTACTCTTTTTTCGCAGCGCTCTCCTTTTTTGCGCCGGAGAGGCCGGGCTCGAAACGCAGCCGCAAGGAGTTGGCCAGCACTGAGACCGAGCTGAAGGACATGGCCAGCGCGGCCACCATCGGATTGAGCAGTCCCAGGGCGGCGAGGGGGATGCCGACGATGTTGTAGATGAAGGCCCAGAAGAGATTCTGTTTGATGGTGCGCAGGGTGCGCCGTGAGAGGTCGATGGCTTTGACCACCCGGCTGAGGTCGCCGCCAAGCAGGGTGATGGCGGCCGATTCGACTGCGACATCGGCGCCGCCGCCGATGGCGATGCCGATGTCAGCGCGGGCCAGGGCCGGAGCGTCGTTGATGCCGTCACCCACCATGGCGACAACGCGGCCGGCCCGCTGCTCACGGCTGACGATTTCTGCCTTTTCCTCGGGGTGCACGCCGGCAATAAAATCGTCCACACCGGCCTCGGCGGCGATGGCTGCAGCCGCCGCCGGATGGTCGCCGGTGAGCATCACCACGCGGATGCCGCGCCGGCGCAGGGCCTGGATGGCCCCGGCCGATTCTGGCCGGATGGTGTCGGCGACCGCGAGCAGCCCCTCAATCCGCCCGTCAATCGCCACATAGAGCAGGCTCTTGCCTTCTCCCGACCAGCGTTCCGCTCTCTCACGCCAGGCCGAGCGCTCAATTCCCCCGGTGGCCATGAACTCTTCGCGGCCGATGCGGACCAGCCGACCGCCGATCCGGCCGCTGACCCCGGCCCCGGTATGGCTTATAAACTCCTCGCAGGGCATGAGGGAGATGCCGCGCTCCTGCGCGGCTGCGGCCACCGCCCGGGCGAGGGGATGCTCCGACATCTGCTCGACCGAGGCCGCCAGTCGCAGCAGCTCATACTCGGTGAGGTTTCCGGCCGCCACTGCGCTCAGCTCCGGCACCCCGCGGGTGATGGTCCCGGTCTTGTCGATGAGCAGGGTATCGATTTTATGGGCGGTCTCCAGACTCTCCCCGTTTTTGATCAATATGCCCTGGCGCGCTCCCGCCCCGGTGCCGACCACAATTGCCGCCGGGGTGGCCAAGCCCAGGGCGCAGGGGCAGGCGATGATGAGGACGGCGACGAAGGGGACGAGAGCCCGATCCAGCGAGGCCCCGGCGATAATCATCCAGGCGGCAAGGGTCAGCAGGGCGATGAGGACGACGACTGGGACGAAAACCGCTGCGATGCGGTCGGCCAGCCTCTGGATGGGTGCTTTGGAGCCCTGGGCCTCCTCGACGAGGCGGATGATCCTTGCCAGCACGGTATCTCCGCCCGCAGCGGTGACGGTGAATTCCAGGGCGCCGGTGGTGTTGAGCGTGCCCCCGGTCACACGGTCGCCCGGCTTTTTATCCACCGGCAGGCTTTCGCCGGTGATCATGGCCTCGTCGACGGCGGAGGCGCCAGCGACGATCAGACCGTCCGCAGCGATCTTTTCACCGGGCCTGACCACGACCCGATCACCGGGGATCACATCGCCGAGGGGAATCTCCACGATCACCCCCCCGCGGCGGACGGCCGCATTCTGCGGCTGCAGCGCCAGCAGGGCCCTGATCGATTCGCCGGTCCGCTGCTTCGCCCGGTGTTCCAGCCAGCGGCCGAGCAGAATCAGGGTGATGATCACCGCGGCCGAGTCGAAGTAAATATGGCCCACCGCGCTGCCGCCGAAAAGCTGGGGAAAGAGAGCGGCCAGGGTGCTGTAACCGTAGGCCGCGCCGGTGCCGACGGCCACCAGGCTGTTCATGTCCGCGGTGAAATGGCGCAGGTTGCGCCAGAAGATTTTGAAAAAGCGGGCCCCCGGCAGAAACATCACCGGTGTGGTGAGAAGAAAGAGAAGTACAGCTGTGGTCTCGTGGGAGAGGGGCCAGCGGCGCTGGAAAAAGGGCAGCTCCATCCCCATGCTGATGAGAAAGACCGGTACGGCAAAGAGGAGGGCGGTGCGCAGGTCGCGGCGGAGGGATTCGCCGGTCTCGTCGCGCTCGCGCGGGGCATCCGCGGAGAGGGGTGCAGCTGCCGGCGCGGGCAGCACCATTTTGTAGCCCGCATCGGCCACGGCTGCGGCCGCCTCCGCAAGCCCAGTCCCCTCACCGGAGAGGGTGAAGGTGGCCTTGCCGGTGGCGATATTAACGGCAACCTCACTGAGGCCGGGCAGGCTCTTCAGTCTTTTTTCAACCCGCGCCGCACAGCCTGCGCAGGTCATCCCCTCGATCGGAACCTGAATCTTTTCCATACTGATTTGACCTCTGCTGTAATAAAAACGCCGCATTCTGTTATGATAATAACAAAATGCGGCGGTGGATATTTCGCGCGCGACGCGCTCTGCCGGGCCGGGCGCTTATTTTACGGCAAGGGGCGCAATCGACGGCATGGCGGCGAGAATCCGTTCCCTCTCGCCGAGCCGGTGAAGAAGCGCCAGGTATTCGAGCTGGCTGCGGACCTGCTCGGGCAGGAGAGGCCAGGCGGGCAGAGTGGAGGCGAGGGTGGCCGCCTCGAGCCGGCTCCTGCTGCTGTTCTGGTTGCTCAGCTGTTCGAAAAGCTTTTTAAAGAGATCCCACGGTTCCTGGGGCTGCGGGAAGACGCGCAGCCGCACCTTTTGATCCGCGCCGATGCCGATGCGGCGTTTGGCCAGATCGAGGGCCGTGCGCAGGCCGCCGAGGGTGTCGACCAGACCATGGGTGTAGGCGGCCTCACCGGTCCAGACCCGCCCGCGGGCGAGCAGACGCGCCTCCTCGAAGGACTTGCCCCGGCTGTCGGCGACGCGCTGCACGAAGCGCTGATAGATGTTGGCGGAGAGCTGGCGAAACTTCTTCTTGTCCTTCTCCGTGAAGGGATAGAGTGGATTGAGAAAGAGGGCCCCCTCTGCTGTCTTGAGGGAATCGGTGTGGGCGCCGATTTTCTTCAGGGCCCCGCTGAGATTGGGGATGGTCGAGATCACGCCGATGGAGCCGGTGATGCTGGCCGGGTGGGCGATGAGGGTATCGCAGGCCATGGCGATGTAATATCCCCCCGAGGCTGCCACGTCGCTCATCGAGGCGTAGACCGGTTTGATTTTCCTGGCACGCCCGATTTCTTCCCAGATCTCATCGGAGGCCATCACCGACCCGCCGGGGCTGTCGATGCGCAGGATGATGGCCTTGATACGTTTGTCGTCGCGCGCCTGACGGATATAGCGCACGAATTTGCGCGAGGCGATGGTCGCCTCGTCGAGCAGGGGGATCATCTCGTCTTCGCCCGGCATGATCACGCCGGAGGCATAGATGAGGGCGATCTGCTTGCCCTGAACGACCTCCTGGCCGCTCTTGTCCGCGCTGCGGGCATAGTGGGCCATCGAGATCAGGGGAATCTTTTTGCTGCTGTCCTGCTCGGACTCCCGGGTCAGGAGGTGATCGCGGACGCTGCCTTCGGAGCGGATGGCGTCGATGAAGCCGAGCTCGAGCAGAGAGTCCGAGCTGTAGAGGCCGCGGTTGAAGGCAGCCGAGACCATGGCGGGCTCGAGCTTGCGGCCGGCTGCGACTGCCTGCAGCAAGATCTGCTGGCGCTGGATTAGAATCTCGCGCAGGGATTGGCGGGCCGGAGCACTGAAGCCGGTCCGGCTGTAGGACTCGCCCGCCGACTTGAACTCCTCGAATTGCTCGACGTAGAACTGGACGCCGATCTTGTCCAGGGTCTCCTTCCAGAAGAGATCCTCGATGGCAAAGCCGTTGAGCTCGAGCATGCCCTCGGTCGGCATGAAGATGGAATCGGCTGCCGAGGCGAAAAAGTAATCCAGTTCGCCGCCGATATCAAGATAGGCCTTGAAGAACTTGCCGGACTCCTTGAACTTGATCAGGGCGTCACGGATCTCCACCGCCTTGGCCATGCCGCAGAGGAGGTCGCCGGAGCGGTAATAGAGGCCGCGGATGCGGTCATCCGTGGCGGCCCGCTGGATGCCGTTGATCAGTTCGAGGAAGGTGGCGCTTTGCGTCTCCGTGCCGAGCAGGCTCAGGGGGGCGGTCTGGAGATTCTCACCGAGCTGGCCGCGGACGCGCAGCTCGACCACTGAGCCGGGCTTGATCTCCACCGGTTTTTCTGAAAAGGGCCCCTTGACCAGGGCCAGGAGTCCGACCATGAAAAAGATCACGCCGAAAACGAAAAGGAGAAAGAGGATGAGAAGGACGATCCACCAGCGGCTTTTCCGCCGCGCCGCGGCGGGCATGGTCTGCTGCTGGGTAGCGGAGTAGGGGGGCATCTGCTCCATAAACAGCTCCTGGAAATGGGATCGTGAAGAGAATCAGGATTTACCATGCGGGCGGGCGCACGACGCCGGCCGCATCGACTTGTTCAACCGAAACGTTTTGCCAGGCGGCGATCTGCCTGATGATGTCGCCGCGCACCCGGTCGCGCAGTGCGGGCAGATCCTCCTTGGACATGCCGGTGGTCTCCACCGGCGGCAGGATCTCGATTTTGATCTCGTGGGGATCGCCGAAAATCCACGAATGCTTGGGCATACAGTCGCTCGCTCCCTCGATGGCGAGGGGGAGGACCGGTAGCTGGTCCTTGATGGCGAGCATAAAAGCGCCGTCATTGAAATCGTAGACCCGCCGGTCCTCAGACCGGGTCCCCTCCGGAAAGATCATCACCGAACATTTGGCTTCCAGGACGTTTCTGGCCGCCTGCAGGGCTTTGACACCGCTGCGCGTGCTGGAGCGGTCGAGGGGGATATCCCGCGCCATGCGCATCATCCAGCCCAAGACCGGGATGCGAAAAAGCGGTTCCTTGGCGATCCATTTGCACTCCATGGGGATGAGGGCCAGCATGGGGATGTCAAGAATGGACTGGTGGTTGGCGACAACGACGTACGGCCGGCGCGGATTCTCGATCCGGACACCCGCCATGCGCACGCGCCAGGATGGGCCCAGAACTGCGATGGGGTGGGCCAGCCAGCGGAAGAAACGGCCGGTGCGGTAGCGGGCGGGATCACGGTCCAGCAGCCAGATCAACGAGGTCAAGGGCAGCCAGAGGACGAGGAGAACGAGAAAAATGCACCACACCACGGCCGAAAGGAGGATGTTGGTAATCTTGGATCTTGTTTGCACCTGGTGTCGTTCCGGTTTCGGGGGAAATTTGCTATAATATACAACTGTTCGGCCATTGAAAAAAGATAAAAGTTGGTGCTTTTAATCACATTTTGCATCCAGCAACAAGGCCAAATAAGTGTTGACTTTTATCCCCTTGGATAATAATTTGAAAGTAGGCCAGGGGGAAAGGGCAGGAGTCTGATCAAGCGGGAGTACACTTATGGCACATGATCGAATTTTCTTCAGACTGGGGATGATCCTGTATACACTGACCCTTGCCAGCCTGGGAGCGGGAGAGGCGGTCGCACAGGAGCTCAAGTGCTTCATTCTGACCCCCCCGGAGCAGATTCTGGCGGGGGTACGCCAGGTAGCGATCGCCGATTTCACCGTCACCTCGCGGCATGAAATCCAGCCCAAACCCTCCGGCAAAAAGAACATCGACAAGGTCCTCGATACCATCGAAAGGGTCGCGGTCAGCGGCAAGGAGGACAAACCGCAGCCCTTCGCCGATGCCGGCAAAAAGCTCGCCGATCTGCTCATCGCCAGCATGGTCGAAGCCGACCGCGGCATCCGCAGTGTCGGTTCGGGATTCCTCGGCATGAAGCGCAAGGAGGGACGCAGCTTTCAGGCGGGGGCGCGCACCAATGTTTTCGTCGTGGTGGAGAGGCAGCGCATGGATCAGCTGCTGGAAGAGCTCAAACTGGGGCAGAGCGGGCTCGTGGATGAGTCCCAGGCCGCCCAGGTCGGCAGGCTGCTCGGCGTCGATGCCATCGTCACCGGCCAGATCAACGCCGCTGTCAAGGAGAGCTGGGAGGCGGAGACCCGCACCACGACCAAGGGGTCGGGCAAGAACAAGACCGAGGAGAAGAAGGAGGTCTGGTGCAACAAGCGCATCGCCACCGTCTCCGCAACTATTCGCATCGTCAACGTCGAGACCGGCCAGCTCTTCGGCACCCGGGAGGCCAGCAGCAAGCAGGAGCTCAAGCATTGCGAGGACGAGCGCAGTACAGAGATGGCGCCGGCCGACCAGACCGTCAACCTCTGTCTGCAGACGATCGCCAAGGAGCTGATCGATTACTTCATGCCCCGCTTCCAGCAGCAAAAGTTTGAATTTGCCAAGATCGAGGGCAAGGAATTCAAGCGCCCGGCTGATGCCGCACGGGAGAGCATCGACGGTTATGATCTGCACTCGGCCTTTATCAACTACAGTGCCATCCTCGAACAGGATCCCTACAACCATGCGGCGATTTTCAACCTGGGTGTACTTCACGAGGTGGTCGGCAATTATGCTCTGGCGGTGGAAAAGTACCGGACTGCCGCCAGCCTGGTTAGCAGGGAGGAAAAGTACCGCAAGGCCCTGCAGCGGGTGGAAAAGCAGCGGCTCTACTGGGATGAACTGAAGGGGCTGGGGCTGGAGCTGAAAGAATATGATTTCTCGTTCACTGAGAAACAGGCCTCCTCGACTCTCTCGCGCCGGATCCGCATCAACGGCCAGGGCTCGGAGCGCATTCCTCTCTATGAAAAGCCGGATGACAGCAGCAAGGTGCTGGTGCGCGTGCCTGGTGGTGTCGAGCTGGAGACCGCCTCCACAGCCGGAGAGTGGTATCAGGTCAAGTTGCTGGACGGCCGTCTCGCCTGGATTCACGAACAGGAGGTCGAAGAGGTGGATTGAGGCGTCTCGCCGGCACCGCCTGCCTGAGAGCCCATACTGCCGGTTCATTTTCGCGTCGCTCTGACCGGGGCCGCGGCTCAACCCCGGTCAGATCTATCTCTCCTATTCTCCCCGCTTGCCCAGCCAGCCCTTGCGGCGGAACCAGAGAAAGACACCCAGCACAATCAGCATCATGACGACCAGAATGGCCGGATAGCCGAAGGGATGGCGGAGTTCAGGCATAAAGTCAAAGTTCATGCCGTAGATGCCGACGATGAAGGTCAGGGGCAGGAAAAAGACCGAAAAGAGGGTGAGGACGCGCATCACCTCGTTGGTCCGCTGCGAAGAGAGCGAGATGTGCATGTTGAGCAGGGTGTTGGTATTTTCCAGCAGCTGGTCCGCGAGGAAGAAAAACCGGTCGGCGGTCTCGATGAGGTCCTGCACCAGGGGGCGGTGCTGGCGCGATTCGATGTTCAGGCTCTTGAGGACATCCTTGGTCAGGAAAATCATCTTCTTAAAGACCGTCGCCTTGCGCTTGAGCAGGTAGAGCTCCTGCAGGATGCGGGCCTCGGACTGACTGATGAAGACCTTCTCCTCATATTCATCGAGCCGGCTGTCGGCCGCTTCGAGGGGGGCCTCGTAGCTGATCAGGACCCGCTTGATCAGATCATGCAAAAGGGGGATTGAGGGTTCGGCCGGAATCTGCACCCCGGGCGCGCTCCATAAGCGCCGCATACCTTCCATGAAGAGTTGGTCCTGGCGATGGATGGTGATGAAAAAATGGGAGTTCCAGAAGATGGCGGTCTTGCGTGTCAGCTCCTGGACGGTGTCGGCGTCACCGGGGCAGTTCTCGTCATAGCCGCGGACGATTAGAAAGTAGGCATTGTCAAAGCGTTCGAATTTGGGCAGATGCTCCGGCTGCAGGCAGTCCTGCACCGATGTGGGATGGAGGGTGTAGGTCTCCGCGATCGAGCCCAGCTCTTCGCTGCTGGGCTGGACCGAATCAAGCCAGCGGAATCCATCCTGTGCGCGGGTAAAAACGGTTTCAATCATGGCTGTGATCCATGTTGCTTCTCTTCTATTCTTTTAATTTAACCAATCCATTGATTGAAAAAAAGGTATTTGTCATCCAGCTGCCGAAAAAAATCTTGCGACAAGTGGCAAATTATCGTACCTTACCCCATCAGAAGAAGACAGCGGCTTTCATCTCCATTGCAGCTTACAGGATTGATATGCGAAAACGACTCTTCCCTTTCACCGTCATATGCATCCTCCTGGTGGCCTCCAGTACCAGCCCGGCCGCCGAACCCGGTCCCGGCGGCCTCGTCCAGCTGGAGGAGAAAGAGGGGCGGCTCTGCGGCACCCCGATCATCGCGCAACAGCAGCAGCTTCTCATCGAGA
>JAKPUX010000144.1 GCA_029554865.1 bacterium | reverse complement strand
GCCTGGCGAACGGCGCAGCCGGGCTCCTGCACATGGGTGCAGTCGCTGTAGCGGCAGCCGGCGCCGAGTTCGAAAATATCCTCGAAGCCCTGCTCCATGCCCTCGCTGGCGCCGAGGAGCCCCAGTTCGCGCATGCCCGGGGTGTCGATCAGCATGGCGCCATTTTCGAGGCGGATGAGCTGGCGGCGCGAGGTGGTGTGGGTGCCCTCGCCGGTGGCGCTGACCTGGCGGGTCTCGAGGAGCTCGCGGCCGAGCAGGCGGTTGATCAGGGTGGTCTTGCCGACCCCCGAGGAGCCGAGCAGGCAGCAGCTCGTACCTGGCTGCAGGAGGGTGCGGAATTCATCGACACCCGCGCCGGTCTGGTTGCTGAGGGGGATAATCCGGGCGGTGATGCCGGCCGCACGGATGGCTCCGATCATGCGATCCAGTTCCTCGGCCGGGACCAGGTCAATTTTGGTCAGGAGGATGACCGGTTCGACACCACCATCGGCGGCCATGACCAGATAGCGGTCGAGGCGGCGGATGTTGAAATCGAAGTGGCAGGACTGGACGATGAAGGCGATATCGATATTGGCGGCGATGAGCTGGTACTCCACGGTCTGGCCGGCGCGGCGGCGGCGCAGGAAGCTCCTCCGCTCCTGCAGGCCGTGAATGATGGCGGCTGAATCGCTGTCGTAGAGCTGAACACTGACCCGATCACCGACGCCGGGAAGGTCGAGCGGCGAGTCCGCCAGAAACGAAAAACGGCCGGAGAGTTCGGCGGGGAGCTCGCGTCCGTTGTGGAGAATCCTGTAGGAGCCGCGATCGACAGCAGAGACGCGCGCTTCCACTTGTCCATCCGGCAGCATGGTTTGATCCATTGGGGAATCCTTTCCGATGTGATGACTTCATCTTACAAAGCCTGCGCATAAAAAGCAAGCAATTCCCGCATCAGTCAGCGCCCAAAAAGATGACCCCGATCACAAGAGCTGCACGAGAGTGTACGCAGTCAAATGGTTTTGTCCCTATATTATAATACAGCAGAGAAGACAGCAGGGCGGGCAGGAAGGGCAGCGGACGATGAAGCGGAGCGGTGTTGGTGTGGTGGCCATCATGGTGGGGATTGTGCCCGCCCTGCTGGCACAATCCTCCATGTGGTACTCGCAGGAGGAGGCTGAGCGCAGGCTGGCGCATATCCAGGAAATTGCGGCGGCCAGCAACGGCAGGATAGAGATCACCGTCATCCGCGTGCCTGGTGAAGGCGGGGTGAGAGCGCACGGCCCCTCGGCCGAGCCGCGCGGAGAGCCACTCACCGCCGGGGCGCAGTCCGGTTTAATGCCGGCCACTGCTGAGGCCGTAGGATTGCCTCGGCAGCCGGCTGCAGACAGTCTGACTGCACTGGAAGCATCGGACCTTCCCTGGGGCGGCGAGTTCACCCCCCCTGAAAACCCCGATCTCACCTGGCAGTAGCAGTACGACCGCGCCCTTAGACTTGAGAAATATGGATCATTGCACCGCGCCCTGAGGATTCTGCTGCAGCTCACCTATTCCCATCCCGACCATCCCCGCTGCGGGGAGTGCTATTACCAGATGGGCGAATGCCTCACCGCCCTCGGGCAGCGTCCCCTCGCGCAACGGGCCTATCGTCAGGTGCTGCGCTATCCCGAGTGCGCCTGGTACGGCGATGCCTTGCAGAAGGTGAAGTAGCCGCTTCTTGCAGGAAGCAGCCTTTAACTGTTCAGAATTCCCCTCGTGGTATTTTCCCCGGGTTTCCCGATTCAAGAAAATTAAAAATAGTCAATTTTTCTCTTGACATAAGTTTGAAAATAGGCTATCTTTCAGTGTCGAAACGTTTCGACAATAATCATTATTTAAGAGGCTAAATCTATTATAATAAATTGATATAACTAATTTTATAAAATAAAGCGTTTCGATGAATGTAACCATTCGAGAAGTCGCCCGAACTGCGGGAGTAGCGGTTTCCACCGTCTCCCTGGTCCTCAACCGCAAGGGACGCGTCAGCCGCGAAACCGAGCGCAAGGTCCTCGATGCCATCGAAAAACTCCACTATCACCCCCAGCGCTCCGCCCGCGGCCTGGTCACACGGCACAGCGGCAACCTCGGCTTTATCCTCAGCACCGACCACTTTTCCAACGCAGAGCCCTTTTACACCAAGATCTTTCTCGGCACGGAATTCGAAGCCCGGTCGCACGATTATTATGTGCTCCTGACCACCATCGAGCAGCAGTTTTCGGAGAAAAGCATCCCCCGTTTCCTGCTGGAAAAAAACGTGGACGGGGTCATCCTCGCCGGCACCGTCCCCCCCAAAATCCTCGAATGCATCAAGGAGCGCGGCCTGCCCTGCGTTCTCATCGACTACTTTCCGCCGGCGGGCAACTATTCGGCCATCCTGATCGACAACGCGGATGGCATCCGCCAGGCGGTCACCCATCTCATCGAAAAGGGCCACCGCGATCTGGTCTTTGTCGGCGGAGACAGCCAGCATCCCGGCATGCGCGAGCGGCGGGATGCATTTCGCCGGATCCTGGCCGAGCATGACCTCGACGCCGATGAAAGGAGAATCTGCGCCGACTCCCTCGCCAGCGGCGCCCAGGAGGGCTATGAGGCCGCCCTCCATTTCCTCAACAACGGGGTTAAACTGACCGCCTTCGTCGCCGCCAACGATGCCATCGCCAGCGGCATCCTGCGCGCCTGCCGCGACCGCAAGCTGCGCATCCCCGAGGATGTCGCCATCACCGGTTTTGATGATGTCGAGACCGCCATCACCGCCCGTCCCACCCTGACCACCCTCCATGTCCCCAAGGAGGAGATGGGCGCTTTGGCGGTCCGCCTGCTGGCCCAGCTCATCGCCGGATCGGCGTCAGCGGGCACCAAGATCGTTGTACCGGTCCAGCTTGTCCCCCGTGAATCGACCTGATCCAGGCAGCTCGAAACAGAACGGCACTTCTCGCCATCACCAGCCCGGTACCAGAGTATCGCAATTACCGCTTGGTTTTACGTCCGGAGTCACGACATAGCAATGAGAGGAGGTGAGATCGTCATCTCTGTCAAAACGCCATGACGGAGCAGGCTGAGTGCCCAATTTCATACACTCTTCTCGGATGGAACGGCCACGGGCTTGCCTCTTTGGCGCATGCATGCATCGCTGTTCACTACCATCAACATGGAGGAGTAGTCATGAACCATTGCAAACATGCCCTGTGGGGTGTATTGATGCTCTGCCTGGGTCTGGCCCTGCAGCCGGCCCTGGCCCAGATCAATACGATTAACAACGGCGGCTTTGAAAACGCCGAACTCCCCGCCAACTGGAACAAGGTCGATGCCAACGATGCGGAGGTCGTTTGGACATCTGATCAATACCTCTCCCCGCTGCGCTCGCTCAAAATCTCGGAGAGCGGCGGCGCCGATGCCCCGGCCTGGCAGTCGAGCAACATGGCCAAACTGGAGTGGAACCCCACCACCGGCATTCCCGCCAACATCGAGATGGTCATCGGCGGCTGGGTGAAAACCGAAAATGTCAACACCTCCCCCTCTTCCCCCGCTGCCGAAATCACCCTCAGTTTCACCTTTTACGACAAGTCCAAAAACATGATCTTCGGCCAGCCCGTCACCATGGCGGTGCCACAGGCGCAAGCCAGCTCCGGGTGGACGGAGATCAAGAACAGCGCCCCGGTCCTCCTGCCGTCGGATGCCGACTCGCTGATCATCACCTTCGCTTTCGGCGCCAATGCCACCGGCACGGTCTGGCTGGATGACCTCTTCATGAAGGTGGCGCCCGGGGCCAGCGGCTGGCTCGGGGATCTTTACAACGCCAATTTCGGCGTGCCGGCGGGCTGGTTCTTCTGGAAGGACCGCATGAGTGAGGGCGAACAGGACTACGGCACCGTCTCCATCACCGACAAATATGCCCACCGCGGCAGCTATTCCCTGTTGATTGCAGACGAAGCCGGAAATCCCGCCGAGGTGGTCGCCATCTCCGACCGCAACCAGGTCGAACCCGGCCGCTCCTATGGTTTCTCCGCCTGGGTCAAGCTGGAGGGAGCCAACCTCAATCCCAAACGGGATATCGAGCAGGCGATCTTTTTCACCATCACCTACCACAGCGGCGAAGCGGGATGGGCGGAAGTGGGTGGAGAGGATTTTGTCGTCATCGATCAGTCCAGGTCAACGACGGACTGGCGGCTCTACTCCTTCACCTTCCGGGTGCCCGACAACGCCTCGCGCATTTCGGTACGCGCGCGCATGCAGCATCAGGCCGTCGGCGAGACCTATTGGGATGATATCCGCATTTATCCCCTCGGCATTGCCAAGGCCAATCTCAATTTCGATGAATCGGTGCAGCCCGCCAACTGGTCCGGCTATGCGCATGGCGACGCTACCGTCGAGTGGGCCTCCGATGCCTGGCGTTCGGCCGAGCGCTCCCTGAAGATCAGCAAGACGGCCGGTACCGCCGATCCCTTGTGGATCTCCGGCAACATGGCCAAGCTGGAATGGAACCCGACCACGGGCATCCCGCCCAGCATCGAGATCGTGGTCGGCGGCTTTGTCAAGACCCAGAATGTCAACATCAATCCGGCGAATGCAGCTCAGGAGGTTCAGCTCGCTTTCTCCTTTTTCGACAAGGACAAGAACATGATCTTCGGCCAGCCGGTCGTGCTCAAGGTCCCGCAAGCGCAGGCGGCCATCGACTGGACCGAGATCAAGAACGATGCCCCTATCGTCCTGCCCACCGATGCCGACAGCCTGGTCATCAGTTTCAGCATGGGAGCGGAGGCCACCGGTACGGTCTGGCTGGATGACATTTTCATGAAGCTGGCGCCCGGGGCGAGCGGCTGGATCGGGGATCTCTACAACGCCAACTTTGGCGTCCCGGCGGGCTGGTTCTTCTGGAAGGGAGGCATGTCGGAGGGCATCGGGGATGAAAAGGGCATCGTCACCATCACCGACAAATACGCCCACAGCGGCACCTACTCCCTGCGCGTCGCCGACAATGCCGCCAACGGGGATGAGGTGGTGGCGATCTCCGACCGCAATCCCGTCCTGCCCGACACCGACTATCTGATCTCAGCCTGGGTCAAGCTGGAAGGCGCCACAGTCAACACCACCAAGGATGTCGAAAAATCGATTCTCTTCACCGTGACCTATCATTCCGACGAGGCCGGCTGGGCCGAGCGGCACGGGGCGGACTTTTTCGTCGTCGACCAGAGCGCAGCCGACCGCGACTGGGCGCTCTACAGCTTCCGCATCCGGACCGAGCCGCTGGACCGGCGCATCTCCATCCGCGCCCGCTTGCAGCATCAGACCACCGGCGATGTTTACTGGGATGATTTTCAGGTCATGCCGATCGCCATGGCCGGGGATGGCATGGGTTTCGAGTCCGACCTGCCCGCCTACTGGACCAAGATCAATGAGGGCGGCTCGACCCTGGCCTGGACCGGCGATGTCGCGCGTTCGCCCCAGCGCAGCCTGATGATCCAGAAGGGTGCGGGCAACGAAACCCCGGCCTGGCAGACCCATGCCAACATGGCCAAACTGCAGTGGAATCCGACCACAGGCATCCCGCCCAGTATTGAAATCGTGGTCGGCGGCTGGGTCAAGACCGAAAATGTCAATGTCAATCCCGCCACTGCCGATGGCGAGATCCACCTCGTCTATACATTTTACGACAAGAGCAAGGCGGTGATCTTCGGCCAACCGGTCGTTCTCAAGGTCCCCCAAGCTCTGGCAACCAGCGACTGGACCGAAATCAAGAACGACGCTCCCATCGTCCTCCCGACCGACGCCGACTCGATGAGCATCCAGTTCGCCTTTGGCGCTGCTGCTACCGGCACGGTCTGGCTGGATGATATATTCATGAAGCTGGCCCCCGGTGCGAGCGGCTGGATCGGGGATCTTTACAATGCCAATTTTGGCGTCCCGTCCGGGTGGTTCTTCTGGAAGGACCATATGAGTGAGGGCGAGATAGATTACGGAACGGTGAGCATCACCCGCGACGCCGCCCACAGCGGGGATTACTCCCTGCTCATCTCGGACGACGAAACCAATCCGGCCGAGGTGGTGGCAATCAGCGACCGCAATCCGATCCTGCCCGGACGTCTCTACACCGTGCAGGCCTGGGTGAAAACCGAGGGTGTAACGGTTAATACCACCCAGGATGTCGAAAAATCGGTCTTTTTCACCCTGACCTATCACACCGGTGAGGAGGGCTGGGCGGAGGTCGGCGGCACCGATTTCTTTGTCGTCGACCAGAGCGTGACGGACAAGGACTGGACGCTCTACAATTTCACCGTTGCGCCTCCAGCCAACGCCACGCGCATGTCCATCCGGGCGCGTCTGCAGCATCAGGCCACCGGCAAGGTCTACTGGGATGATTTCGCTGTGGTCGAGGGCAACGTGACCCGGGTTCCCGGCCAGGGCAATTCTGCTGCGCCGGCGGTCTATCGTCTGGCCCAGAACTATCCCAATCCCTTCAATCCCGAGACGCGGATCACCTTCTCCATCCCGCAGGACAGTCGGGTCCAGCTGGCGGTCTATGATCTGCTCGGCAATCCCGTCCGCACCCTGATCTCGGCCAAAATGGCCGCAGGTGAACACCAGGTCATCTGGGATGGACGGGACGACAGCGGCCGGATGGCCTCCTCCGGCATCTATTTCTATATCCTGGAGAGCAAAGACGCACGCATGATGCGCAAGATGACCCTGCTCAAGTAAAACCGCGCGTGCCACGCATCCGTCCGGGTGCGTGGCACGCAGACTTTGGGAGTTACCCATGCGACTTTTACCTGTTTATTGGCTGCTGGCCGCGAGCTGTTTTCTGGCCGCGC
Organism: bacterium; assembly: GCA_029554865.1. GTDB lineage: Bacteria > Zhuqueibacterota > Zhuqueibacteria > Residuimicrobiales > Residuimicrobiaceae > JAKPUX01. Next base: position 13,158 of record JAKPUX010000144.1, on the reverse strand, counting down.
CGCTGCAGGCCGGGACCACCGGCAAAATCGTCGGCCGCGTCGCGGACGCCGGGTCCAGGGAAAGTTTGCCCGGCGTCAATGTCATCGTCGAGGGGACGAGCCTCGGCGCCGTCACCGACCTGGAGGGGCAGTATCTCATCCTGCGGGTGCCACCGGGCAGCTATACCCTGCGCGCCAAACTGCTCGGCTATACCGACATGAGCTACGACCGGGTGCAGATCTCGATCGACAAGACCACCACCGTCGATTTCAGTCTCTCGCAGACCGTGCTGCAGACCGGTCAGACCATCACCGTCACCGCCTCCAAGCCCCTGGTCGAACGCGACCTCACCTCCACCGTGGCCACGGTCAATTCCGAGATGATCGGCCGCCTGCCGGTCGACAACATGCAGGACGTCATCAACCTGCAGGCCGGCGTGGTCGACGGCCACTTTCGCGGCGGCCGCAGCGGCGAGGTCGGTTACCTCATCGATGGCATCTCCATCAACGATGTCTATTCCGGCAGCTCCGCCGTGCAGGTAGAGAATACCGCAGTGCAGGAGCTGCAGGTGATCAGCGGCACCTTCAACGCCGAGTATGGCCAGGCGATGTCCGGCATCGTCAACGTGGTCACCAAGGAGGGCGGCGAAAACTATCACGGCTCGCTCACCAGCTACGTCGGGGATTACGTCAGCTCGCATACCGACATCTTCTGGAACGTCGATGCCTTCAACCCGATCTACAATCTCGAGGGCACCCTGAGCGGGCCGGTGCCGGTCACCCGCAACCGCCTCACCTTTTTCGCCTCGGGGCGTTTTTATGACAACGAAGGCGCCCTCTACGGACGGCGGGTCTTCCTCCCCTCCGATTCAGCCAACTTTCCCAGCAGTGATGTGCGCGACTGGTACATCGAGTCCCACGGCACAGGCCGCCGCTTTGCCTCGCAGGAGGATTTCAGCCGCTACGCCGACAGCCTCAAGCAAGGCGCCGATTTCGCCGCCATGCGTCCGAGCCGGCGCTGGACCGGACAAATCAAGCTCGCCTGGAAGCTCTCCGCTGCCAACAAGCTCGAATACGAGGGGCTGGTGCAGAAGCAGCGCTACCGGGAATACGATCACCAGTTCCGCTACAATCCGGACGGCGATTTCTGGCGCCACCAGACGGGCTGGAACAATGGCTTGACCTGGACCTCGGTCCTGAACCAGCGCAATTTCTTCACCGTCAAGATGGCGCGCTTTTACACCGACTACAAGCAGTATGTCTATGAGGATCCTTACGATGCGCGCTATGTCAATCCCAAGCTGCTCGATGCGGCCAGCGGCAACGCCTTTCTCAGCGGCGGTCAGCAGATGTGGCATTTCCTGCGCAACACCACCACCAGCGTCGGCAAGGTCGATTTCACCTCACAGGCGACCAATGAGCATCAGCTCAAGGCCGGCCTGGAGTATCGCCAGCACCGCATGTGGCTGCGCGCCTTCGAGATCCGCCTCAACCGCGACACCCAGTGGAAGCCCTACGTTCCCGCAGTGACGAAGAATGTTCAGAACAACGATGAATATCTCCTCCACCCTCTCGAGGTTTCTGCGTACGTACAGGACAAGATTGAACTGGCTTACATGGTCGTCAATGCGGGGGTGCGCTACGATTATTTCAAGTCGGATGGCATCGTGCCGATCGATTTTCTCCAGCCTGCGGCCTCTCCGCTGCGCACGCCCAAAACGAGCCAGCAGATCAGCCCGCGCTTCGGCCTCTCCTATCCCGTCACCGACCGCGGGGCGATTCACATCTCCTATGGCCATTTCTTCCAGATCCCCAATTTCGAGTTCCTTTTCTCCAATCCCGATTTCGAGCTCTACGCCACCTCCGATTATGGGAGCACCTCGCCCCCCGAGCGGGTGCCCAACACCATCGGCAACGCCGAACTCAAGCCGCAAAAGACCACCATCTACGAAATCGGCCTGCAGCAGCAGCTGGGCGCGGATCTTTCCCTGGAGGTGACCGCCTATTTCAAGGATATCCGCAATCTCCTCGGCACGGAGATCCTCCATACCACGACCGGCATCCGTTATGCGCGCTATATCAACCGGGATTACGGCGGGGTCAAGGGCTTGACCTTCGCCTTTGAGAAGCGGCTGACGGGCGGGTTCGGAGCGACGGTCGATTATACCTATCAGATCGCGCGTGGGGATGCCTCCGATCCGGCCTCCGCTTTTCTCGATGCGGAAGCGGGGCGCGAACCGCAGAAGCAGCTGGTCCCCCTCAACTGGGACCGCACCCACAGCCTCAATCTTTCGCTCACGGCCGGCGACGCCAGGGTCTGGTCCGCCAGCCTGATCGGCCGTCTCGGCAGCGGTCTGCCCTATACCCCGACGCAGCAGAATGTGCGCACGGCGGTGGAGAACAGCGAGCGCAAGCCCGCTTTTATGAATTTCGATTTTTACGCCTATCGCAATTTCAGGGTGGGCGGGCAGAATCTCAATGCCTTTGTCAGGGTCTACAATCTCCTCGATCAGAAGAACGAGCTGGATGTCTACAGCGACACCGGCCGCGCCAACTATACCCTGTCGGCGCTCGCCTCGGGCACGATTTTCGGCGTCAACAGCCTCTCCGACTATCTGGCCCGGCCCAACTTTTATTCCGATCCGCGGCAAGTCCTGGCGGGCATCGGGCTGGAATTCTGAAACAAAACAAGAGAGTGTCGATTATGAGTCGCCTGAAAATAGTCTGCTGCCTGCTTTTGGCCTGGTCCCTGCCCCTGCTCTGGGCTCAGCGCAAGCCCGACCCGAATGTCGGCGCCCTGGCCAATACGCGCTGGGGCACCATGGACGGCAACGTGGTGCGCACGGTTTTCGCCAACCATGGCGAGATCGCCAACTGGGATGAGCCGGCCTGGCCTTCCGGTGAGTGGCCCAAGGGAAGCGGCCACACCTACGTCGACGGCGTCGCCCTCATCGTCGCGACCCCCATCGTCGATATCCACGGCAAGCGCTATCACGACGTCGTCACCCGCTATCGCGAGGACATGTCGACTTCGCCGGAGGGGATCCCCTGGGGGTTCGCCCCGCTGCCGGGCTATTTCAATCCCGACGTCAAGACCAACATCCATAACTATCCGGCGATGAGCAACGATCCGACCACCTGGCCGCTCACCTGGCCCGATCAGGATGCGGAGTGGAACGGGCAGTGGAACGGCTTTTTCGGCCGGGGCAAGACCAACGCCGATCTCGAGGCCTATTTCGTCTTCGATGATGATCCGGATGAAAAGTATCTCTACTATCCCGATCCCTCGGACTCGTCCCGCCGCGGGCTGGGCATCGAGGTCGCCTCCCGCCTCTTTCAGTGGAATCAGGTGCTCGCCCAGGACTGCATTTTTTCCATCTATTTCATCACCAACGAGGGCAAAAGGGATTATGACAGCACCTATTTCGCCTTTCATATCGACTGGGGCATCGGCGGCCACGATGATTCCGCCGACGATGCCGGCAGCTACGACCTCGACCTCGACATCGCCTGGGCTTTCGACGGCAACGGCTACGGCAGTCCCAACAACTGGGCGCCGGTCGGCGTCGCCGGCTTCGCCTTTCTCGAAAGCCCCGGCATCTTCAGGGACAGCCGCGACAACGACAACGACGGTCTGATCAACGAGCGACGCGACAGCGGGCCCGGGGTTTTTCTTAATGCCTATCCCTACGGCATCGATGACATCAGGGCCTTTCAAAACTTTTATACCGATCGTGAGATCAGGCCGCACTGGTCCGGTGACGAGAACATCAACTGGGATCCCTACAGCGATCTGAACCAGAACGGGCAGCGGGACGAAGGCGAGCCCCTGAATGATGATCTCGGCGCCGACGGCCTCGGCAGCAACGACGGCAACTATACCGGACCTGATGAGGGCGAAGGGGACGGCATCCCGACCCCCGGCGAACCCGATTTCGATTACCTCGACAAGGATGAATCGGACCAGATCGGCCTCACCGGCTTTCAGGTCTTCGTCCTCCACGAATATAAAATGGAGTACGACGAAGCCTACTGGAACGGCCTGAAATCGGCGCCCCCGCCGCGTGAAAAACTGGTGCAGAACACCAATCTGGGCATGTTTTTCAGCTCCGGCCCCTTCGGCCTGAAGGCGGGCGATACCCAGTTCTACTCCATGTCCCTCCTCTTCGGTGAGGATCAAAACCAGCTCGCCCGGGCGAAAAAGACCGTTCAGCAGATCTATAACGCCACCTATCAGTTCGCCCGGCCGCCCGACAAATCGCGCCTGACCGCCGTGCCCGGCGACGGCAGGGTTGTGCTCTACTGGGACGACAAGGCGGAAAAATCCTGGGACCCCTTCCTGCAGGAGCATGATTTCGAGGGCTACCGCATCTACCGCACCACTGATGCCGAGTTCTCCGAGGCCCAGGTCATCACCGACGCCTACGGCAAGGCCCGCTTCCGCAAGTATATCGCCGAATTTGATCTCGCCAACGGCATCAAGGGGCTCCACCCCATCGACATCGAGGGGATCAAATTCGACCTCGGCGAGGACACCGGTCTGCGCCACTATTATGTCGATACCAATGTCGACAACGGCCAGACCTATTACTATGCCGTGGTCCCCTATGACCGGGGGCTGGCGACGGTCTCGTCGACCGGCGAGATCTCCGGCATCTCCCCCTCCGAGGCCTCCAGCGTCATCCGCGTCAGTGCCGCCGGGGTGGTGGAGTATGTCGACATCAACTGCGCCGTGGTCACCCCGCGCGCTCCCTCGGCGGGCTACCAGCCGCCCCAACTGGCGGGCGGCATCGAGCACCAGGGCCCCGGCACCGGTCATATCGAGGTTGAGCTGCTCGACGCCGATGCCCTGCAGGATAACGCCACCTATGAGGTGATCTTTCATGACACCTCGGCCTTCGCGCTCAACCGTCAGGCGGCCTTCGACTGCATCAATACCACTTCCCAGACCGCACTGCTGGAAGGGGAGCAGCTGGAGGAGGGCCTCGGCATCACACCGGTGGTCGAAGGCATGGTGGTTCATGTCAGCGGCGACACCGCCTGCCAGGTCATCGAGGCCGAGACCGGCTGGGTCAAGGGCGCTCACAGCTGGGGCTTCCGCGTGGGCAAGAATCCCAGCCTGAGCGGACGTTTCGTCCCCTACCCCGCCGATTTCGAGATCAGCTTTTATGATCACATCGTCGACACCTCGCTCGCACTGCTCTTCGGCCAGACGGCGACGCCGGTGCACTTTATGATCTACAATGCCACCGAGGCGCGGACAATGGACTTTCTTTTCGGCGACAAGGACAAGGACGGCCTCTTCTCGCCGGGGGACTCGGTCACCATCGTCGTCGGGCTCAGGCTGGGTGAACCGCTGCCCACGCCCAGATCGAAATTCAAGACCGCCTGGACCTTCTTCTACGACCAGGCTGCGGGGGGCAGTGACCGGCCGGCTTCCGGCGATATCTTCCGCGCGCGGACCAGCAAGCCCTTCCGCGATGGCGAAACCTTCCGTTTCACCATTCAGGGCGCGCGCGAAAGCGTCAGCCAGGCCAGCGAGAGACTCTCCGGGATCACCGTGGTCCCCAATCCCTACTGCGCCGCCGCCAGCTGGGAGCCGCGCAATCCCTTCCGCTTCGGCCGTGGCGAGCGCCGCATCTTCTTCAACCACCTGCCCGCCCGCTGCACCATCCGCATCTATACTGTGCGGGGCTATCTGGTCAATACCATCGAGCACGACAGCAGCCTCGACGATGGCTCCGAGAGCTGGGATCTGGTTTCCAAGGACGGAATGGACATCGCCTACGGCGTCTACCTCTTCCAGGTCGATGCCCCCGGTGTCGGCACCCATATCGACAAATTCGCGGTCATCAAGTGACCTGCCGTTGAACATTTTACGGACTCGCTTATGAAAAAGATCGTCATTGTCACTCTCCTGCTGCTGACGGCCGCGGGGCTTCGCGCCGGGGATGTCGCCAAGGTCGGCGTCACCGCCGCCCCCTTCCTCTCCATCGGCGTCGGCGCCAGGGCGACCGGCATGGGCGGGGCTTTCGTCGGCACCGCCGACGACGCCAGCGCCCTTTACTGGAATCCCGCCGGCATCGCCCGCAGCGGGGATATCCAGCTGCTGCTCATGCATACCCGCTGGCTGGCCGATCTGAAATTCAATTACGCCGGCTTTTCCCTCCCCCTGGGCGCATTCGGCAGCATCGGGGCCTCGCTCACCTCTCTCGATTACGGCGACATGCCCGTGCGCACCACCGACCAGCCGGACGGCACCGGCGAGATCTTTTCCTCCAGCGATCTCGCCATCGGCCTCAGTTATGCCCGCAGCCTGACCGATCGCTTCTCCATCGGCTTTAATGTCAAATATATCACCCAGAGCATATGGCACGAGAACGCCGACGGCTTTGCCATCGATTTCGGCACCCTCTTCGTCACCGGACTGCGCGGCCTGCGCATCGGGGCGGCTCTGACCAACTTCGGCACCGATATGCGCATGGAGGGCAAAGACCTCCTGGTCTACCAGGACATCAACCCCAACATCCTCGGCAACAACGACCGCATCCCGGCTGATTTGCAAACCGGTTCATGGGCCCTGCCCCTGAGCTTTCAGTTTGGCCTGGCCATGGAGCCCTGGAAGAGTCCCCTGCACCGGCTCACCGTCGCGGCCGACGCCATCCATCCCAGCGACAATACCGAATCGGTCAATCTGGGCATGGAGTACGGTTTCCGGGAGATGCTCTTCCTTCGCGCCGGCTACCGCGATCTCTTTTTGCGGGACCGCGAGCAGGGTTTCACCCTGGGGGCGGGATTTGCCAGCCGGAATCTGGGCAATCTCCTGATCCAGCTGGATTATGCCTATGCCGATTTCGGCCGGCTCGAAAACGCCCAGCGCTTCTCCTTCAGCCTGGCCTTTTAAGGGGCGGCATGGACGCCATCGTCATCGAAAAGCCGGGAATGGCCCTCAGCCGGCTGGTTGCCGACCAGAAGCCCGCGGCCAGCCCAGCCCCGTTCATGGAAGAGGGTATTACATGATCGGCAAATTATCGCATCGAACTGCGGTTGTGGGGCTTGTACTTCTGGGCTCCTTCGCCGCCTGCGGTGCGGGTGAGAAGGAGGAGTCCTGGCGCTCCCTATCTGTGAATTTCAACGAAATGCGCGGCCAGATAGAGGTCGGCGGGCCTTATGCCGGCGCAGAGTTTCACGACAGCCGGCCGCTGCCGGCCCGGATCAGCTTTTACTACCCCGTGGCCAACAGCATCGATCTGAGCACCGACTACTGGCGGCGCGGCGAATCGCGCCCGCTGCGCTTTGCCCTGAAGCATGACGGCCGGGCAGATTCCCTCGGCGCCGCGCCCTGGGCTTATCGCTATACGCCCTGGTGGATCGAGTTTCAGCAGCACAATCCTGAATACCTCTGTTCCATTCGCTACCGTTTCTGCCGGACGCTGCCGGTCATGGTCCTGCAGCTCGAGCTGACCAATGCGAAAGACCGGGCGCGTTCCTTTGAGCTTGAGGGCACGCTGGAGTGGATCTTGCGCACCTGCCAGACCTATGCATGGATGCGGCCGGCGCGCGTCGCCTGCGCTCTGCAGAATCCGGCCGTTCCGGCTTCCGGCTGCACTCTGGTGACGGCCGCCTGGGATGCCCCTGAGACCGGTTCAGCCCTGGTTTTCGTCGCCAACGCCGGGGCCTTGCCCGCAGCCAGCGCCGGTGTCGACTCCCTCCACCTGAGCTACCAGAAAAAGCTGCGGCCGGGTGAAGAGTGGCGGATCGTCCTGCTGATCGGCTCCTGCCGTCAGGGTGAAGCGGAGGCCGTCGCCGCGCGCGCCTTCCGGGAATGGCAGGATGAGGCCACAGCCTTTGAGGAAGAGGCGGGGCGTTATGCCGCCGGTCCTCTGCTGCAGGTGCCCGATGCCGGGCTGACGGAGACCGCCATGTGGTCCCGGGCGGTGATGGCGGCCAACCGCCACTATCTCGACGGCCGCATTGTCCCGATGCCCTGCCCGGCCGAATACAATTTCTTTTTCACCCACGACCTCCTGCTCACCGACCTGGGCGCCGTCTTTTTCGACTGTGAGCGCGTACGCAATGACCTCCTTTATGTGCAGAGCCTGGCCAGAGCCGATTCCGTCCTGCCGCACGCCTATTACTGGCGCGATACCGGCTTTCAGACCGAGTTCTGTTCCACTGACAACTGGAACCACCTCTGGTTCATACTCCTGAGCGCCTCCTACCTGCGTCACAGCGGCGACACCGCCACCATGCAGCTGCTGGCGCCCATGCTGACGAAAAGTCTGCGCATGATGCTCGAAAACCGCGGCGCCGACGATCTCATGTACGCCTGGCAGCCCGACTGGTGGGACATCGGCCACTCCTGGGGCGCCCGCGCCTACATCACCATCCTCACCGTCCGCGCCCTGCGCGAGTACGCCTTCATGGGCGGGCAGCTGGGATGGCCTGAAGCGGAGCTCACGCGGCATCTCGAGCTGGCGGAGCGCCTGCAGCAGCAGCTCGGCGAGCGGCTTTGGGACGATGAAGCCGGATTCCTCTTCAACGGGCTCGCAGGCGGTGCCACCGACCGCCACTATTACGCCGGCTCGCTGCTGGCCGCCGCCTGGAAGCTCCTGGATGAAGAACGCTCCGCCCGCCTCATGAAAACCGCCGCTGCGGAGCTGCTCGACCGCTGCCTCGGCATCCGCATCGCCGCGCCGATGGACTTTGACCAGTATGACGAGCTTTACGAATTCCTGCCCGGCCAGGTCGGCGCCCCCGGCCTCTACCTCAACGGCGGGGTTTGGCCCCACGGCATCGTCTGGTATGGACTCGGCTGGCTGGCCGCCGGTCAGCCCGACTCGGCCCGGGAAGTCCTGAAGCAGTACCTGACCCTCGAGGGCATCCGCCGCTCGCCCCTGGGCCAGCCCGCCTTTTTCGAATATCGTAACGCGGATCCCGCCTCACCGCGCTATGGCGAGATCGACAAGCCCACCTTTCTCTGGACCGGCGGCTGGTTCCTGCACGCTCTCTATCAGCTGGCCGGGATGCGGGAGAGCGAATGGAACCTCTCCTTCGATCCCGGGCTTCCGCAGGAATGGCGGAAGCTGCGCTACGAGGTGATGCTCAACGGGCGAAGGGTCGAGGTGGCCTGGCGCGGCGAGGGCAGGTGGTTCAGACAAATCAAGGCCGATGGACGGCCTCTGCATTCGGCGGTGATACCCGCCTCCGCCGACGCCTCACCGCTGCGCAGACTCGTGCTTGAGCGCGGCGAACCGCACACCCCTTATCTGGCCTCCGCCAACACAGCGGTCGAATCGGTAGAGCTCGATTCGCGGAACAAGAGCCTGCGCATCAAAGTTCCGGGCTTCGCCGGACGGACGGTGGAGCTGGCCATCGTCTCGCCCTGGGAACCGCTTCAGGAGGCAAGTGCCGGCAGGGAGATTTCAGTGACCCGCCACGGCCGGGTGCGGGAAATACTGCTCCGCGCCAGACTGAAAGAGGGACGGGAAGAGATTGACATCAATTTTAATAAAGGGAGGGATTGATCGCCTCATGAAGCCGCTCCCCGTTAAGAAAAGTCCCTGCCTTCACCGGTTCTGGATTATGCTCGTGCTCAGTGCTGGAGTGCTGCTGGTCGGCTGCGAGAGCGGGTCGCGCGGTAAGGCCGGGCATGCGGGGCTGGTCTACTGGCCGGCGGCCAATGCCCAGGAGATCGAGCTGGCCGGGCTGGCGGCGGCGGAGTGGAATGCGGCCCACCCGGACGTGCCGGTGACCGTACAGCCCATCCCCGAGAGCCAGTCCACCGAGGAGGTGCTGCTGGCGGCGGTGGTGGGCAAAACCACCCCGGATGTCTGCTCGAACATCTGGCCGGGGGTGGTCGGACAGTTTGTCCGCGCCGGGGCTCTGGTGGCGCTGGATTCCTTTGCCGATTTTGATTCCGTGGCCGCCGCGCGGCTGCCGGAGGGGCAGCGCGAGGTCTTTCAGTATGACGACGGCCGGCTCTACCAGATGCCCTGGAAGAGTAATCCGATCATGATGGAGTATAATGTGCGGCGGCTGCAGGAAGCCGGTTTCACGCACCCTCCCGCCACCTACTCCGAATTCATCCGCGCCGGCCAGGCCCTGACACGCGATCTGACCGGCGACGGCCAACCCGATCAATGGATGCTCTATGTCGATATCAACGTCAAATGGTGGCTGCGCTACTTCGATTTTTATACCTTTTATCTGGCGGCCTCGGGCGGCCAGACCCTGATTAAAAACCGGCAGGTGACCTTTGACAATAGGGCCGCAGTCGAGGTCTTCCGCTTCTTCCGCCGCTGTTTCGAGCTCGGCATCTTCCCCAGGGCCTCCTTTCAGGGCGATACTTTCCTGGCCGGCCAGGTGGCCACGCACATCACCGGCCCGTGGAACATCGCCCATGTCGACAAATTCAAACCGGCGGGTTTTGAATTCGATTACGCGCCGGTCCCGCTGCCCGACAGCGCCGCGGGTCCGGTGGTGACCTATGGCGACCCGAAAAACATCGCCATCTTTGCCACCTGTCAAAATCCCCGCGCGGCGTGGGAATTCGTCAAGTTTCTGATCTCGCGCCGGCAGGATCTGGCGCTGCTGCGGATCGCCAGCCAGCTGCCGATCCGCCGTGATTTATTATCGGATTCGTTGTATATGCCCTATTTCAAAGAGTATCCCAAAATGGTGCGCTTTGCCGAACAGGCCCCGCGCACCCGGGGGGTGGACTCCGCTCCCGAGCTGCGCGAGGTCTTCGATGCGATCTCGCAAGAGTTTGAGGCCTGCTGCGTCCTCGGCCGGCGCACCCCCGAGGAGGCGGTGCAGCGCGCCGCCGAACGTGCACGTCAGGTCCTGCGCTGAGTGTTGATCAGAGACCCGGTCCGCCGGGAGAAAGAATGGATTGAAAGTAGAACGAAAAATTGCTGGCAACAGGAGCAGCCGCACCGGCTTTCTGCTTTCTCTGCCCTACTGGGCCTGGTTCGCCTTTTTCATGGCCTGGCCGCTGCTCTTTTCGCTCGTGCTGGTTTTTCACGAATGGGATATCTACACCCCGATGCGCTGGGTGGGCCTGGGCAATTTTGTCCGCCTCTTTCAGGATGACCTTTTCTGGCAGGCGATCCTCAACACCCTCTATTTTCTGGTCATCCATATCCCCCTGCAAATCGGTCTGGCGCTCCTCTTCGCCGTGCTCCTGAATGAAAAGATCCGCGCGCGCGGGTTCTTCCGCGCCGCCTATTTCATGCCTGTCGTGGTCTCGGGGATTGTCATCTCCCTGCTCTGGCAGCAGCTCTTCTCCTACGAGAATGGCATTTTAAACCTCCTCCTCGCCCGCGCCGGCCTGGCCAGGATCCCCTGGCTGACCAGTCCCGAGTGGGCGATGCCCTCGGTGGCCCTGATGGCGACCTGGAAAAATGTCGGCCTCTACATCATCCTCTTCCTCGCCGGCCTGCAGAATATCCCGGCCTGGCTCTATGAGGCGGCCGGGATCGACGGCGCCACCGCCTGGCAAAAATTCCGCCATATCACCCTGCCCATGCTCAACCCGGCGGTGATCATGGTCCTGATCCTCTCGACCATCGGCGGCTTCAGCCTCTTCATCGAGCCCTATGTGCTCACCGGCGGCGGACCGATGAACCGCACCCTGTCGGCGATGCTCTATATCTACAAGCAGGCCTTTTACTTCAATCGCATGGGCTATGCCGCCACCCTCGGCTTTTTCTTCGCTTTTATCATCCTGGCGGTGGTGCTCGTGCAGCGCAAGGTGGTCGAGCAGGAGGCCCTCGAATGAAACGCGCACTCATCTGGCTCATCCTGATTCTGGGGACAGTCGTTTTTCTCTATCCCTTTCTCTGGATGGTGTCGGCGACCTTCAAGCCGGAGATGGAGATCCCCAGCTTCGGCCTTTTGCCCTCCAGCATCACCCTGGCCAGCTACGAGCAGGTCTTCGCCAAGATCCCCATCCTGCGCTCTCTGCTCAACAGCCTGGTGGTCTCGATCTCCATCACCGCCTCGGTGCTCTTTTTCGGCTCCATGGTAGGCTATGCCCTCTCCCGCCTGCGTTTCCGCGGCCGCGAGGTGATGGTGATGGTCATCCTTTTCACCATGATGATCCCCTTTCAGTTGACCATGATCCCCCTCTACATCCTCATGGTCAAGCTGCACTGGACCGACACCTATCTGGCCCTGATCGTGCCCGGGATGATGAGCGGTTTCGGCATCCTCCTCTTCCGGCAGTTTTTCAAGTCCGTGCCCCAGGCGCTCATTGACGCGGCGCGTATGGACGGACTCAGCGACCTGCAGATACTCTTCCGGATCATCTGGCCGCTCTCCCGCCCCGTGCTGATCACCGTGGGCATCATCACCTTCATGAACAGCTGGAACGATGTCCTCTGGCCGTTGATCGTCATCCGCGACCAGTCGATTATGACCATGCCGCAGATGGTGACCATCTTTGCGGTGAGCGGCATGGCGGAGGCGCAGCTGGGGGTCAAGCTTGCGGCCGCCACCCTGTTGGCTCTGCCGGTCATCATCGCCTATGCCTTTTTCCAGCGTTATTTTATCGAGAGTTTGGCGAGCACGGGGCTGAAGGGATGAAGAGGTTTATTCCAAATAGGGTCCGGTTGGTGCTTGTGCTGGCGGCCCTGGGCAGCAGTTGTTCTTCAAGCCCGCGCAGCCCGGTCAATTTTGCCCACCTCGACCGCCTCTGCCAGGAGGTCACCGTCGCCGGCCAGCCCTGCACCATTGTCCACATCTACAGCGACGCCCCGGATTACGGCTGGACGGATGCCGCCGGCGAGGGCATCGCCTGCGTTGACGATGTCGCCCGCGCCGCGGTCGTCTACATGCGAGCGGGTGATGCGCGCCATCTCGAGCGCATCCGCAGCCTCCTCCGCTTCGTGCTCACCCTGCAGAACAAGGACGGCACCTTTTGCAATTTCGTCCACCAGGATCTGACCATCAACCGGGAGGGGCCGACCAGCTACGCCTCGTTCGGCTTCTGGGCGGCGCGCGGCTACTGGGCGCTGGGCGAGGGCTGCGCCTTTTTCAGGGAGAGGGATCCCGCCTTTGCGGCGGAGCTGCGCAGCGCCTTTCATCGCTGCCTGCCCCAGCTCGAGGCACTCGCCCTGGCCTACGGGAGCTTCGAATCCATCGGCGGCAAAGCCTGGCCGAACTGGCTGCTCAACC
>JAKPUX010000130.1 GCA_029554865.1 bacterium | reverse complement strand
CAGGCCACCCTGCAGAGTCTGGAGGAGCTGAAGGCGAATCATGCTGAATTCACCGGCGCCAGCCTCGAATACTGCGATTATGAAGGCCCCCTTTTCAAAAGCAGCGAACTGGGCCATTACCAGCTCCTGCCCGGGTTTGGCGCGGCCCGCGCCGGTGCCCAGCCCCCCGCGGCCGTGCGCAGCGCAGCTGGAACACGGGAGATGCGCCATATTGGCGCCTATCCCCCTGCACGCTGATGCCCACATCCGGCATGCAGCGAACCAACGTCAGGCATTGAACCGTACTCACAGCTTATTCTCGAAAGGTCTGGATATGGACACCCGCATCACCCTGCCTCGCCGACCGGCGAAGCCGATCATGGCTGTAAAAACCCTGGTTCTTGTCGGCCTCGCGCTGCTGGCCGGATTTCTGCCATCGCCTGCCGCGGGGCAGCCCCTCACCCAGGGGCTGGACCGCTTCCTCGGCTGCAGCACCAGCAGCGAGTACACCCGCTATATGGTCAAATACTGGAATCAGGTGACCCCGGGTAATGACGGCAAGTGGGGATCCGTCCAGCCCGCCCAAAACTATTTCAACTGGAGCAACCTGGACAAGATTTATAACTATGTGACCAGCAAGGGATTGCTCTACAAGCACCACTGCCTGGTCTGGGGACAGCAGCAGCCCGGTTGGATCACCGCCCTCGATCAGCCGGCCCAACGGGCAGCCGTGGAAAACTGGATCAAACTGGTCGGCGAACGCTACCCCAAAATGGATTATGTCGACGTCGTCAACGAGCCCATCCGCGCCCCGGCCGAATACCGGGCGGCCCTGGGCGGCGACGGCGCCACTGGCTGGGACTGGGTGATCACCTCCTTCGAACTGGCGCGCAAGTACTGCGCCCCGGGGACAAAACTGCTCATCAACGAATATAACGTCCTGCAGGACAACGCCATCACCAGCCAATATATCAGCCTCATCAACATACTTGTAAGCCGCGGACTGGTCGACGGAATCGGCATCCAGGGCCACTATTTTGAGTTCCGCAGCGACACCCGCTCCGCCAACCAGTATGTCTACAGCATCACCACCCTCAAGGCGAATCTCGAGCGCATCGCGGCCGTCGGTCTGCCTATCTATATCACCGAATTCGACATCGACGAGCCCGACGACGCTGTGCAGCTCGCTCAATACCAGATCTACTTCCCCCTCTTCTGGAACCAGCCTGCTGTCAAGGGGATCACCTTCTGGGGCTACATCGAGGGCGACGTCTGGACCTCCCATCCCTATACCTATCTGCTCAAGGCCAACGGGACCGAACGTCCGGTCATGCCCTGGCTGCGCGACTATATCAAAAAGCCCATCTCCCCTCTCCTGGTCGGCCCCAACGGCACCCTGGGCGAGCTGCGCAACCCGCTGCTGCTCTGGCATTCCACCGCTCTCGCTGATTCATACCGGGTGCAGCTTTCAACGGCCCGGGCCTTCACCAGCATCGCCATGGACACCATCGTGGCTGATACCACCTTCCAGCTCGGCAAGCTGGCCGCCAACAGCCGCTTTTACTGGCGCGTCAGTGCCCTCAACACCTATGGGTCAAGCGAGTTCTCCGCCCCCGCCTGGTTTGAAACCGGGGTGCAGAGTTCGGTTGAGGAGGCTCCAGCCCGGTCGCCTGAGCTTTTCGAGCTTGCGCAGAATTATCCCAACCCCTTCAATCCGGCGACGACCATCCGCTTCACCCTGGCAGCCGCCGGCCATGTCGAACTCAAGGTTCACAACCTGCTCGGCCGCGAGATGGCGATCCTGGTCAGCCGCACCCTGGAGGCCGGCACGCACAGTTTCCGGTTTGATGCCACAATCCTCAAGTCGGGCACCTATCTCTACACCCTGCGCACAGCCGGATTCACGGCCACACGCAGGATGATCGTCCTCAAATAGAGGGTGTTTCTCTTCCCGCCCGCTTTGCCGGCACCAGTGAGGTCAGTGGGCGGAGGCTGGACCAGCCTGCACCGGGGCGTCTGCCTGAAAATAACTCCATACTGTGAGATTATCCATGCGCAAATCCGCCTTTTCCCTCATCCTTCTCACCCTGCTCTGCAGTCGGGGTGAATCAGTCCCGAAAGACGGGGCTTTGGCCATCCCCCATCTCCGCCAGCAGGGCGAGGCGGTCCAGCTCATCGTCGGGGGCAAGCCCTTGCTCATGCTGGCCGGTGAATTGGGCAATTCGAGCGCCTCCGATGCCGCATCGATGCGCTGGATCTGGCCCAAGCTGAAGAACATGCATCTCAACACAGCCCTGGTGCCCATCTACTGGGAGCTGATCGAGCCGGAGGAGGGGCGTTTTGAATTTGCGCTCGTCGACAGCATCCTCCAGGCCGCCCGCGCCAACGACCTCAAGCTCGTCCTGCTCTGGTTCGGCACCTGGAAGAACAGCATGTCCTGCTACGCGCCCCTCTGGGTGAAATCGGACCCGGTGCGCTTCCCCCGCGCCCGCACGCGCGCAGGAGAGCCCCAGGAAATCCTCACTCCGTTCAGCGCGGAGAATCTCCAAGCCGATGTACGCGCCTTCACCGCCCTGATGCGCCATCTCCGCAAAATGGATGAGAAGGAGCAGACGGTGGTCATGGTCCAGGTGGAGAACGAGATCGGCATGATCCCGGATGCACGCGATCACTGCCGCGAGGCGGACAAACGCTTTGCCGAGGCGGTGCCGGCCGATCTCGTCGCCTATATGCAGAAGAACAAAAAAACGCTGCATGCCAGGCTCAGGGAGGCCTGGGAAAAGCAGGGCAGCCCGGTCAGGGGAAACTGGGAAACCCTTTTCGGCATCGGCCTAGCCACCGACGAGTTCTTCATGGCCTGGCACTTCGCGCGTTATACCGATGAGGTGGCGCGGGCAGGGAAGGCGGAGTACCCGCTGCCGATGTACGTCAACGCCGCCCTGATCCGTCCGGGATATCAGCCCGGCCAGTATCCCAGCGCCGGTCCTCTCCCCCATCTCATTGACATCTGGCGGGCGGGGGCGCCGCAGATCGATTTTCTCGCTCCCGATATCTATTTCAGGAATTTCCGGGAATGGGCCGTCCAGTACGACGTGCCCGGAAATCCCCTCTTCATTCCGGAGGTGGGCAACGACCAGAGTCCGGCCAATGCCTTTTACGCCATCGGCGAGCACGACGCCATGGGCTATAGCCCCTTCAGCGTCGAGGATCTGGCCGATCCCGGTCGCAATCCCCTCTCGCGTGCTTATGCGCTGCTGCGTCAGCTCCAGCCCCTACTCATCACCCATCAGGGCAAGGGGAGCATGCGCGGGGTGCTGCTGGACAGCACCGGGCAGCACGCCCGGATCGAGATGGGGGATTATCTCCTGCGCATTCGTCACGAATACAGCTGGAGCTACGCCCGGCGCGAGGAGGGGGTGATGCCGCGCTACGGCGGGCTCTTCCTCCGCCTGGCCGACGACGAATTCATCGTCGCCGGTACCGGACTGATCATCGAGGTCGCGCCCAGGGCCGAAGGTGTCAGGGCGGGCATCGGCAGCGTCGAGGAGGGCCGTATGATTGAAGGCGTCTGGCACTCCGGACGCCGCCTCAACGGCGACCAGACCCATCAGGGACGCCATATCCAACTGCCTGGGCAGGATTATACCATGCTCAGGGTGAAACTGTATAGTTATCGCTGATGGATCAAGCAGGGAGAGGAGAGATGAAACCGTTCGGCAAGCTGATACCAGCTGCAGTCTGGCTGCTGCTGATCTTCGCCGCGGGAAGTGGATTCGCCGAAGTGAGGCTGCCGCGTTTGATCAGCGACGGCATGGTTCTGCAGCGGGAGAGCCGGGTCAATATCTGGGGCTGGGCCCGCCCGGGCGAAAAGGTCAACCTCGAGTTCAGGGGCAGACATTATCGCACTGCGGCCGACGGCGAGGGACGCTGGCTTCTGCGCATCAGGAGCGGCGCGGCGGGCGGCCCCTTCACGATGGGCATCGAGGGTGAGGACCGCATCACCCTTAAGGATATCTATGCCGGAGAGGTCTGGCTCTGCTCGGGCCAGTCGAATATGGCCCTGCCCATCGCCCGGGTGGAGGAGCGCTACCCCGATCTCGTCGCCGGGGCTGACAATCCCGCCATCCGCCACTTTTTTGTGCCCATGCGCTATGATTTCAATCGTCCGCAGGAGGATCTGGAGGCGGGCGCCTGGCAGGGGGCGACTGCGGAGACTGTGCGCGGATTTTCAGCCGCAGCCTACTTCTTCGCCCTGGCGCTTTATGAAAAATACGGCGTGCCCATCGGATTGATCAACGCCAGCGTCGGCGGCACACCGGTCGAAGCCTGGATGAGCGAGAAGGCCCTGCAAGCCTGGCCCGTCCATCTGGACAGCGCCCTCCGCTGCCGCGATGAAAGCTACGTTCAGGGCATCCTCGCAGCGGATCAGGCGCGCATCGGGAGCTGGTTCAGGCTGCTGCGCGCACAAGACGCGGGCTATGCCGATCCCGCCGCCTCCTGGGCCGATCCGGATTATGACGACTCATCCTGGCCAATGATGCCGGTGCCCTCCTTCTGGAAGGAGCGTGGCCTGGGACCCATCAACGGCGCGGTCTGGTTCCGCAGGGAGATCGATCTGCCGGAGACGATGGCCGGCCAGCCTGGGCGCCTGATTCTGGGGGCAATCGTGGACGCCGATTCGGTCTTTCTCAACGGTACCTTCGTCGGCACCACCTCATACCAGTATCCCCCGCGCAGGTACGCGGTCCCGGCCGGTCTGCTCAAAGCCGGCAAAAACCTCCTGACGGTGCGGGTGATCAGCAACATCGGCAGCGGCGGCTTTGTCAAGGACAAGGCTTACCAGCTCGTCGCTGCGGGGGACACCCTCGACCTGAGCGGCGATTGGCGCTGCCAGGTCGGAGCGGTCATGGAGCCCCTGGCGGGCCAGACCTTCATCCAGTACAAGCCGCTGGGACTCTTCAACGGCATGATCGCCCCGCTGCTCAACTACCGGATCAAGGGGGCCATCTGGTATCAGGGCGAGTCGAACACCGGCCGGGCGCAGGAATATACCCGCCTGTTCCCGGATCTGATCCGGGATTGGCGGCAGCAGTTCAGCCAGGGCAAGTTTCCCTTCCTCTATGTGCAGCTGGCCAATTTCATGGTGGCCCGCACCGAGCCCGCAGAGAGCGGCTGGGCGGCCCTGCGCGAGGCGCAGCGCAAGACCCTCGCCCTCCCCAACACCGGCATGGCGGTGGCCATCGACATCGGCGAATGGAATGACATTCATCCCCTCAACAAGCGGAATGTGGGTGAGAGGCTGGCTCTGTGGGCGAGGCGGCTGGCCTATAAGGATAAAGAGTTGGTTCCATCCGGCCCTCTCCTCCGCACCAGCCGGGTCGAGGGCAGCAAAATCATCCTCTCGTTTGACCATACCGGCAGCGGCCTGGCCGTCCGGGACGGAGGTGAGCTGCGCCATTTCGCCATCGCCGGAGCCGACGGCCGC
>JAKPUX010000106.1 GCA_029554865.1 bacterium | reverse complement strand
CATCGCCTTCGGGGAGGAGGAGATTCGCATGGCGGAGGTCGAAGAGGCGGCCGAGACCTCACAGATCCGCAGCGACTTTGACCAGTTCCCTGAGGGCTTTACCACCATGGTCGGGGAGCGCGGCATCACCCTCTCCGGCGGACAGAAACAGCGCACGGCCATCTCACGCGCCATCATCCGCCGTCCCAAAATTCTCATCCTCGACGATGCCCTCTCCGCGGTCGATACCTACACCGAGGAGGAGGTACTGAAACGGCTGCGGCGCATCATGGCCGAGCGGACCACAATCCTGGTCTCGCACCGCATCTCGACCGTACGGGACGCCGATCTGATCGTGGTTCTGCGCGAGGGGAGGATTATCGAACAGGGCCAGCATGACGAACTTTTAGCGCGCAAGGGCGCCTACTGGCAGCTGTACCAGCGCCAGATGCTGGAAGAGTCGCTGGCCGAGATCAACTGAGGTGCTCCGTGACACTGCATGAAGAAGAGGTGATCGGCAAGGCCTACGACAGCCGTCTGATGCGGCGGCTGCTCGCCTATCTCCATCCCTACCGCTGGATGGTGGTGCTCGCTGTCCTGATCTTGCTCCTCGGCTCGTTTGCGGAACTGCTCCTCCCCTACCTGACCAAGGTAGCCATCGACCGCTACATCGCCAACAAGGAGCTGGCCGGCCTGGCCCGTCTGGCGCTCCTCTATTTCACCGTGCTGCTGGTGCAAATGAGCTTCATCTTTTTCCAGACCTATCTGACCCAAAAGATCGGCCAAAAGGTGATGTACGACATGCGCAACCAGATCTTCGCGCACCTGCAGCGCCTCCCCCTCTCCTTCTTTGACAAGAATCCGGTCGGACGGCTGGTGACCCGCGCCACCAACGACGTCGAGACCCTTAATAGCATGCTTTCCAGCGGGGTTGTCACCATCTTCGGCGACATCTTTGTGCTGGTGGGCATCATCGCCATGATGCTGATCTTCAACTGGCAGCTGGCGCTGCTCTCTTTCACGGTGCTGCCCCTGATCTTCGCCGCCAGCTTCTGGTTTCGCGTCCATGTGCGCGAATCCTTCCGCAAGGTGAGGCTGCGCATTGCGCGCATCAACAGCTATCTCCAGGAGAACATCATGGGGATGTCGACGGTGCAGATCTTCAACCGCGAGAAGAAGAACTTTCGCCGTTTCGATGAGCTCAACAACGACTACCTGCAGGCCTATCTCGAGACCATCTACTATTATTCGGTCTTTCACCCCCTGGTCGAATTGATCAGCGCCCTCGCTCTTGCCATTATCCTCTGGTACGGGGGCATCAGGGTGATCAGCGGGGCGTTGACCATCGGCGTGGTGGTCGCTTTTGTCCAGTATGCCGAGCGTTTTTTCCAGCCCATCCGCGATCTCTCGGAGAAATACAATCTCATGCAGGCCGCCATGGCTTCAAGCGAGCGCATCTTCAAGCTGCTGGATGAACCGGAGCAGCGCCTGCTGCCGGAGAATCCGGCCGAGATGCCTCCCCCCTGCGGCGAGATCGAATTCCGCGATGTCTCTTTTGGCTACAACGAAAACGATCACGTCCTGCGCAATGTGAGTTTCAAAATCAACTGCGGCGAAAAGGTGGCCATCGTCGGCGCCACTGGTGCGGGCAAAACCACCCTGATCAACCTGATCTCGCGGCTCTATGAGCCCACCTCCGGCCGGATCCTGCTCAACCGTATCGATACGGCCCTCTACCCCCTCGACAATCTGCGCCGGCGCGTGCGCATGGTGCTCCAGGATGTCTTTATCTTTTCCGGGACGGTCGAGTACAACATCCGCCTCGGCGACCAGTCGATCCCGATGGAGCGGGTCATTCAGGCCGCGAAAGATGTGCGCGCGCATGAGTTCATCGAAAAGCTGCCGCAGGGCTATCAAACCGAACTCAGCGAGCGCGGCAGCAACCTTTCAGTGGGCCAGAAGCAGCTCCTCTCCTTCGCCCGCGCCCTGGTCTTCGATCCTGAGGTGCTGATCATGGACGAGGCCACCTCCTCGGTCGACACCGAGACCGAGATTCTCCTCCGGGAGGCGACAACCCGGCTCATGGCCGGCCGTACCTCGGTCATCATCGCCCACCGCCTCTCCACCATCCAGAATGTGGACTGGATCCTCGTGCTGCACAAGGGCGAGATGCGCGAGATGGGCACCCACAACGAGCTTCTCGCCAAAAAGGGGATCTATTATCGCCTCTATGAGCTGCAGTATCAGAATTAGTCGGGCCAGTCTGCTGCCGGTGCTGCTCCTGCCGCTGCGGCTCGCCTTCTGCGCCCCCGCCGGCGCCGACGAATTCGGGCCACAGTGGCAGCCCCGCGTGGCGCTCACGCGTTCGCCCCATCCCCGGCGCGCCGTCGACTGGTCACGCGAGACCGTCTACCTCGTGCTCATCGACCGCTTTTACAACGGCGATCCGGCCAATGACACCGGAAACAATCCCGCCAGTTGCCTCCCTTACGACCCCGCGCGTCCGGAACCGCAAGCCCTGAAGCACTACCAGGGAGGCGACCTGCAAGGGGTGATCGACAAGCTCGACTATCTGGATGATCTCGGCGTCTCAACCATCTGGCTCTCGCCGGTCTTCGACAACAGCGACCACGATTTTAACGGCTGGTGGCCCTATCACGGTTATCACCCGGTCGATTTTTTCCGGGTGGACGAGCATTTCGGTGATATGGCCACCCTCAAGCGCCTGATCGATCTCGCCCACCACTGCGGCATGAAGGTCCTGCTCGATATGATCTTCAACCATGTCGCACCGGACCATCCCTGGGTCGTCGATGCGGACCTCTGGGAGGGGGCCGGCTACAAAAACTGGTTCCATCCTCACAGCGGCGTGGACGGTTCCACCAGCATCGAGGATTGGCAGGATCAGCAGCAGCTCGAGGAACGAGAACTCAACGGGCTGCCTGACCTGGCCCAGGAGAATCCCCATGTCTATAATTTTCTTCTCGATATGGCCAAATTCTGGATTGTCGAGAGCGGCTGCGACGGCTTCCGCCTTGATGCGGTCAAGCACATCCCCCCCGCCTTCTGGTCGAGGATCTGCCGGGATCTGCACGACTTTGCCGGTGAAGATTTTCTTCTTCTCGGCGAGGTTTTCGCCGGCGAAACCCCCTATGTGGCCGGCTACCAGGATCTGGGTTTCAACGCCCTCTTCGATATCCCGCTCTATTACACCCTCAACCGCGTCTTCGCCCAGGGGGGCACACCGCCGCTGCTGACCCGCCAGACCGCGCTCAACCGCCAATGGTACCGCACCATTCTTCTCTCCCCGGTCATCGACAATCACGATGTCGCCCGCTTCAGCTACTGGGCGGGCGACCATGCCGCCGCCAAGATGCGTTCAGCCTTGACCTTTACCCTGGTCCAGCCCGGCCTGCCCATGCTCTATTACGGCAACGAGGTCGCACTGGAGGGGGCCGCCGCGACCAACGAGCAGACCGGCGCCGGACAGGATTATCTCAACCGCCTGCCCATGCCCTGGGATCGGCTGGTGGACTCGAGCCGGGATCTGGTGGAACATACCCGCCGCCTCCTGCATCTGCGCAAACAACTGCCCGCCCTGGCCGGAGCAGGGCTGACCGAGATCTATCAGGATTACGGCATCTATGCCTTTATCAAGCACAGGGGCAGGGAGGCCGTTCTGGTTGTGCTCTCCAACTCCGGCGAGTCTGAAGAAACGGCCATCCCCCTGCCCAAAGGCCTCTTCACCCGCTGTACGCGCTGGGAGGACCAGCTCTCCGGCCTGCGCCTCAAGGCCCGCAGAGACACCCTCCACCTCTCCCTGCCGCCGCGGGCAAACCACCTCTTCCGCATCAAAGGCCGATGGCATCCTGACCTGCTGGCTTCTCTGCCCTGGTCCTGCTCCTTCACGCCGCGCATCAGCAGGGATATGGAATGGATCGATTTTTATTATTAGGGGGAGGCCCACTCTGTCAGCGTAGC
>JAKPUX010000403.1 GCA_029554865.1 bacterium | reverse complement strand
TGATTGCAACAAAAACGCGTTACCTACGGGATACGCTCTTAGGGGCACTATAGGTTTTTCATTAAGCCTGTAATGGAACAGCACTGTCAGGACGTTTTCGATTCCGCGTTCGCTCCACCGGGCACCGACATCGGCCCTGCGGTTGAGTTCCCTCATCTCCCGCTCCAGGGGAGCGGTTGTCGTGAAGGCAAAGCCCTTGTCGGCTTGCCAGGTGAAGGTTTGCGGCTGAGCGTTTTCGAGGTGCTCGGCCGACTGACGGAAGCCATCACGCTGTAGTTCTTTGATAAAGGCATCCAGGCCCTCGGGGGCTTGGGACCCCTGGCGCCACAGCAGACGCTTCAGGCGCTTCTGGTAGTGCCGGCGCTGCACGACCTTCATGCCGTCCTGCCAGAGGTAGTGATTGAGCTGGTGCACCAGATGCCAGCGGCAGCGCTGAACTTTGGAGGCACAGGCCTCGAGGTTCATGCCCCCATCGTGCACGAGCCGTTCGACCGGCAGCCCCAGAAGCCGCTGACGCAAGGCTTCGGAGTCGCCCACGTGCAAGTGCACCAGCCGCTTGATGATGGTCGGCCGCCCGGCCACCTCGGGCCCCGGGACGGCGGTGATGGCCAGATGAGCGGCCGCGCCTCGCGGGTTCTTCCCCGCTTTGACTCGGGTACCGTCGACCAGCACGGTTGTGCCGGCCACCTCGTCACACGGGGCGAACGTCGCAGCCCTGGCGGCAATCTGGCGTCGCACTCCCTCCGGGGAGGGCGCGTCGGCCAACAGCGTGTGCAGGGCCCAGGATGCCCGCCCAAAGGGCATCTGGATCCCCAGCCCGATGGCCTTCTCGACCAACTCGTCGAGGAACCGCCGCTGGAAGGAAAGCCCCAGCACCGCATTGACCGGTCGGAACGTCCGGCCGCAGCTCTTGCAGCGCATCTGTTGTACCTGTAGAGGCAACCGGCCGCGCGAGCTCCTCAGCACCCGAGGCCGCCAGCCCTTGCGGATCAGGGCCGTGCTGCCGCAGCGGGGACAATGCAACTGACCCCGACGCCCGAGACACCACCGGATCTGGAAGTCTCGGAGTACCTGGCCAT
>JAKPUX010000402.1 GCA_029554865.1 bacterium | reverse complement strand
TGCTCGAGGATGGCGCCGTAATCGACGCCGGCGTAGACGACGATGCCGCGGGAAATATGGGGTTCGTACTCCTCCATCTCCTCGATGGTGCACTCGTGCCGTTTGAGATCCTCGAGGGTCTCGAAACGCTGCACCCTCTGCTTGACCAGATCCCCGTAGGGCATCGGATGGCGGATG
Organism: bacterium; assembly: GCA_029554865.1. Lineage (GTDB taxonomy): Bacteria > Zhuqueibacterota > Zhuqueibacteria > Residuimicrobiales > Residuimicrobiaceae > JAKPUX01. Next base: position 6,269 of record JAKPUX010000402.1, on the reverse strand, counting down.
GCGACCACCCTTTTGCCCTTGCCCATCAGAATCTCGGCGACCCGGCGCGTGGTCTGGCTCTTGCCGCAGCCGGTGCGCACGGCGCAAACCGCCACCACCGGCACCCTGGATTTGATCATCGTAAACCTGGGGCCGAGCAGCGAAAAGCTGGCTCCGAAACCATTGACCAGTGAGGCCCGATGCATCACATAGTCATGGGGAACATCGCTGTAGGCGAAAAAAACCTCATCGACATTGTGCCGGCGAATGAGCTCGGGCAGGCTATCCTCGGGCTCGATGGGGATGCCCTTGGGATAGAGTGCTCCAGCCAATTCTGCCGGATACTTGCGGTCATCAATGTTGGGAATCTGCGTCGCTGTAAAAGCCACCACCTCATAGTCGCTGTTCTGACGGAAGTGAAGATTGAAATTGTGGAAATCCCTGCCTGCTGCACCCATGATAATCGCTTTGCGCTTCGACATGCATCCTCCGGAGAGAAGTACAGTAAGTTGAGCCGGATGCGGCAGGTCAGTGCCCTCCCTCTCCGGCCGGTGATCTTTAAAATGTAAAAAAGGCAGGATGCGGTGCTCCTGCCTCAAAGATGCTGCTATGCGTTGACCGTCGTCTCCTCCAGGTTGTCGGCAAAGGCGAGCAGATCCGCTCTGACCTCACCGATATCGTTTTTACGGAAGAGCTGATCCCTGAATTCGGCGACGTTGGGCACTCCCTTCAGATAACTGGCGATATGCTTGCGCATCGTATAGACGGCCACATGTTCTCCATAGTGCCGGGCCTGCAGATCGAGATGGCGGATGCAGAGGGCCAGCCGTTCGGCGTTTGTCGGGGGCGGGACATCTACACCTGTGCGGAGCTGGGCGATCGTCCGGGAAAAAATCCAGGGATTGCCCTGGGCCGCGCGACCGATCATCACCAGATCGCAGCCGGTCTCTTCGAACATGCGCCGGGCATCCGCTGGAGCGGCGATATCCCCGTTGCCGATGACCGGAATTTTAAGGGCTCGCTTGACCTCGGCGATCAGCCGCCAATCGGCCCTGCCCTTGAAGCCCATCTTCTGGGTGCGCGGGTGGATGGTGACGGCGGCTACACCCGCCTGTTCGAGCTGAAGGCAGGCCTCGACCACCACCGTGTCGCTCCAGCCGCTGCGCAGCTTGGCGGTCACCGGAATGGGGGTGGCCGCGACTACCGCTCGCCCGATCTCCTCAATAAGCGACAGGTCCCGCATCAGGGCCGAACCGCCTCCCCGTTTGACCACCTTTTTGGCCGGACAGCCGAAATTGATATCGATACAATCGGGCCGCAGCTCGGCGACGATTTCCGCCGCCCTCGCAAGGGTATCGGCCTCAGCCCCGAAAAGCTGAACACCGATAGGGCGCTCCGCTTCGGTGAAACGGCAGATATCGAGGGTGCGCGTCTGGTTGCGCACCAGGGCATCGGCGCTGGCCATTTCGGTGAAGATGAGACCAACGCCGAACTCTTTGCATAATTGCCGATAGACCGTGTCGGTCCAGCCCGCCAGGGGCGCCAGGACGACTGGTTCCTTAATCTCGATGCCAGCAAGGATCACAGGCTAATATAACTCATTAAAAAGTAATAAGCAAGGGAATCCTGCCCGGCCGTCCCCCCACCACGCAGGTGGCGGGACGCTTGTTCCAGCAACTCCCGCTGCGGCCGGTCACTCAACGTCATCAGGACCCTCAGCCTCTTCCTTCTGGTGTGCGACCGCATCTCCCCCGGAGCCCAGCGAAAGGACGATGCGGCGCAGCTCCGCCTCGTTGTAGAAAATGGGGTATTTGCCGCGCAACTGCTTGGCCGCCTGTTTGCGCAGCTCGCGGTTTTTATTGAGCAGGAGCTGACCTTCCAGGGTCGGCCGCACCTCGGCCAAGCTGACCTCGCCGAGCCTCTCCCGCTGTTCCTTATAGAAGGCCTGGACCTCCTCCTCCGTGAGGGTGCGAATCTGTGGGGCGAGAATCTCGCGGCAACGGGTACGCACGATCTGGTTGCGCAGGGCCGTGTATTCTGATTTGAAGGCCGGGGAGTCGTCGAGTCCAAGCGCTTCAGCCTCCGCGAGCATCAGTTCGGCAACCGCCGACTTGCGGACGAAATCTTCGACATCGTCCACCGAGTTCCAGGGAAAGAGCAGGGGCGACGGGGCGGTGGCGAGCTGCGAAGCCAGCTTGCGCACATCCCAGCTTCCCCCCTTCCATTCCGCCACCCTGGCCTTTTGCAGCTTTTTGGGCATGGCGGCGAGATCCAGACGGCCCACTCCTTTCTCGGTCCGGTAGTGAGCGAAGACTTCGGGCAGCACGCCGGAGGAGACTCTGAAATTGTACTTGTCGTAGAGGCTTATCGAATAGGCTTCAGTGAGCTGGTTGAGCTTTTTGGCCTTGATCTGATTGCGGATGCGGGGATGAACATCCTCGAAGGGTGGAGCCGCCCAGGGGCGCTTGTCGATGACCTTGATGATATGAATGCCGAAGAGAGTGACCAGGGGCGGGGTGATTTCGCCGGGCTCCATGTTGCGCAAGGCGGCATCGGCCGCATAACCCATGGTTCCCCAGCGCAGATATTTGGGCACCTCGCCGCCGGACTCACGCGAGCGGCCATCCTGGGAATATTTCCGGGCCAGATCGGCAAAATCAGCCCCCTTTTGCAGGAGGGCGTGGACACTGTCCGCCCGGGCCTTGTTCTTGAAAAGGATATCGGCGATCTTGTATTCGAAACGGGAGGATTCATAATCAGCCCGGACCTCCTCATCCGTCACCGTGATCTCGGCGGGGACTATTTTGGCATACAGAGGTCCCTTGGGCCGGGTTAGAATGCGCCCCTTTTCGATGAAGAGGCGGGCCGTCACCACGCTGTCCCGCTCGAGGCCGCGCGCAAAGCCCTCCGCCTCGAAGAGAAGATTGTCGACATAATTATCGTCGATGAACTCCTTCAGTACGTCGATATTATAGATGACATTTTCGCGGAACTCGGGGCTGCTGCGAAATTTCTTCTCAAAGACGACCGAGGGGATGACCTGTTTGGCCACCTTGACTACATAGGGTGCCTCTTTTTTGGCACAGAGAAGAAACAGGGAGGCCATGGAGAGCAGGAGGAAAAGTTGGATCAGTTTTTTCATGCACACACTCGCAGGTTTTGGGGTAGTATTGACCTTAAAGATACAAAAATTATATGAATAAAAACAGTAATTATTGCCACCAGGGCGGTGCCGCGGTGATTTGCATTACTCCACGGCCGGCTCAAAACGCGCCGCCGCCCCCCCTCCAGGTGCGAGCTTAAGCGGAATCCGCTCGCCGGCCGTGACCAGCCGGGTGGTGCTGGTGTAATCCATGGCGGCGCGTCCGGCATTGGGGCCGTCGCTGAACAGGGTCATGGTATAGCTCCCCACCGGCAGGAAGGAGAGGTCGAGGACAAGCTCGCGTCCGGTTCCGTCGGTCATCGCACCCGCGTACCAGATCCCGCCGCTGCGCCGGGCGAGCAGGAGATAATCGGCGATGCGGGCCTCCAGCACGAGGCTTTCGTCCCAGACCGCGGGCACGCCGGCAATAAAACGCGTGCACTCTTCCTCGCGGCGGTAGCGGCTCGGCGAGTCGGCGAGCATCTGCAGCGGGCTTTCATAGACGACGTACATCGCCATCTGATGGCAGCGGGTCGACATGCTCATCGGCATTTCGAAAACAGGCTGGAACTGATCCGGCGTGGCGTTGACCATGGCCCCGGGGGTGTAATCCATAGGTCCGACTGCCATGCGAGTGAAGGCCAGGGTGACATCGTGCTCAGGGGTCACCTCCCTGCTCCATTTCACATTCTCCAGACCCTTAACCCCCTCGCGGGTGAGCACATTGGGCCAGGCGCGTTCCAGCCCCGCCGGCTTGTAGGCGCCGTGAAAATCGACCAGCAGGTGGCGGCGGGCCGCCTCTTCGGCGATGCGCCAGTAATAGGTGACCATCCACTGGTCATCCCGCTGCATGAAATCGACCTTGATGCCCTTGACGCCCCATTGGGCAAAGCGGTCCAGGGCCGGCTCCAGCTTGTCAAGCAGGCTTTTCCAGGTGACCCAGAGGATGATGCCCACATTGCGTTCGCGGGCGTGGGCCAGCAGCTCATCCATTTTGATCTCGGGATGGACGGAGAGCACATCACCGAGCTGATACCACCCCTCATCGAGAATGACATATTCGATGCCATACTCAGCGGCGAAATCGATATAGTGCTTGTAGGTGGCGGTGTTGAGGCCGGCCTTGAAATCGACGCCGTAAATGTTGAGAGCGTTCCACCAGTCCCAGGCCACCTTGCCGGGCTTGATCCAGGAAGGATCGGCGATCTTTTCCGGCTGCGAGAGCTGATAGACCAGACTGTTGCTGACGATATCGGCATCGCGCCCGGCGATGACCAGCAGGCGCCAGGGATAGCTGCGCGTGCCGGCGGTCTCGGCGATCCAGGGGGCGCGGGTGAGGGGCTTGACATCGCGGTCCGAGGTGACCGTGTCGGTCAGGCAGAAATGGGGAAAGCGGCCGACCAGGGAGGTCGGCCGCTGGTCGCTGCCGGTGAACCAGAGCCCCGGATAATCGCAGAGATCCGCCTCGCTGATCAGCACCCTGGGGCCCTCGCCGCCATCGATCAGCACCGGGGCGACCGCCTGACGGGCGCTGGTAACCTCCTTGAGACGGACCGGGAGATAATGGCGTTCCTGATGGCTGTAAAAACTGGGCTCCTCACCGAAATAGAGGGTGTGGTCTGCGGCGAAATCAAAGACGGCTTGCTCATAGAGCACCTTGACCCTTCCGGGCAAACGGGTCACCCAGCGCCAGGCCACGCCGTTGTCGTAGGCTCGGAAGATGAGGCTGTAGCCGCCCTTGAAGTCAAGCACCATTTCGTTATAGTGGTCGCGGATGCGGGCGCTCTTTTGACGGACAACCGGTTCAAGCATGCGATCGATGGCAGCGCGCCGGCTCTTTTGCAGGCGCGGCTGGTCGCCAAGGTGGCGTTCCCGGTCGAGGAGCAGTGAAATTTCGGAGGGGCGGATCACCTCCTGGCCGCGCCAGGCCACCGCATAGCGGATGTTTTCGGCGATATCGACGCTGATGGTGATGTTTTTATCGGGGGAATCCAGCGCCAGCACCCCCGCAAACGCGGTCCCCGCCAAAAACAGCAGGACCGACAGGACAAACCCCGAATACTTCATAGGTTCACATCCTCCCACGGAATGAGGGGAATCATCGGGCAAGCGGCAGCATGGGCAGACGGCCGCTGTGGAGCAGCGGCGCCCGCGCGATATCCTGCTTGATGATCTCCCGGTCATAGGTCATGAGGCCGTTAGCCTCGGTCTCGACATCGGTGGTCTGGGTATAGACGGCGGCGCTGAGGCCGGCCGTCTCCTGCAGCTCCCAGACCCTGGTCCAGAGCTGCTCATAACGTTTCTGCAGACCGGCTGCATCTTCCATCTTTTGATAGCCCCAGTTTTCCTCGGTCCACATATGTCCGGCGCTCTTGAGCCCAAGGCCGCCGAATTCACCGAGGACAGCGGCGCGCAGGGGCTCGGGTTTGGGGGAGTCAGGCCCCGGATAGCGGTGCCAGTCGACGACATCGCCGCCGCCCCGGTCCGTCCAGCCGCTAGCCTGGTTCACCAGCCGGGTGGAATCAAGGCCGCGGATGAACTCAACCACCTTGCCCGAGTCGAATTGCCCCCACCCCTCATTGAAGGGGACCCACATGACAATACTGGGATGGTTGAAGAGGCTGGCGACCATGCGCCCAAGCTCGAGATAGTACTGGGCAGCCGACGCCGGAGTGCGCACTAAATCAACCTGGTCGGGGTTGAGGGACTGATCGCCGCTGGGCATATCCTGCCAGACGAGCACGCCGAGGCGATCGCAATGATAGTAGAACCGGCGCGGTTCGACCTTGACATGCTTGCGCAGCATATTAAAGCCCATCCGCTTGAGCACCTCGAGGTCGTAGACCATGGCCTCTTCGGTCGGCGCAGTATAAATGCCGTCGGGCCAGAAACCCTGATCAAGGGGTCCGGCCTGGAAGAGGGGCTCACCGTTGAGCAGCAGCCTGGTGACACCCGCCTGGTCAGGACCGACAGTGATGGAGCGAAGGCCAAAATAGCTGCTGACCTGGTCGGTCACCTTCTCCCGGTCGATGAGCTGGACCTTGAGGTCATAGAGGTGGGGTGTGGCCGGCGACCAGAGCCTGGCCCCGGGGATGGCCAGCCGGATGGGGGCATCGGCGGCTCCGCTCGCGGAGGCGACGATCCGGCC
>JAKPUX010000020.1 GCA_029554865.1 bacterium | reverse complement strand
GGCAACCCCGGCGGCATAGCTGAAAAAGCCGCCCTTTTCGGCCTCGGCGAGCAGGGCTTCGCGCTCCATCGGCACCTCGTAGGGTCCCTGCCGGGTGCCGTCGCCGAGGGTGGCCCTGAAGATGAATTTGGAGGGATGGGGTTTGACGTTGGCATGCAGCCCCTGGTTTGTGCCGGCGATGATGGCGTAGCCCTTTTCGATGGCTGCGTTGATCCGCCGATACCCTCCCGCCCAGTCACTGTGTTCCCCGAAGAGGCAGATCCGCCCCGGCACAAATAGCTTCATTGACTTTTCTCCCATAAGGAATAAACCGTTAAGCCCCAAAAAGAGGCTCTCTCACCAAGCCACCAAGGCACCAGGAGAAACCAGGCCGATGCAGCCTTGTTTTTGCTTTGTGGCTCTGTGGCTTTGTGAGAGATGGTATTGCATAGAATCAGAATCCCCGCTGGCGGCGGGCCTCGAAAAAGAGCAGTGCAGCCGCCACCGAGACATTGAGGGAACTCACCTTGCCCCGCAGCGGGATGCGGGCGACGAAATCGCACTCTTCGCGCACCAGCCGGCGCAGCCCCTTGCCCTCGGATCCCAGCACCAGTCCCGTGGGTCCGCGCAAATCGAGTTCCGTGTAGAGCTTGCTGCCCTCCTCGTCGGCGCCGGTGAACCAGAACCCCTTCTCCTTGAGCTCAGCCATGGTCCGGCTCAGATTGGTGATACGGGCGACGGCGACATGGGCGGCGGCCCCTGCCGAGGCTTTAAAGACCGCAGGGGTCATCGGGGCGGCGTTGTCCTTGGGGATGAGGACCCCGTGCACCCCGGCCCCCTCGGCGGTGCGCAGGATGGCTCCGAAGTTGTGCGGGTCCTGGATGCAGTCGAGGAGGGCGATCAGGGGCGGCTCGTTCCGCCCCGCCGCTATCGCCAGGATATCGTCGACCTCGACGTAATCGGGCAGGGTGACCCGCGCGGCAACCCCCTGGTGGTTGTCGCTGCCGGCGACCCTGGCCAGCTCGTTGCGCGGCAGATTCTCGACCGGGATGGACCCGGCCTCGGCGAGCTTGCTGATCTCCTGCAGGGCGACACCGCCCAGCTCTCGCGAGACCAGCAGCTTTTCAGCGGGATAACCGGCCCGTAGCCACTCCAGCACCGGGTTGCGGCCGTAGATATAGGAATACATCGCTATTTTCTCCTTGAATGGCCATTCGCCCCGGCCTTGGGCCTGTGCCGTGCAAAGGCGGATGTGCGCCTCTACTTGGTCTTCATCTCAAAGACCCCGTCCCAGTTTTCCTCCACGGGATTGACTCTGAAATAGCGGCAGCGCTCGATGTAGGTCTGGCTCGGCCCGTCCTCCGGGTCGGCCGCAAGGGCGCGCTGAAAGGCCGCTTCAGCCGCGTCCCACTTCTTTTGCCGGTAAAGGGTGAGCCCCTCCTCGTAGGCTGCGATCGCCTGCCGCTTCTCCGCACTCACCGCGGCCGCTGAGCTGCCGAGCAGCTCATATACCCGCACCGGCTGGTTCTTGCCCTTGACCCGCAGCAGGTCGAGTTCGCGCAGCGGAAATTCATCCCCGAGCAGCTCGCGGGTGAACTCGCTGATCATGATGCTGGTGCCGTAGTTCTTGTTGGCCCCCTCGAGGCGCGAGGCGAGATTGACCGAATCCCCGATCACGGTATAGTCAAAGCGCTCCTTGCCGCCGATATTGCCGGCGATCATCGGACCGGAGTTGATCCCCATGCGCACGTGGAATTCGGGCTTGTGCTCGCGGCGCCAGCGCTCGCGCAGCCCGACCAGCTCGCGCTGCATCTCCAGGGCGGCCAGGCAGGCGCGGCGGGCGTGGTCCTGCATCTCCACGGGCACGCCGTAGACCGCCATGATCGCATCCCCCTCGTATTTGTCGAGGTAGCCCTGATATTTAAAGACCACCTCGGTCATTCCCGTGAGATAGTCATTGAGCTGAGCGACGAGGATCTCCGGGGTGAGATTTTCCGAAACCGTGGTGAAATTCCTGATGTCGGAGAAAAAGGCGGTGGCCATGCGCTTTTCGCCCCCGAGCTTGAGCATGTCCGGCCGCTTGAGCAGCTCGTCGACGACCGAGGCGGTGATGTAGTGCTGGAACATGTTCTTGATATAGCGCTTGTTGCGCTCCTCATCGATGAAGCGGTAGAGGATGACGAAGAGATAGGCGATGACGATGGCCATGACCGGCCGCACCAGCTCCAGCCAGAAGGCCTGGCCGGCGAACCAGCGCATGCCGAGCAGGGCATAGCCGACAATGATGAGGGCGCCGAGGAGGCCGCCCAGCACCGGCTTGAGCAGCACGGTGAGGAGGGCGATGAGCAGGGCCAGCCCCACCACGATGAGCAGGGAGGAGAGCAGGCTCTGCTTCTCAATGTACTGGCTCTGCAGGATATTATAAAGCACGTTGGCGTGGACCTCGACCCCCGGAAAGGAGTCCTGAAAGGGGACGGGACGGATATCGGAGAGCCCCGCGGCCGAGGTGCCGACCAGAACAATGCGCCCCGCAAAGGTCTCCGGGGGCACCCGCTCCATCAGCACATCATAGTAGGAGATGTAGCGGAAGGTCTGAAAGGTGCCCTGGTAGCTGATGAGCATGCGCCCGGCGTCGTCGATGGGGATGCGCACCGCCTTGCCCCCGGGAGGCTGGATGGTGATGGCCTCGCCCGGGACGACGGTGACCTGCTCGGGCTGGGCGCCGGTCATCCCCATGGTCATGGCGAGGGTGAGGGCGAAATAATGGCGGCCGGCGAACTGGATGAACATCGGCATGGTGCGGATGACGCTGTCGTTGTCGGGCGAAAAGTTGGCAAAGCCGATGCCGGCGGCGGCGTTGTAGAGGGGCGCCAGCTGGCCGTCCATGCGGTCGGCGCTGCGGAAGCGGCGCTGGGCGTCGCTTGCGGGCAGGAGGGAGAAGCGCTCCGCGGCCAGGCTGGCGGGGGGCTCCTTCATCGGCTCGAGAAAGGCATCGGGATTGGCATTGGAAAAGGCCATGGCGTGATAGACGATGCCGGAGCGGCCGGTGGCGGCGACGAGCAGCGAGTCGGTCCCGGAGAGGCAGTCCGGCTCCATGAAGAGGATATCAAAGCCGATGGCGCGGGCGCCGCCGCTGGTGATCGAGTCGATGATGCGGGCGTGATAATCGCGCGGCCAGCAGGAGTAGCGGCCGAGTTTTTTCAGGCTGCGGTCGTCGATATCGACGATGATGATATCCTCGATGGTCGCCCCCTGGCGCTGCTCCCACAGGGTCTTGAGCCGGCCAAGGTAGCGCCAGTCCAGGGACTTGGCCTCAAAGGCGTCGAAGAGCCGGGGCTCGAGGGCGTAGGTGAGCAGCAGCACCAGCAGCGCGGCGATGAGTCCGAGGGCGCCGCCGATGAGGAGGCGGCGAAAGAGTGAGCTGTGCATGGCAGGGACCTGTTGGGTGAGCAGCAGCGCTGTTCGCGTCGTTCATAAAACGTACCTTCAATATAGAGAACATGGCGAAATAATGCAAGCCGGAAGCACGCGATAAAACCAGGCTACCCCCCAAAATCTCGGTCCCACCCAAAGATAATTAAATATGAAATTGTAAATTATCTGCCAGAAACACCTTGTAAAATAAATGACCTCATAACGCGGGCACAGGCCGGGAGCATGCTGGAAATCGTACGGAGAGATTGGGGTACGCGGCGCAAGGTGGCAGGTGGGAACCAGATTTCGGGGGTATCCTCCGCGATAAAACCACTTGATAAAATAAGATAAATTTAATATTTTAATCAATTGTTAACAGAGGAGAACAGAGATGCATCTCAAAATGCTCCCCCTCCTGTGCATGGTCCTGCTCGGCTCATCGGTCTGCCTGGCGGCCACCTTCAGCAAGGAGAACATCACCACCGCCACACTCGACAACGGCCTCAAGATCCTGCTCTTCGAGGATCACGGCATCCCCAACATCGCCTATTACACCTTTTACCGCGTCGGTTCGCGCAACGAGCGGCCGGGGCTGACCGGGGTCTCCCATTTCATCGAGCACATGATGTTCAACGGCACGGCCGAAACCGGCCCGGGCCAGCTCGACCGGATCATGGAGTTCAACGGCGGCGCCAACAACGCCTATACCAGCGACGACATGACCGCCTATACCGACTGGTTTCCCGTCGCGGCCCTCGAAAAGATGATGGCCATCGAGGCCGACCGCATGCAGGGACTCATCTTCGATCCCGAGGTGCTCGAGTCCGAGCGCGGCGTGGTCGCCTCCGAACGCCGCATGGCCGTCGAGAACGACAACGCCAGCCTCCTCGACGAGACCGTACGCGCCACCGCGATTATGGCCCATCCCTACCACTGGTCGGTGATTGGCTGGATGAGCGACATCCAGAACTGGCGCCGCGAGGAGATCATGCAGTATTACCGCACCTACTACGCCCCCAACAATGCGGTGCTGGTGGTGGTCGGGGATTTTAAAACCCCCGAAATCCTTGCACTGATCAAAAAATATTACGGCGCGATCCCGGCCAGTCCCGCCCCGGCGGCGGTGACCACCACCGAGCCGGAGCAGATCGGCCCGCGCCGCGTCACCCTGCACAAGCCGGCCCAGTCGCCCAACTTCCAGATGGTCTGGCCCGCCCCCGCCTGCCTGGATGAGGATTTTCCGGCCCTGCGCATCCTCGAGATCGTCCTCCTCCAGGGCGAGAGCAGCCGCCTCTACCGCAGCCTCGTCAGCGACAAGCAGCTTGCCATCGATATCCACGGCGGCATGCAGGAGAGCATCGATCCCCTCCTCTTCAATATCTCCGTCGACCCCCGCCAGGACGCCGGCCTCGACCTCATCGAAAAAGCCGTTGATGAGGAACTCGCCCGCATCGCCGCCGAGGGCATCACCGAAAAGGAGCTGACCAAGGCGCGCAATATCATCCGCACCGATTTCTACCGCCCCCTGCAAAGCATCAGCGGCAAGGCCAATATCCTCGGCAATGCCGAACTCCTCTTCGGCGGCTGGGAAAAGCTCTTCTCCTGGACCGGGCGGTTCGACGAGGTGACCACCGCCCAGGTGCAGCAGGCGGCAAAAAAATGGCTCACGCCGCTGAAAAAGACCACGGGAGTGCTGCTTCCGGAAGAGGGAGGCGCCCAATGAAACATACCCTGATTCTAACCGGACTGCTGGTGGCCGCCATGACTCTGCAAAGCACCGCTTTTGAACTTCCCAAACCCCGGAAATACACCCTCGGCAACGGACTGACCGTTTACCATCTGCCCCAGCAAGACCTGCCGCTGGTCAGCTTCCGCCTGATCATCCCCGGGGCGGGCAACTGCTCGACCAGCCCGGACCAGGAGGGGCTGGCCGACCTCACCGCCGAGCTGCTCATGAAGGGGACCAAAACCCGTTCCGCCGCCGAAGTGGCCGAGGCCTCCGATTTCATCGGCGCCGAACTGGTCAGCCGCGCCCGCGCCGAGTACGCCGAGATAGGCGGCGGCGCCCTGAGCGAGAATTTCCCGGCCCTGCTCGAACTGGCCGCGGAGTGCCTGCTCCAGCCTGCCTTCTCCGCCGAGGAGGTCGAGCTGGAAAAGGGGGTCCGCATCGATGACCTTTTGGCGATCAAGGATGAACCGCAGTCGGCCGTGCGCTACTATTTCCAGAAAGCCTGGTTCGGCAGCCATCCCCTCGGCCTGCTCAGCATCGGCAGCGAGCGCTCCCTGACCGCGGTCACCACGGCGGTGGTCGAGGGCTATTACCGGGCCCACTATCATCCCGACGCCGCGGTGCTGGCTGTGGTCGGCGACATCCAGCCGGCTGAACTCAAGGCCCTGGTCAATAAGCACTTCGGCGGCTGGAAAAAGGGCGGCGCCGCCGCCCGCACGGCCGCACTCCCCGCCCTCGCCCCGGGCAAGAGCCGCTACCTGCTCATCGACAAACCCGACGCCACCCAGGCCTATTTCATCCTCGGCGCCCCCGGCCTCCCCATGGGCGATGCGCAAAACCCCGAGGCCTCGGTGATGAACACCCTCTTCGGCGGCCGCTTTACCTCGTGGCTGGTCACCGAACTGCGCGTCAAGCGCGGCCTCACCTACGGGGCCCGCTCCACCATGCAGTCCTGGAACAATCTCGGCCTCTATTCGATCAGCTCCTACACCCGCAATGAAAAAATCGGCGAGATGCTGCAGGTGACCTTCGACCTGATCAACAAGGCGCGGCAGGAGGGATTCAGCGAGGAGGAGATCACCAGCGGCCGCAACTACATCCTCGGCCAGTTTCCGCCCAGCCTTGAAAGCCAGGCGGCGCGGGCCGGAGCCTACACCGACCTTCATTACTACGGCCTCGGCGGCGATTATTACACCCGCTATCTGCAGTCAATCGCCGCGGCCGAACCGGCCCGGGTCAAGGCCATGGCGCAAAAACTCATGCCCGCCGATGCGGTGGTCCTGGTCGTGGTCGGCAAGGCGGCCGAAATCCGCGATCAGCTTGAGAAATTCGCCTCTTTCGAGGTGCGCTCTATCGAGGAGCCGGGATTCTGAAACCCGTTCTCACGAAGCCACAAAGACACAAAGCCGCCCCGCTATTAAAAAATCATTTTTCCTTTGTGGCTTGGTGTCTTGGTGAGAGTTTTGTTTTCTTGGTTAGGTTCTTATCATTATGATTGGCTCGTAGGAGGTTGAAATGAGAAAACTGGTTGTTATTTTTGTCCTCTTCGCTGCCGCCGCCTGGGCGCAGGAGGCTGCGCCCGACACCACCAAACCGGCGCCGCCATGGACCCATACCCTGGTCGGCTCCCTGCTTGGCAACCAGACCACCTTCACCGACTGGAAACAGGGCGGGGAGGACGCCATCGCCTGGAACACCCTCCTCGAAGGCAAATCGGTCTACGACGCTGAAAAGAACAACTGGAGCACCGCCTACCGTTTCGGCTTCGGCAATACCAAGCTCGGATCCAAAAGCACCCGCAAGACCGACGACCGCCTCGAGGCCGAAACCATCTATACCTGGAAGCTCGGCCGCTACGTCAATCCCTATGCCGCCGCCAGCTTCAAGACCCAGTTCGCCCCCGGCTATGCCTATGACGCCAACGACGTGCGCACCCGGGTCTCCAAACTCTTCAATCCGGCCTACCTGACCCAGACGGCGGGCATCGGCTGGCAGTTCCTGCCCCAGCTCAAGGTGCGCCTCGGCGCCGGCCTGCGCGAAACCCTCACCAGCGAG
>JAKPUX010000371.1 GCA_029554865.1 bacterium | reverse complement strand
TAGTCACCGAACAGCTGGAGCGGGCGAAACTGACGCTCAAAAACGGGGCCTTCGGCCCGGTCGACTATCAGGAGGGCAACGATTTCACCGTCTACATGAACTCGGGTTCGGGCAAGGTGACGGCGGAGCTCCTCTTCGCCGGGTTTGGCATCAGCGAACCGGCCATGGGGTGGGACGACTATGCCGGCGTCGATGCCGCGGGCAAGATTGTGCTGATCCAGCGCGGCCTGCCCGCTGACGGGCAGGATTGGAGCTTCGCCAACGAGCGAGATTACAAGATGCGCACCGCTGCCGCCCACGGTGCTGTGGGGCTCCTGATGCTCGAGCGCGATGATTGGCCTGTGCGCGGAGGCACCATCCATGAAGAGGGTTATCAGCCAAATCTGCCCGCGCTCAATGTCTCAAAAAAGCTGGTCCGGGACCTCTTTCACGGCACCTTCAAGGATCCCGACCTCATCCTGCGCGATCTGCCTAAAAAGCCCAACTCCCTGGTTCTTGACCGCACCCTGCAGCTGCAGGTGCGGGTGCGGCGGATCGAACCCGGGCGGGGCGAGAATGTCGTCGCCCTGCTCCCCGGTTCTGATCCCCTTTTGCGCGAGGAGTATCTGGTCATCGGCGGCCACATGGATCACTGCGGCGTCGGCCGGGACGGCCACATCTATGCCGGCGCTGATGACAACGCCTCGGGCACAGCCGTGGTCATGGAACTGGCGCGCCTTTTCGCCGCCCGTCCCGAACGTCCGAAACGATCGCTGCTCTTTATTGCCTTCGGGGGAGAGGAACAGGGATTGCGCGGCTCCAGATATTTCGCCCATAATCCGCCGGTGCCGGCCCGGCAAATCGCTGCGATGATCAATTTTGACATGGAGGGGAGCGGTGACGGCGGGGCGCGCCTGGGCGGCAGGAACTATTTCCCGGGGTTGGTCCGGTCGATGGTAGGCTCGTGGAGCGATTCCGTGCTCGCCAAAACCGGCTTTGGCCGCGGCTGGGGCGGGTCCGGTTCCGACCATTTCCATTTCATCGAGCAGGGGATATCCGCCTTTTATTTCAGCTCCTCAGGCAGCCATCCCTTTTACCACCAGTTTGAGGATCAGCCC
>JAKPUX010000345.1 GCA_029554865.1 bacterium | reverse complement strand
TGATAGTTTCTCAACGAAAAACGGTCCCTACGGCCGCGATCCTTGTGCTGGCCCTGCTGCTGACTTCCTGCTTCCTGTCTGCCAGGCCCTTCGATGAACAGAAGTGGCGGGCGCAAGTGGAGTCTGCGGACCCGGCGCTTCCGGATCACCCCGGGCGGCGGGTTCAAGACGGATTGCATCGAGATCTTAAGCGAGAGCAACACCGGCGATCCGCAAATCCTCTACAGCTTCTGCCAATGGGCGATTGCGAAATACCCTGCCGACCGCTACGCCCTGATCCTCTGGAATCATGGCAGCGGCTGGTGGAAGGAGGCCCGGGGCCGGGCGGTCGCTCCCGCCGCGCCTGCCCAGGCAAATCCCGAATCCCCAGCCGACCTCGGTAAAGCCGCCCGGCCTGACCGGTCGACGGTATCGCTCCGCCGCGGCGGTTGGCGGGCCTCCTCTGGAACCGATGCCGCGCACCGACGCCAGGCCTCTTTTTCGCCACAACCTTCCCCAGGCCCACCGCAGCATCTGCTACGACGACACCTCCGGAGGCGATGCCTTGGACAACCGCGAATTGCGCTTTGCCCTCGCCGGGGTCTGCGCCCTTCTGGGGCGGAAGATCGACCTTCTGAGCATGGACGCCTGTCTCATGAACATGGTCGAGGTGGCCTGGCAGCTCCGGGATTCCGTGAACGTCATCGTCGGCTAGGAGATCGAGGAGCCCTTCGACGGCTGGCCCTATGCCGAGATCCTCACCCGACTTGCGGCCAGGCCCCGCCAGGACGCCACGACCTTCGCCCGCTGGATCGTGAAGAGCTATCTCGCCTCTTACCAAGGCAAGGGCGAGACCGTTACCCCGTCCGCCCTGAACCTGAGCCGCATCACCGATGTGATCGCGAAGATCGATGCCCTGTCGGGGACCGTGCGCTCCGCCCTTCCGGCATTATTTTAGACCCTTGCCCGCTCCCGGCGTTTCCTCCCTTGCTCGGAAACGCCTTGAAGCGGGCCCTGATTATTAGGGGAGTGCTTACGAGAACAAACGAATGTTGATCATCGCATCCGGGTAGCGACATGTCTGAAAAGCCGTTTTCCTCAGGCTTTTCTGATCCGGTTGTTTCTCGTGTGCCTTTTGCCTCTTTAAATAGATTATCCAGCCCGTCACACAACACATCGTAGGCAGAAGGTTCTGTGATGCTAATAGAGAATTTCTTATCGAAGGCGGAAAATGTTTTCTCCAAA
>JAKPUX010000297.1 GCA_029554865.1 bacterium | reverse complement strand
CGATATGGCGAATATGGCCCTCCCTTGGCGAAGAGCTTCCCACACCATATATCAATACATTTTTTTGTTGGTCAATATTCCAGCAGGAGCCCATTCTCTGGCTGGAATTGTACGAAATTTGAACGATATGGGCCGGCGGGAAGGGCTGATCCGACGGACATCCCGGCGCATGATTCCCCTTGCTTGCAATGTTTCGATTTTGTATACTAGAATTCAGTCTAACCTGAACAACGGGAGATCGGGAATGCAAAATGGTCTGTTTCTGCCGCTGCTCTTTTTCTGGGCTGCCGGTCTGGTTTTCACCGCCTCCGCAAGTGCGGCGGAGCGGCCGCGGGCGCGCGATCTGGGCATTGTCGTCGGCGCGCTTGAGCCCGGCCCCCTCAATGCCATCACCGATGTGCCCGGGGTGCGGGTTGGCCAGACCACCCTCCTGCGCGGGGATTCGGTGCGCACCGGGGTGACAGTGGTCCTGCCGCATGGTGGCAATCTCTACGAGAGCCGTGTGCCCGCGGCGATAGCGGTCGGCAACGGCTACGGCAAGCTGACCGGATCGACACAGGTCGCCGAGCTCGGCGAACTGGAAAGCCCGGTCGCCCTGACCAATACCCTCGCGGTCTGGGGGGTGGCGGAGGGGCTCGCCCGCTGGATGCTCGGCCAGCCCGGGATGGAGAAGGTGCGCTCGATCAATCCGGTGGTCGCCGAGACCAACGATGGCTGGGCGCTCAATGCGATCCGCTCCTTTCCAGTCTCTTTCGCGGATCTGACCGCTGCCCTGGAGAGCGCCTCGACAGGGGCGGTGGCCGAGGGCGCGGTCGGGGCCGGAACCGGCACAGTGGCCTTTGAGTGGAAGGGCGGCATCGGCACCAGTTCGCGCCTAATTCCGGACAAGCCATGGCATGTCGGAGTGCTGGTACAGTCTAATTTCGGGCGCTGGCAGGATCTGACCATCTCCGGGGTGCCGGTGGGCCGCGCACTCGGGCGCAGCGGGGTTCATCCCCACACCAATAAGGGAGCGGACGGCTCGATTGTCGTTGTGGTTGCCACCGATGCTCCTGTCTCCGACCGCAATTTGCAGCGCCTGGCCGCCCGCGCCCTGCTCGGCATTGCCCGCACCGGCGGCTTCGCCTCCAACGGATCGGGCGATTATGTCATCGCCTTCTCGACTCATCCCGCCCTCCGCCGCACTCCTGCGGGTCCGCAGCCGGAGCCTGCAGCCGGGCCGGAAGTCGGCAACAGCCAGATGAATCCCCTTTTTGAAGCGGCCGTTGATGCCACCGTTGAGGCGATCTACAACTCTTTGCTGCGCGCCACCACCCAGTCGGGAGCCTATGCCACTGTCGAAGCCCTGCC
>JAKPUX010000272.1 GCA_029554865.1 bacterium | reverse complement strand
CCTTCGACGTCTTCAGGATTGGTCTCTTCGCGGACAAGCAGGACCTTCTTGCCCGCTTTCGCCCACGCCACGGCATCCGCCGCAGTGAAGACGATCTGGCCGGTGGCGCCGCCGGGACCCGCAGGCAGACCCTTGGCGATCGGAGTAACCTTCTTCTCGGCCGCGGGATCGACGATAGGATGAAGCAGTTCGTCGAGCTGGGCCGGAGCCAGGCGCATGACCGCGGTCTTTTCGTCGATCAGCTTCTCTTTGAGCATGTCCATGGCCATGTTGAGGGCGGCGGTGCCGGTGCGCTTGCCGACACGGCACTGCAGCATCCAGAGCTTGCCTTCCTGAATGGTGAACTCGATGTCGAGCATGTCCTTGAAATGACCCTCGAGTCCGAGGCGGATCTTGTCAAGCTGGGTGTAGGTCTTGGCCATGGCTTTCTGAAGGGAGGCCATATGCTTGTTCTGCTCGTTCTTGGTCGCCTCGTTCAAAGGCGCCGGGGTGCGGATGCCGGCGACGACGTCCTCGCCCTGGGCGTTGATCAGCCACTCGCCGTAGAACTTGTTCTCGCCGGTGGCCGGGTTGCGGGTGAAGGCCACGCCGGTGGCGGAGGTGTCGCCCATGTTGCCGAAGACCATCGCCTGAACGTTGACGGCGGTGCCCCATTCATCGGGAATGCCCTCGATGCGGCGGTAAGAGATAGCGCGGCGGCCGTTCCAGGACTGGAAGACCGCGTTGATGCCGCCCCAGAGCTGCTTGCGGGCATCATCGGGAAAGGACTTGCCCAGCACCTCTTTGATCTTGGCCTTGAACTCCTCGACCAGTTTCTTGAGGTCTGCGGCGGTCATGTCGGTATCGGAGTCATAGCCCTTGGCCTTTTTCAGTTTGGCCATGATGTGCTCGAGCTGATGGCGGATGCCCTTGCCCTCGGCCGGCTCGATGCCGGCGGCCTTTTCCATCACCACATCGGAGTACATCATGATGAGGCGGCGATAAGCGTCATAGGCGAAACGCTCGTTGCCGGTCTTTTTGATCAACCCCTTGATGGTCTTGCTGGTCAGACCGACATTGAGGACGGTCTCCATCATGCCCGGCATGGAGCTGCGGGCGCCGGAGCGGACCGAAAGGAGAAGGGGGTTCTCGACATCGCCGAAGCGGGCGCTCATGATCTTTTCAACATTTGCCAGCGCGGCATCGACATCCTTCACCAGTTCGGGCGGATTCTTCTTGCCATTGGCATAGTAATAGGTGCACATCTCGGTGGTGATGGTAAAGCCGGCGGGAACCGGGATGCCGAGATTGGCCATCTCAGCCAGGTTGGCACCCTTGCCGCCCAGCAGTTCCTTCATCTTCGCCGTTCCCTCGGCCTTGCCGCCGCCGAAGGAATAGACATATTTGGTTTTGGACATTCAAGCCTCCTGAAGTACCATGGTGATTGGTTGGGTTATTTTTTGGTGTTGCCTAAAAGCCTGTTGTACTCTTCCGGATTCCGCAGCACGGCGATGCCCCTGGTCACGCAGGAATCGGCGGCAAACAGGGTCCGGTAATAGTGGTCGCGGCCGAAAAGTTTGCCGGCGATCTCGGTCTTCAGGGCCAGCCTGAGATCCTCCTTCGCCGTGAGGCGGTCCCGCTCCTTCACCGCCTCAAACTCCGCCTTGACGGCCTCGAGGTGCTTCGCGATTTGGGGCAGATAGCCCTTCGTCCGGGCGCTTTTTTCGAGCTTTTCCAGATCGGCATAGCCCTCCGGCTTGTAATCGAATTTCTTCTGCTGCACAAAAACGTTAAACTCCTCGAGCAGGGCGTCATCGACCTCAAAGTCGCTCTGCAGCTCCGGATGAGCCGCGGCGTAATCGAGGCTGAAATTGAAGAACATCGAGCGCCGCAGCAGTTCCAGCTCATACCGGCTCATCGGCTCCTGGCTGATCTCGATATCGGGTTTCAATCCACCGCCCCCGAGCACCGTGCGCTGGTTGCGGGTGAGAAAAGTTTTAGCCGGAGGCTCCGGTTTCTTCTCCAGCGGGGCCGCGCTCGAAGCATCGGGGCCGCCCTCCTCCTCGCCCTCCACCGGCTCGTCCAGCATCTCCTCCTCTTCCACGCTCTCGTCCGTGGTGCCGTTCAGATAGACCGACTGCGGGCCGTAATTAAAGACCTCCGGTTTCTGGATGTTGCGGCCGCTCGGAGTGAAATACTGCATGGTCGTGATCTTGAGCTGGGTGTCGCCCTGGCGGTCGAGCGGAATGACCGTCTGCACAAGCCCCTTGCCGAAAGTCGGGCTGCCGATCAGCACGCCGCGGTCGAGGTCCTGAATGGCGCCGGCGACGATCTCTGCGGAAGAGGCGCTGTAGCCGTCGACGAGAACCACGAGGGGCAGGCTGCCCAGGATCGGCTCCTTGCGCGCGCGGTGCTCCTGGCGGCGGTATTCCCCGCGGCCTTCGGTGAAGACGATCATGTCGCCGCGGGCAATAAAATTCTCGGACACGGTGACGGCCGCCTCGAGCAATCCGCCCGGATTGCTGCGCAGGTCGAGGATCAACCCCTCCAGCCCCTGATCCTTCAGTCTCTGCACCTCGTCGCGGATCTGATCGCCCGCACTGCGGTTAAAGCTGCTCAGTTTGATCAGCCCGATCCCCGGCGCGACCAGGCCGCTGTACTGGATGTCGGTCACCTTGATCTCGTCGCGGATAAGGGTGAAGCTGAGGGGCTGTTCCTCGCCGACGCGGCGGATCTTGACCACCACTTCGCTCCCCTTCTCGGTGCCGCGCAGGCTGTGGGCCGTCTCCGAAAGCTTCATCCCCCGGGTGCTCTTGCCGTCGATCTCGATGATCTGGTCCCCCTCACGGATGCCCGCGCGCGCAGCGGGGCTCTCCGGAAAGGGCTGCTCGCCGACCGTCGCCCAGCCGTTGCGGATCTGGATGCGCATCCCTACGCCGAAATACTTGCCGCGGGTGATGATCTCGAGCTCATCCTTGCCATCCTCTTCGAGAAAGACGGTGTAGGGATCGAGGCGGTCGAGCATGCCGTTGATGCCGGCGCGGATGAATTTCTCGGGGTCGATCTCCTGGATGTAGCGGTCGTTGATCTCCTGGTAGATCTGGCCGAAAAGCCGGATATTTTTCATCGCCTGGTAATAGGGATCCTGCTTCGCCTCTGCGGCGGCATCAGCGACCTGGGCGCTGAGGGGAAAAACGGGCAGCAGCGCCAGCAATACCCAAAGCAGAAGACGACTTGGTTTCATGCATTCTCCTCTCCAGGGCGGTTCAAATGCCGCTGGAATCTGTTAATGAATAAATGCCAGATATGGCTCTGGATCTGCTCTATCGGGCGGTTTCCCGGAATGAGATAGACCCGTTCGGGTGCAGCGGCGGCCAGCTGCAGATAGCCCTGGCGCACCCGGTCCTGAAAATCGAGCCCCGCGGCTTCCATGCGGTCCGCCGCTGAGGCGCGCGCGGAGAGGCGGCGGCGGACCACCTCCATCTCGACATCGATGAGAAAGGTGACATCGGGCACCAGGCTGCATGAACCGATCCGGTTGGCCTGCTGCACCAGCTCGAGATCCAGCTGCCGCCCGTAGCCCTGATAAGCGGTGGTCGAATCGTAGTAGCGGTCGCAGACCACCATCCTGCCCTCCGCCAGGGCCGGAATGATCTGCTGTCCGGTCATCTGCGCGCGCGCCGCTTCGTAGAGCAGCAGTTCGCTCCAAGGCGACATCTCGGCGAGCGCGCGGTCGAGTAAAAGCGCGCGGATGCGCTCCGAAATGGCATTGGCGCCCGGATCGCGCAGGGCGAGCAGGGGCACCCCCTCCTGTTCAAGGCGCCCGGCGAAAAGGGCCGCCTGGGTTGATTTGCCGGAACCGTCCACCCCCTCGAAGGTAATCAGCAATCCCGCGCCTGTCTGCGGATTCACGCCGCCTCCCTGCGCCAGCTGCCGGTGGCGAAGCGGATATAGTTGAGCCCGAAACGGATGGTCTCATCGAGACACTGAATGCCCCAGACGCCGAACAGGCCCCAGCCCAGAACAAAGGCTGAGATCCAATTGAAGCTGATCTCAAATACAACGACAAAGACGACCGTAAGCCACATCAGCCAGCTGAGGTCGCCGACGCCGCGCAGGTTGCCCGAGATGACGTTGTTGAGCGCCTTGGGGATCTGCGCCGCCGCGAAAAAGATGATCGCCAGCCGGCCCAGTTCCATCACCGCCGGATCGGTTGTAAAGATGCTGATCAGCGTCCGCGAGAAGAGGATCATCACCGCGACGATGATCACAACAAAAACCCCCATCACCCGGTGCGCCGTGCGCGCCATTCGGTAGGCGAGGGTGCTGTCCTCGGCGCCCAGATTCTTGCCCATCGTGGCCATTGCCGCCAGGCTGAAACCCATGTAGACCATCGAGAGCACCGACTGGATGCGCACGAAGAGGGTCTGCGTGGAGAGTACGACGACCCCGATCTTGGCGGTATAGCCGGTCACTACCAGCTGCCCCAGAGCCCAGGTCAGCTGCTCCACAGTGGTCGGCCAGCCCGATTTAAAGAGCAGCTTGAAGCTTTGCCAGTTGGGTTTGGCCAGCTCGCGGAACGAGAGAAAGATCGAGACCTTGTGGCGGCGCAGCAGATAAAAGGTGACGAAAAAACCAATGCTGTGGGCGATGCCCACAGCGAGAGCGGCGCCCTGCACCTCCAGCCGCGGCAGGCCGAACCAGCCGAAGATCAGGGTCGGGCAGAGGGCCAGATTGACGCTGTTGATCAGAACATTGACCATCATCGAGTGGCGCGTATCGCCGGTGGAACGGATGATCCCCACAGCGATGAAATTGGTGATGAGCAGCGGAGCGAAGAGGGCCAGGGTGCGCAGATAGGTCACTCCGGCATTCTGGGCCAAAGCCCCTTCCCCCTCCTCGATCAGTTTGAAAATGTGGATCGCCCCGGAATACCAGATCAGGGCGAAGAGGAAGGACATGACGATGCCGATCATCATCGCCTGGCCGAAGATGTGATTGGCCTGCCAGAAATCGCGCGCGCCCAAGTGACGGTTCATGATGATGCTGGCGCCCATGATGAAGGTCAGCAGCAGGGAGAGAAAGACCACAATGATCTGGATCGCCATGCCGACACCGGCAAAGGCTTCCGCGCTCAGCCGGCCGATGAAAATCGCCTCAACCGTCCACATCAGAGTCTGGGAGGAAAGATCGATCACCGCCGGCAGGGAGGTCTTGAGAAAAGTCGTTATGGGGGTCGTCTTCTTCAAACGCGCTTGTCTACCTTTAATAGGGCCAGCACCGCCCCGGAGGCCCGGCATCCGCTCCCCGCTGAAAAGCGGGGAGCGGCCGGTTCCGGATCAACGGAGGATGTCAGTCGTAGTATTCCAATCCCAGATGCGTGATCAGCTCTTCACCGCGCAGATGGCGCAGGGTGTTCTTGAGTTTCATCAGCTGAATAAAGACATCATGCTCCGGATAGAGACCGGGCGCGGTCATGGGACTCTTGAAAAAGAACGAGAGCCACTCCTGGATCCCCTTCATATGCGAGCGCTGGGCCAGATCGAGCAGGAGGGCCAGATCAAGAGCGATCGGCGCGGCCAGAATGCTGTCGCGGCAGAGGAAATTGACCTTGATCTGCATGGGATAGCCGAGCCAGCCGAAGATATCGATGTTGTCCCAGCTCTCCTTGTTGTCACCGCGCGGGGGGTAATAGTTGATGCGCACCTTGTGATAGACATTGGCATAGAGATCCGGATTGTGCTCGGGCTGGAAAATGGTGTCCAGCACCGAAAGCTTGGAGACCTCCTTGCTCTTGAAGGATTCGGGATCGTCGAGCACCTCGCCGTCGCGGTTGCCGAGGATGTTGGTGGAGAACCAGCCGGAG
>JAKPUX010000252.1 GCA_029554865.1 bacterium | reverse complement strand
CCTTCGATTTCACCACCAGCCTCAGCCAGAGTTATGAATTTGACAGCGCCGGCCGCACCTGCGTTGAGCTGGAGCCCGGGGTCTGGGGTTTCTGGGCGGGGGATATCAACCAGGACGGCGCCATCACCACGCGTGACCATGTCGTCTGGTACGATGCCAATTATGCCGGCGAGTCGGGCTACTGCCTCAGCGACATCGATCTCAACGGCTCCCCGGCGGCTTCCGATTTTGACCTTTGGCAGACCAACGCCCGGATCGACCCCCGCTGCCAGGTCCCCTGATCCATTTCTTCCTTCTCCCCCGACACAAAAAAAGGGTGCGCCGATGCGCACCCTTTTTTTATGCTTTGAGGCTGGCGTTCCCGCACAGACGGTGTCTCTCACTCCCCTGGCTTGCCCCTCAGCTCCCTGGCATGTTCGACGATCAGGGCGTGGTACTCCTGAAAAAGGGCCAGGTCGCGCGGCAGGTTCTCCTCGAAGAGCCGTTTGATATCATCATAGGATTCACTTCCCCTGATCAGCCCGCGCCGGGTCAGGACGCGGCGGGTGTAGGCATCGACCACAAAGGTCGGCACCTTGAAGGCGTAGAGGAGCATCGAATCGGCGGTTTCCGGGCCGATGCCCCAAAGGGTGAGCAGTTCCTGGCGGTCGGGGATGCGGCCATCGAGGCCGGCGAAGAAGGCGCTGAAGAGACGCAGTTTTTTGGCTTTCTGGTTGAAATAGCCGGCGGGGCGAATGGCCGCAGTCAGGACATCGTCGCCCAGCGCCAGCAGGCGGGCGGGCTGGAGGGCATTCAGGGCGTGGAGGCTGCGCAGGGCCTTCTCGACCGAGGTCCAGTTCACACTCTGGGTGAGGATGGCCCCGGCGCAGATCTCGAAGACCTGCGCCGGAGTGGCGGGCAGCTCATAGTCGAGGGGGTGGTAGCCCCGGATGCAGCAGCCGGGGCGCGACTCCTCCGCCAATCCGATCAGGGGCCACCAGCCCCGGGGCCCGTAGAGGGCAAACAGCTCTGCGTAGAGGCCGTGGAAGGTGCCCGATTTACTTGAATTTGAGCGCATTTTCCGGACAGGCCTCGATGCAAGCCCCGCAGGCGTGGCAGTCGGGGCGTGATTTTTTACCCTCAAGGATGGAGGGAACCGTCGGACAGGGGCTCTTTTTAACACAGAGCATGCAGTCGGTGCAGGCCTGCTTGTCCAGGCGCACGCGCAAAATGGAGATATGTTCGGCCAGCCAGGTCAGCAGCCCGATCGGGCAGACCAGGTAACAGAAGGGGCGGTAGAAAAAGAGGGCGCCGATGAAGGTGATGACAAAGGCGGGAATGATCGCCCATTCCATCTGCCAGTGAAGAAACTCAAAGGGATTGATCCAGGCATAGAGGCTGAACCCCATGCCGAAAAGCAAGGCGACGAAGAGAAGAAAAAGCGCAATGCGGATGGCATTGGTGATCCGGAAAGGAAGCTTGCCCTTCCAGCCGCGCGGCAGGGGAATGCGGTGGAGGAGCTCCTGCAGGGCGCCGATCGGGCAATTCCAGCCGCAGAAGAGCTTGTTGGCGATGACGGTCATGAGCAGGATGAAGCCGAGGATCGAAATAAAGATGATCGGCACGCTGCGGCCCATCTGGATGAACATCAGTGGTTTCTCGACCGAACACATCGGGCTCGGATGGAGCCCCATCCCGGAAGCGAATTTGCCCCAGGGCAGGAAGGGGACGACACTGAAGGCGAGAAAGATGATGACCAGGGCGGCGAAGCGCACCCAGGCCGTGGCTTTGCGGGTCATGAGCAGGACGAGGCCGAGGAAGCCGAGGATGGCCCCCACCCAGACGCGGGGCAGAGCCCAGACCGAAAAGAAGGTCATCGGCCGGCTGCCTTCGCCTTCGGCGCCGAAGAGCAGGGTGACCGCACCGGAGAGGAGCAGCATGAGCACGAAAAGGGCCAGTGTGCGAAAGTGGAGGAGCAGAGCGGAGCGTTTCATGATATTCCCTTTCTGTTCTGTATGGGTCAGGGTTTGCCGGACGAGGCAACGCGAAAACCGATAAAGGGGTAGGCGAAAGAGGGATCCTGGCCGGCCCGCTCGGAACAGCGGCTGTAGGCCGGATCATCCGCCCAGGAGCCGCCGCGCAGCACCCGCGAACGCTCCATGGGCAGGGAGCTGAACTCCCGGTTCGGAGGCAGATAGCCGAGGTATTCCTCATAGAGATCGGAGCACCACTCGAGCACATTTCCGGTCATGTCCACAAGCCCCAGGCCGTTGGCCTCGAAGCGGCCGACAGGAGCAGTGAAGACAAAGCCGTCGCTGTAGCCCTTGAACCAGCTCCGCAGGGGATAGCCGGCGGCCCCGCTCTCGTCGGCGATGTTGCCCCCTTTGGCGCCGCGCGGAAAATCATTCCCCCAGCTGTATTTGATCTTCTGGCCGCGGCTGCGGCAGGCATATTCCCACTCTTTTTCTGAGGGCAGCCGGCAGCCCGCCCAGTCACAAAAGGCCATGGCATCATTCCAGCTGACATTGATCACCGGATGGAAGTCGCCCTGCTCGAAGCCGGAATTGCGCCAGTCCGCGCCGGGAATGCGGTCGATCTTTTCCCCGGTCCAGGCCCAACCGCTGCCCTCCTTTTCCGCTTCGGTCACATAACCGGTCGCATCGACAAAACGGCGGAACTGCGCCACGGTCACCTCGGTCTTGCCGAGGTAAAAATCCCCGACCCTGGTCTCGGTGACGGGCTGCTCATCGCTGTCGCCGTCGCCGAAGGTGTCTCCCATCTGGAATTGGCCGCCGTTTACCTTGACGAACTCGATCCCGCTCTCGATGGCCTTTTTATCCTTGCACGAGATGAAGAGGCCGGCGAGCAGGAGGAGGAGAAGCAGGGGCTGCATATGGTTTCGCATACATTCCCTCTTGCGATATCGTTGAGATGAAGCCGGGTGGTGAATGCTCATTTATGCAATGTACAATTTTCCGCCGTCATTATCAACCCTTTTGCAGTGTGTGGAATAAGCCGCCTGCGCGGTCTGTTTTTGCTAATGCATGCCCTGAAACAAATCCATCCAATGAGGTTTCTATGAAACGCTCCATTCTCCTCTGGTTTCTCGCCCTGGTCATCACCCTCGCCTCCGCAGTCTACCAGCGCATGACCGGACCCACCCATCCCGAGCGCGGAAATTTCGTTCTGGAGGGCCAGAGCGCCGCCTACAAACTGCCCTGCGCCCACGTCATTGGCGAGGACCACAGCGTCAGCTTACCCGCCGGCAGCGGGGCCGCCCGGGCTGCCCTTTTTTATCGCCGCCTCAACTCGAACGATGACTGGAGCACGGTGCCGATGCCCGCAGCCGGGGACCGCTTCAGGGCCGATCTGCCGGAACAGCCGACCGGGGGCAAGATGCAGTACTACATTGAAGTCGAGGAGCAGGGGCAGATAGTGCGCATCCCGGAGACCGGCGTGGTCGTCACCCGCTTTCGCCATTCCGTCCCCGCCTCCGTGCTGATCCCGCACATTTTCATCATGTTTTTCGGGATGCTCCTCTCCACCCGCGCCGGCCTGGAGGCCCTCAGAAAAGGGGCTGACCTGAAGGCGTGGACCTGGTGGACCCTGGCGGTCATCTTTATCGGGGGGATGATCTTCGGCCCGCTGGTGCAGAAATACGCCTTTGGCGAATACTGGACCGGCATCCCTTTCGGCACCGATCTGACCGACAATAAAACCCTGATCGCCCTGGTGGCCTGGATCGCCGCCGCACTGGCCGTGCGCAGGAATCCCCAGGCGCGCAAGTGGGTATTCGCCGCCGCCCTCGTCACCCTGATCGCCTTCGCCATCCCCCACAGCCTGATGGGCACCGAGGTGGACCATCTCAAGGCGGCGGAGAGCGCCCGATAAACAGTCCGGCCCGGCCGGAAAAACCGTGTTAAAGGGGAGGGGAGCTCGGCCGTCACTAAAAGAGGACAGGTGTCATGCACAGTGCGCATACTTTACCCGGTCGCGCGGGGCAGGCGGTGAGGATGCAATTTAACATACTGTTTTTCATGACCTGATTGGGCCGGCAAACAGACTGTTCCTGGCGCGGGTCTTGCATTAGTGCTCGTCAAGACCAAACAAAGGATACTCCATGTTTGCCGATCTCGCTGCACTGGACCTCGACCAGCTCCTCGCCGAGCCCGATACCGGCACAGCCCCGGCCGCCTGCATCATCTCCGTCGGCTCGGGCGGCCGGGGCTGCGGCAAAACCGCCCTCTGCTGGCTCATTGCCCTGACCCTCTCCCGCAAGGGCCACAGGACCATCCTGCTCGACAGCGATCTCGCCGCTGCCGGGCTCTACGGTCGCACCCGCCTTCCGGTCAGCGATCAGTTCCTGCACCATTTTCTCCAGCGGCGCGACGCCGATATCAACATCCTGCCGCGTCCCGTCGACAACAAGAACCTCTACCTCATCACCGGCTCGCCGTCGGTGCAAAGCCATACCCGCCTCTCCCTGGCCGCCAAGCAGAAGATCCTTCTGCATCTGCACAGGCTGAGCGCAGAGTATATCGTGATCGACTGCGGCCAGGGACCCAGCTATCCCCATCTCGACCTTTTTCTTGCGGCGGACCTCCCCATCGTCGTCGCCCGTCTGCCCAACTCCTCTCTCCTTGAATCCTATCAGTTCATCCGCACCGGCTTTTTCCGCCGTATCCAGCACCGCTCACGCCATTGGCCGGATCTTTTCGGGCGTCTGAGCCGATGCGGGGATATCACCCGGGCGGGGGAGATCAGAACCCTGCCTGCCTTTCTCGCCCGCCATGGTGAGGCGCACCCCCACCTCTGTACAGTCATCCAGGAGGGGCTGGATGGCTACAAGCCGAGGCTGGTTATCAACCGCGCGGGGGCGGGCATGGAGCGGCGGCGCATCCAGGCCATGCAGGAACTCCTCCTGCAGGCGATGGGAATCACTCTCTCGTCCTGGGGTGAAATCGGAGAGGATGAGAACATCAAAAAAAGCGAGGCGGCAGGGCAGGTCGGCATGCTACTGCGCGGCAGTGCGGCGATGGAGGTCGCAGAACTGGTCCGGCAGCGGCTGCTCACCCGCGCCTGAAACAATCAGAAATCAAAAAGGCCGGCGTCACCGCCGGCCCGAGCCATACTCCACCTCAAAAGGCGGCCGCCGGATCCGGCCGCCGCCCCCTCATTCAGGATTCATTTCCCTTCATAACTTTCGAGTTCAATCACCACATCGGCCATGGCATCGCCGGTGGTCCAGACGAAACCGCCGCCGCTGTAGATCACTGCGCCGTCCTGAATGGCGCCGACGAAGATCAGGTTCCCTCCTTCAACACCGCGGATGGTCCCGGCGGCGAAGCCCTTGTCAATTCCCAGATTCTGGTTGTAAACCACCTCGAGGCCAATATCCCGGAAGACCTGCCCATAGGCCTCCCAGGAGGGCGCCCCGGTGCCCGACTCCTCCAGGTGGTAGAGTGAATCGGCCATCTCCATCCCCTTGGTCCTGTAAAAGTCGCTGATGTTGTCATAGTCGGAGAGATCGACGACAGCCACGCGGATCTGTTCAAAGTCGTAATAGTCCACCGTAGTGGTCAGCGAGATTTCATCCAGCAGGCCGTTGAAGGGGTAACCGATGAGGTCGCCGTTCCAGCCGGCGCCGAGGACCGTGGGACGGGCCGAGGGCGAGACCAGGCCGCGGTGGGCGAGGGTGGTGTCGGCCTTGTCGTTGATGGAGATCGCCAGCCGGTTCTGGTCATAGCCGGCGCTGATTTTATACCATGTGCCCGGGGTCAGGACCGACTTGCTGGTGAGGATGGTCTCGACGCCCTCCTGCTTGATTTTCAGAAAGAGCCTGGGGGTGTAGGCGAGGGGCGAGGTGATGACCCCGATGGTGTATCCGCCCAGGGGGTCGTGCCGGTCGAAGATGCGCTTCTCCCCTATCATGCCGGCACCGGTCATCTGCAAGCGGCAGGAGAAGGAAAAACCGTGCGTGCCGTTGAGGATCCCCGCCTTGCTTTCATAGGCTGTGCTGAGGCCGTACGAATTGTCGCCGTTGAAAACCAGGGCTTTTTTAAGCGCGGCGTTTTCCGAGTTGGCATACTCGATGCTGAAGAGCTGAAAATTGTTGCGGTAGAGGCTGGCATCGGTCGCGACGGCGAGGCTTTCGTCGTCGCAGTGGAGCAGCAGCACCTGGTCTTCGACCAGCCGCGCCGATTTGCCCAGGCT
Source organism: bacterium (assembly GCA_029554865.1). Lineage (GTDB taxonomy): Bacteria > Zhuqueibacterota > Zhuqueibacteria > Residuimicrobiales > Residuimicrobiaceae > JAKPUX01. The sequence continues at coordinate 59,969 of JAKPUX010000252.1, read as the reverse complement.
CGCCGTCTCCTCCTCCGTCCCGGGAAAGGCGGAGCGCTCGCCGGGGGGGAGAAAGCGGAGGTTGAGACGAATAGCGGTATCCCGTCCAGGCTGGCCGGGCTGCTCGCTGCATCCGGCCAGAGCGAGGGCGAGGAGGATCAGGGCCGCGGGGCTTTTCATTGCTGCAATTTTACAGAACATAGAGGGACTCCTGAACCTGATTAAAGACGGTACTTGAGGCCGCCTGTCGCGCGCAGGCCGGTGAGGCCGACCTTATCGATGCCGGTCTCCATTGAACCGAAGTAGAAACGGCCATCCAGCTCGAGGGAGAGATGGGGGGTGAAAATCTTGCTCAGGCCGGCGCCGATGCCACCGATGGTGGCTCCGCCGATGTCGTAGGCGTTGTTGCTGTAAATTTTGCCCTCGATCACCCCGCGCAGGGTGGTATAGGCGCTGCGAGGCAGCGAGACCATGGCGAGCAGCTCCAGTTCATTGCCGTTGCTGTTCTGACGCTCCGGGATGAGATCGTCGTTGCTGACGATTTTATTGGCGGCGCGGATGCGGTCGCGGGCCATAAGCAGCACTCCGGCGCTCTCGCCGGGGAACCAGGCCATCGCCTGCAGGGTGATGCGGTTTCCCGCCTGGAAGAGTTTGCTCCCCCCCGCCTTGTCCGCGGTGTAGATAGTGTAATTGGCATCGAACATCAGTTTTTTACGGCGCTGCAGGGGAAGGTCAACCGCCGCCGAGAGGGTGATCTCTTCGCCCGGATTATACTTGACACTGCCGTTTTCAAAGGGCTCGAAAGCCCCGCGCATGAGAAATCCCGCCCCCAGGCCGGCGACCATGCCGCCGAGCGGAAAGGCGGAAACCAGTCCGGCGCTGACATCCAGACCCTGGCCGAGGATGGGGACGGTGAAATCAAAGGCGTGCAGGGCGAGGATATTGGCCACGCTCAGCTCCTCGCCGTTGAGGGCGTGCTTGCCGCTGGGGAGGTTGATCCCGAAGGTGGCAAGCAGCCGCTCATTTTTGAAGAGATAGCTGCCGCCGAAGCGGGTGTCGGAGAATCCGTTCAGGGCGGCCTCGCCCGAGCCCTCGAAGGTGCTGAAGGCAGGCCCGGCCCCGATGGTAAGCTGAAGCTGCTCGTTGACCGGATAGAGAAAGGTGAGTGGAATGGCGATCTGGCGGACCTGCTCATCCTCAACCTGCCAGAGATTCAGGACAGCGGAAGCCGAGGCGGTCCCCTCGCGGGCGCGCTGAAGCATGGCAGGCTGGGCGAAGAGGGCCGGACAGGCCGCGAGGATCAGGGCGGTGAGGAGGCGAAGTGGTGCTTTGCGTTGCTCGATCATAGGGCTTTCCTTGCTGCGGATCATGGCTGCGGGTTACGGTTTGACGGGCAACTGGATGCGCACCTCCAGCGGGATGCCGGTGCCGATGCCGATGGTGGAGGATTCAGTGGTGGGCTTGCGCGACTCCACCCCGGGGACAAAACCGGGGGTGATCTGGGCTGCTGCGCGGCTGAGCAGGTCGATGGTGATCAAATCACCCGCGCTGGCTGACGGGACCGCTGCAGCGCCGCCGGAGGGCAGGCGCGTGCTCTCCCGCCGGTCATCCCTCCCGCCCGCTTCGGCCAGCAGCGACGGCGGAGCCGTCTCCGGCCTGGGCGAGAAAGAGGCGAAGGCCGCGCTGCGCCCGATGGCGTCGATGGCGGACTGAAAAGCGGGATCGGCGCTGACCGCGGCCCGGAACTGCTCCTGGGCGCCCTGCCAGTTGCCGCGGTCCTCTTCATCGAGTCCGCGGCACCAGGCCATGAAGGCGGTCAAATTTTTGGTTGGGATGCGCTGGATCGCCTCCCGCTCGCCGCGGGAAAGGCGCAGCCCCATGACGTCGATGAGATTGAAGACCAGATCCTTCTGGAGCTGGTAAAACTCCTCCAGGGAGCCCGAGATCTTTTCCGCCGCGGCGGGAGTCTCCACCCCCACCGTCGCCAGCAGTGCATCGATTTTCAGCATTTTGGCATCCGCGCCGGAAAAAGTGCCCTGGACGATTCGGCCGGCCTTGAGAAGCCGGCCCATGCGCGGGGCGGTCTCCTCCTTGACCAGGCCGGTCATGCCCAGCCCCATCTCATCGAGCAGCATCTGCATGCGCGCACGCTCCACTACCTGCAAACTCTTGACCTGGGCGAGATCGGTGATCAGCATCTCCGCCAGCCCCTTGCGCAGGGGGACGAAATCGGGATTGCCGGAAAGATCGGTGAAATAGAGGACGGCGATTGAATTTTCAGGCGCCGGGGAGGCCTCGAGCGCCTCCTCCTGCTCGAGCAGGGCCTTGATCTGGGCGGCCATCTGCTGGCGGACGAGAACCTGCATGCGGCCTTCGACAGTCTGGCGCATCTTGCGTGCGGGATTGAGCTGGGTATAGCGGCTGTAGTGCTGGAGGGCCTGATCAATTTGCCCCTCGAGTTCATAGACCATGCCGAGGTAATAGAGGGTCGGCATATCCTTGGGGGCACGGCTGAGGGCAAGACGGAGAAAACCGCGAGCGAGCTTGAGCTTGCCGGCGTGGTACATGGCGATGCCCATGTCGCGGATGGACTGGACGTCCGTATAGTCCTGGGCGATCGCCATCTTGAGCGGACGCACCGCCCGGGCATACTCCCCGCGCTCAATCAGCTCATGACCGAGGTTCTGCTGGGCCGGGGCGCAGCTCTGGAAGAGGACGAGTAACAGAACAAAAAGCGCACCGCCGTAACGAACAGGATGTTTGACCATGGTTGCCTCTCACTGCGTTCAGAAAAAGCTGGCGGATCAGTTGGTGTTCTTCAAGGCCTCGAGCCGGATGCGGGCGCGGCGGAACCTGGGGTTGTGCTTGAGCGCAAGCACATAGCACTTGCGGGCATTCGCCAGATCGCCTTTTTCCTCGAAATCCAGGCCGCGGGCGAAGAGAAGGGCGGCGTCAAAGGAACGGTTGTCGGCCTGCCGAAGGGCCTTTTTCTCCTCCCCCGACAGCTCGACATTCAGGCTCTCGATGTTGCGGTTGACCAGTCGGGTGACCAGCTTGGCGAGATCGTCGGGAGATCCGGTCGCCTCCTCGGCCATCAGGGTCTTGCCACTCTCGACCTCGACCAGGCGCGCGTCGATGCGAAGCTTGCCGTCGAACATGAGCATGAAAGAGCCGAGGACCAGATTCTGCGCCCCGAGCATCTTGCCCACCTCCTGGGCGGCCGACTCCTCGATCACCCCGGTCTGGCCGAGGCTCATCTCTGAGAGGATCTTTTGCAGATTGGCGCGCTCGACCAGCTGAAACTGGCGGACCTTGCTCAACTCGGTGATGAACATGTCGGCGAGGCCCTTGCAGAGGGGCGCCATCTCCTCCTTGTCCTTGAGGCTGTTGTTCTCGAAATCGAGCACGGCGAGGGTACGCACCCCCTGCGGTTCATCCGCCGCCCACAGGCTGCACACGGCAAGGCCGGCGAGCAGGATCACCATCCAAAACTTCATCCCATTCATGGCGTACTCCGGTTAGGACATCTTCTGGATTTTATCGAAATTTATGCACAAGCACAAGTGATTTTTTAGTCGATCGATCCGGCCGCCGCAGCTACTGCAGATACTCCCGCCAGCTCTTGATCTGCAGCTCCTTGAGGGATTTGCGGCTCAGGGCCTCGACAAAGCGCCGCGCCAGCTGCATGTTGGTGAAGAGCGGGATGGCATAATCGACCGCCGCCCGGCGGATGATATAATCGTTGGTCAACTCCTCCTCCTGGTAATTCTTGGGGATATTGATGACCAGATCGATCTTGCGCTCGCTGATGTAATCCAGCACACCCGGTTTCTTCTCCGAGAGCGGCCAGTGCAGTTGCCGGGCGGGAATGCCGTTCTCCGCCATGAAACGCGCGGTGCCGCCGGTGGCGAAGAACTGGATGCCCATCTCCTGCAGCTTGCGGGTGGCGGCGAGAAACTCCACCTTGGTCTCGATCGGACCGGTCGAGAGCAGGACATTGCGGATGGGCAGGCGGTAGCCGACCGAAAGCAGGGAGAGCAGAAAGGCCTCGTCGAAATCGTCGCCCAGGCAGGCGACCTCGCCGGTGGAGGCCATCTCCACCCCTACGGTGGGATCGGCGCCGCTGAGGCGGGTGTAGGAGAACTGCGGAGCCTTGACCCCGACATACTCGAGGTCGAAGGCCGAGCGGTCGATGCGCGGAGGATGATGGCCCATAATCACCCGCGTCGCCAGGTCGATAAAGTTGATGTCGAAGATCTTGGAGACGAAGGGAAAGCTGCGCGAGGCGCGCAGGTTGCACTCGATCACCTTGACCTCGTTGTCCTTGGCGACGAATTGGATGTTGAAGGGGCCGTTGATCTTGAGGGCCGCTGCGATACGGCTGGCGATCTTTTTGACCCGCCGCGTGGTCTCCAGAAAGGTCCGCTGCGGCGGCAGCACAATGGTGGCGTCGCCGGAATGGACCCCGGCGTTTTCGACATGCTCGCTGATGGCGTAGACCAGGAGCTCGCCCTCGTTGCCGACGGCGTCAATCTCGATCTCCTTGGCGTTCTCGATGAATTTGGAAATGACTACCGGATGGTCGGAGGAGATCCTGGCCGCCTTGTTGAGGAATTTTTCCAGTTCAGCATCATTGGAGGCGACGCTCATCGCCGCCCCGCTCAGGACGTAGGAGGGGCGCACCAGCACCGGGTAGCCGACCTCAGCGGCGAAGGCGATCGCCCGCTCTATGGAGGTGAGTTCGGCCCAGGCCGGCTGGTCGATGTGGAGCTGGTCGAGCAGGCGGGAGAACTTGTGGCGGTCCTCGGCGCTGTCGATGCTCAAGGCCGAGGTGCCCAGCACCCGCACCCCCACGTTATGAAGGCGCAGGGCAAGGTTGTTCGGGATCTGTCCGCCCATGGAAAGAATGATCCCGAGCGGCTTCTCCTTGTCGTAGATGTCGCAGACCGCCTCGAAGCTGAGTTCATCGAAGTAGAGCTTGTCGCAGACGTCATAGTCGGTGCTGACGGTCTCGGGATTGTAGTTGACCATGATGGTCTGGTAGTTGAGCTGCTTGAGGGTCATCACCGAATTGACACAGCACCAGTCGAATTCGACGGAGCTGCCGATGCGGTAGGCCCCGCTGCCCAGCACCATCACCGAGTTGCGGGCGTTGAAGGAGACATCGTCCTCCTCGCCGTTGTAGGTCAGATAGAGATAGTTGGTCTGGGCCGGGTATTCAGCGGCGAGGGTGTCGATCTGCTTGACGCATGGGGCCAGGCCATAGGCCTTGCGGAGCTTGCGGATCTCCTCCTCGCCCTGCCCGAGTGCGCGGCCGATCTGGGTGTCGGAAAAGCCCAGCTGCTTGGCCTCAAGCATGATGTCGCGCGGGCAGCGCTGTTCGCCCACCTCGCCGAGCCGTTCTTTCATGGCGACGATGTTGGCGATCTTGTGGAGGAACCAGCGGTCGATGTGGGTGAGTGCGTGGATCTCGTCGATATCCATCCCCTGCTCCATGGCCTCAGGGATGGCGAAGATGCGCAGGTCGGTCGGTTCGGCCAGCTCCTCGCGCAGATCGCCGATTTCGAAGGGCCGGTTGAGCACCACCCCGTCGAAGCCGATCTCGAGCATGCGCAGCCCCTTTTGCAGGGCCTCCTCGAACTTGCGGCCGATGGCCATGATCTCGCCGACCGATTTCATCGAGGAGCCAATTTTTTTCGAAACCTGGCGGAACTTTTTCAGATCCCAGCGCGGGATCTTGACCACCACATAGTCGATGGCGGGTTCAAAGCTCGCCTTGGTGACGCGGGTGACTGAGTTGGGCAGATCGATGAGGCTGTGGCCGAGGGCCAGCTTGGCCGCCACCGCGGCAAGGGGATAGCCGGTCGCCTTAGAGGCGAGGGCTGAGCTGCGCGAGAGCCGGGCGTTGATCTCGATGACCCGATAATCCTCGGAAAAGGGATCCAGAGCGTACTGGATGTTGCATTCACCGACAATGCCGAGATGGCGCACGGTGCGGATGGCGATCGCGCGCAGTTTGTGGTATTCGCTGCTGGTGAGGGTCTGGCTCGGGGCAACGACGATGCTCTCGCCGGTGTGGATCCCCATGGGATCGAAATTCTCCATGTTGCAGACCGAAAGGCAGTTGTCGTATTGGTCGCGGACGATCTCGAATTCGATCTCCTTCCAGCCGAGCAGATACTCCTCCACCAGGATCTGGCGGGTGTAGCTGAAGGCCTTGTGTGCGCGCTCGCGCACCTCCTCGACGCTGCGGCAGATGCCCGAGCCGAGGCCGCCGAGGGCGTAGGCGATGCGGATCATCACCGGGTAGCCGATCTCGCCGGCCACCCGCTCCGCCTCCTCGACCGAGGTGACCGCGTGGCTGCGCGGCACCTTGACGTCGATCTGGCGCAGTTTGGCGGTGAAGAGATCGCGGTCCTCGGTGTTCATGATCGCCTCAACCGGGGTACCGAGCACAGCTACCCCGTAGCGGCGCAGAATTCCCTCCCGCTCCAGCTCGACCCCGCAGTTGAGGGCGGTCTGGCCGCCGAAACCGAGCAGGATGCCATCCGGCTTTTCCTTCTTGATCACCTGCTCGACAAAATAGGGGGTCACCGGCAGAAAGTAGACCTCGTCGGCGAGATGCTCGGAGGTCTGGATGGTGGCGATGTTGGGATTGACCAGGATGGTCTTGATGCCCTCTTCCTTGAGGGCCTTGATCGCCTGGCTGCCGGAATAGTCAAATTCGCCCGCTTCACCGATCTTGAGGGCGGAGCTCCCCAGAATGATCACTTTTTCAGCCATTAGAGCATCCTGCTAAAGTCTTCGAACAACAGCATGGTATCGACCGGCCCCGGGGCCGCTTCGGGATGGAATTGGACACTCATGAAGGGCCTGGAGCGGTGCCGGATGCCCTCATTGGTGCCGTCGTTGGCATTGACGAACCAGGGTTCCCAGCCGGCAGGCAGGGTGCGCCCGTCGACGGCGAAGCCGTGGTTCTGCGCGGTAATGTAACAGCGTTTGGTCCCCACCTCGACGCAGGGCTGGTTCTGGCTGCGGTGGCCGAACTTGAGTTTGTAGGTGTCGGCGCCCGCAGCCAGGGCGAGCAGCTGGTTGCCCATGCAAATCCCGAAGATGGGGCGGCTGCGCTCCATCACCTTGCGGATGATCTGGATAGTCTCAACACACATCTTGGGATCGCCCGGGCCATTGGAGAGCATGACGCCGTCATACTCCTCGCCACTGAAATCATAATTCCAGGGCACGCAGCGCACGCGCAGGTTAAGATGAAGCAGGCCGCGCAGAATGTTGTTCTTGGCGCCGCAGTCGACCAGAATGACCTTCTTGTCGCCCTCGCCGTACTCGACCGGCTCACGCCGGCTCACCTCGGCGACCAGATTGGTCTTGTTGGGATCGTAAAAGGTCTGTTCCTCGGCGAAAAAGAGGATGCGGCCGAGCATGGTGCCCTCGTCGCGCAGCCGCTTGGTCAGGGCGCGGGTGTCGATCCCGGAGAGGGCGGGAATGCCGTTCTGCGTCAGCCACTCGCCCAGGCTCCGCCGGGCGTTCCAGTGGCTGTATTCGGAAGAGTACTCGGAGACGATCAACCCGTGCACGTGGATGCGGTCCGATTCGAAATTGCGTTCGATGCCGTCGACCACATCGCTGCCGGGCACGCCGTAATTGCCGATGAGGGGGTAGGTCAGGACCAGAATCTGGCCGTGATAGGAGGGATCAGTGAGGGTCTCCGGATAACCGACCATACTGGTGTTGAAGACCACCTCGCCGGCTGTAGTGTGCTGGGCGCCGAAGGAGAAGCCGTGATAGACCGAGCCGTCTTCCAGTTCCAGTCTTGCTTTAAGTTTTTTGGATTCCATTGTTGAGGTCCAGCCTGTTGAACAGTGAATAACCGGGATAAGGAAAAAGTCGCAGTGCAGGGCCGCCGGGGGCAGGCGCAGCCGCAGGGCCGCTCATGCTTTCGGGTCAGGGGTATCGAGCGCCAGATTGGCGAGCTGGTCGGCGCGGCGGTTCCGGCTGCGCGGAACGTGGGCGATCTCCACGGAAGAGAATCCTGCACAGAGGGCGCGGGCCTGGAGATAGAGCGGAAGGAGCTGCTCGTTCTTGACGCGGTAGAGGCCGTTCATCTGTTTGACCAGCAGTTCGCTGTCGCTGTGCACGGTGAGGTGGTCGGCGCCCATCTCCCGGGCCAGCTCGAGGCTGCAAAGCAGGGCGCGGTACTCGGCGACGTTGTTGGTGGTTTCGCCGATACGGGCGCCGTGTTCGCGCACGGTGCGGCCGCCGGATTCAGCAAGGATCACCCCGATGGCCGCCGGGCCGGGGTTGCCGCGGGCGGCGCCGTCGATGTGGATGAGCAGCCCGCCGCCGGCCGGAGCCGGAGCGCAAAGGGTGCGCTCCATGCGCGCGCAAAAAGCACGCCAATCCGCCTCCTCAAGGCCCAGAGTCTCGGCCCGCACCAGTCCGGCCAGGCGCCGGCAGATCTCCGCATCGCTGGCCTTTTTCGCCGGGCTCATCTCAGGCCCCCACCCAGACATTCTCCCGCCCCACCTGCGCGCGCAGGCGATCGAGCAGCGCCAGACTCGGTGTGACCGTGATCGAGCGGGAGCGCAGGAAATAGTCGCCGTCATCCGACCCCTTGATGCGCAGAAAGAGGGGCACGCTTCCGGTGAATTCGCTGAGGGTCTGCTTGAGCCCGGCCAGCAGCTCCTCATCGGCCGAACCGGGGTCGAGAGAGAGAAAGAGGCTGCGGGTGAAGCGCTTGCGCGCCTCCTCGAGGGGGATGACCTCCTCGACGACGAGCTTGGGGGCGTCGCCCTCGCGGGTGCTGATCCGGCCGAGAGCCATGACGATCTGATCGACCTGGATGGCGGCGCGATTCTTGTCGTAGGCCTCGGCGAAGGTAAGTCCCTCGATGCTGCCGGTGAAATCCTCGACCTTGAAAAAGGCCATCGGCCGCTGCTTGCGGTCAAGGAGGGTCTTGACTTCGGTGATCAGCCCGCAGAGGCGGACCTTGCTGTTGTCCTTGCACTCCCCGGCCTGATCGAGGGGGACGGTGGAAAGCGAACGGATATCCTCGCGAAAGCGGTCGAGGGGGTGGCCGGTGAGATAAAAACCGAGCATCGCCTTTTCGCGGTTGAGGGCATCGCCCTCGGGCCAGTCGGCCACCAGGGGGAGGGGGGGCCGCAAGCTCTCACTCTCCTCGCCCTTTTCCTCGCCGCCGTCAAAAAAGGAGAACTGGCCGAGGGCCGCGCTGCGGTTGATCGCCTGGGCGTAATTGATGGCCTCCTCGAGGCCCTCGAATTTCTGCGCCCGGGTTCCGGCCAGGGAATCCATCGCCCCGGCCTGAATGAGACTTTCCAGGACCTTCTTGTTCACCGCCTGCAGGTCAATGGCGCAGACCAGATCGACCAGGGTCGCGAAGCGCCCCTTCTTCTCACGGCCGGCGACGATGGCCTCAATGGCCCCGCGGCCGACATTCTTGACCGCCCCGAGGCCGAAACGGATGCGCCCTTCGCTGACGATGAAATCGGCGAAACTTTCGTTGACATCCGGGGCCAGCACCTCCAGACCCATGCGGCGGCATTCCTCGAGCAGGACCACCACCCGCGCGGTGCTGCTCATTTCACTGCTCAGGTTCGCCGCCATGAATTCGGCCGGGTAGTGGACTTTGAGAAAGCCTGTCTGATAGGCGACCAGGGAGTAGCAGGCGGCATGGGACTTGTTGAAGCCGTAGCCGGCGAACTTGGCCATCTGGTCGTAGATTTCATCGGCCACCTTGTTCGGCACGCCGCGCTGGTTGGCCCCGTCGGTGAAATGAACCCGCTCCCTGGCCATGATTTCCAGATCTTTCTTGCCCATGGCGCGGCGGAGCAGGTCGGCGTTGCCGAGCGAAAAACCCCCCACCTCCGTCGCCATCTTGATCACCTGCTCCTGATAGACCGCAATGCCATAGGTCTCTTCGAGCAGGGGCCTGAGCAGGGGATGGAGATAGCTGATCGAGGCAGCATCGCGCTTGCCGCGGATGAAATCGTTGATGTAATCCATGGGCCCCGGACGGTAGAGGGCATTCATGGCGATGAGGTCTTCCAGACAGGTGGGCTTGAGCTTGCGCAGATATTCCTGCATGCCCGAACTTTCAAACTGGAAGAGGCCGATGGTCTCGCCGCGGGCGAAGACTTCGTAGACCTTGGGATCATCGAGCGGGATGGCGTCGATGTCGATCCGGATGCCCCGGGCGGCCAGGGCCTTGATCGCCTTCTGGATCACCGTCAAAGTGCGCAGGCCGAGAAAATCCATCTTGAGCAGACCCACCTCCTCCAGCGACTTCATGTCGTACTGGGTGGTGATGTCGCCCTCCTTGGTCTTGTAGAGCGGCACGTAGTTGGTCAGCTCTTCCGGGGTGATGACCACGCCGGCGGCGTGGGTGGAGGCGTGCCGCGCCAGTCCCTCGAGGACGAGGGCATGCTCGATGAGGCGTCGGCCGGTCTCATCCTTCTCGGAGATCTGCCGCAGCTCGGCGACATTCTGCAGGGCCTCCTTGAGCTTGATCTTGAGCTGTTCCGGCACCAGCTTGGCGATGCGGTCGACCTCGGAATAGTTGATCTTGAGGACCCTCCCGACATCGCGGATGACGGCCCTCGCCGCCATGGTCCCGAAGGTAATGATCTGGCAGACGTTGCTGTAGCCGTACTTTTCCTTGACGTAGCGGATCACCTCTTCGCGGCGCTCGTAGCAAAAGTCGATGTCGATGTCGGGCATCGAGATGCGTTCGGGATTGAGAAAGCGTTCGAAGATGAGGTCGTAGCGGATCGGATCGAGATTGGTGATCCTGAGCACGTAGGCGACCAGGCTGCCGGCGGCTGAGCCGCGGCCGGGCCCCACCGGGATGTCCTGGCTGCGGGCATAGCTGATGAAATCGGCGGTGATGAGAAAATAACCCGCATAGCCCATGCGCTTGATCATCTCGAGTTCATACTCCAGCCGCTTCTCCAGCTCCGGCGTCACCGCCGGATAGCGCTCGCGCAGGCCGGCCCGGGCCACCTCGGCGAGATAGTCGTCGAGACTCTTGCCGGCGTGCTCGGGCGGCAGCTGGAAAACGGGGAGGTGAAAGGTCCGGGAATCAAGGTGGAGGTCGCACTTTTCCGCCACCTCCAGGGTGTTAAGCAGGGCCTCGGGATGGTCCGGGAAAGCCTCGGCCATCTCCGCCTCGCTCTTGAAATAGAGCTCCCGGGTGTTGTAGCGCATGCGGGTGGCATCCTCGAAATCCTTGCCCGTCTGCAGACAAAGGAGGATGTCATGGGCCTCGGCGTGCCCCTTTTCAAGATAGTGGATATCGTTGGTCGCCACCACCTTGATGCCCATCTCTTGAGAAAAGCCAAAGATGGCGCTGCGGGCGGTCTCTTCTTCGCGGATGCCGTGATTCTGGACTTCGAGGTAGAAATCTTCGCCGAAGATGTCGTGGTATTCGGCGATGGCGGCCCGGCTGCGCTCCTCGTTCTCGCGCAGCAGCCGCTGGCTGACCTCTCCCTTGAGGCAGGCGCTGAGGGCGATCAATCCTTCATGATGTTCGCGCAGCAGGGCGCGGTCGATGCGGGGCTTGTAGTAGAAACCTTCCAGATAGCCGGCCGAGACCAGCTTCATGAGGTTGCGGTAACCGGTCATGTCCTTGCAGAGCAGGACGAGATGGAAAGCGGTGCCTCCCGTGCCGGGATCGGGCTGCTTCTCCAGACGGCTGCCCGGGGCGACATAGACCTCGGAGCCGATCAGGGGCTTGACCTTTGCCTTGGTGGCCTTTTTGTAAAAGCTGATGACCCCATGCATGCAGCCATGGTCGGTGAGAGCGATCGCCGGCATGCCCTGTTTTTCCGCCCTCTCGACGAGATCCTCGATGCGGCAGGCCCCGTCGAGAAGGCTGTAGTGGGAGTGGTTATGGAGATGGACAAACCGGCTCACGCGGTAACTCTTGCTTAAATGTTGCGATAATAGCGCTTGGCGACCGAAGTATATTCGCTCCCAGCATAGTTGTCGAGGAAAGTGCCGAAGGCCTTTTGTGCCAGCTCCGCCTGGTTCGAGCGGACATAGGAGAGCCCGACCATGAGCTGGGCGTCGTCATGCTTGTCGGTTTCGGAGTAGGAGAAGACCTTCTGAAATTCGACCACTGCCTTCTGGTACTCTTTCATACCGAAGTAACATTCGCCGATCCAGTACTGGCAGTTGTCGGCGAGCTGGTGGTCGGGATACTGGGCGAGCAGTGCGGAGAATTCATCGATCGCAGCCTGGTAGCTGCGCTGCTCGAATTTGGCGCGCGCGCGCTCGTAGGCGGCCTCGAAGGCGCTGCCTCCCGCGGCAGCAGTCGAAGCGGCGGCGCGGGCGGGCTTTTTGGCGGTTTTCGACAGATCCGGGATGACGATGCGGGGGGTCGCCTTGCGGCTCTCCAGTTCCTGCAGCCTGGCATTGCGATTGGCGATGATGCTCTGCAGGCTGTCCACCGTGGCGCTGCTGCGCTCGAGCGCGCTCTCTAGGCGGCTGATGTCGGTGCGCATCTTGTTAAACATTTCCGGCGTCAGCCCCATGGTGGCCGTTGTGGTCACCGGCTCGCTCTCCAGCTGCGTTCCCGCGGCGGGCGGGGGTTCCTGCTGTCCGAGCGCGGCGGCTTCGTCGCCGGTCTCATTCTCCGCACCGAGAAGGGCGAGCAGCTCGTCATCAGTGAGGGCGGCGTCAGCGTTCTCGGCCGACTCTTCATCGCTGCCCTGCGCAAGCTCGTCGGCCAGGGCGAGATCTGCTTCATCGGTTTGCGCAGCCTCTCCCTCTGCCCCACCCTCACCCTCGGTGAGGTCGAGAAGCTGCAGCAGTTCCTGACGAAACTCCTCGTCGTTGCTGGAAAGGTCATCACCCCCCGCGACAGTACCCCGGCGCTGCGCACAGACCAGGAAAAGCCCGACGAAGATGACGACCAGGGCGATCGAAACCGCCCAGACGGAACGTGATTGACTGTTCATGTGAACCTCGTTGCTAGGATGCCTGACAGTTAAGGTAGACCGGTTGCTTGATCTCTCGGCTCAATAGCGCTGCGTTCTGTAGTTGCTCCGAATCACACCCCAACCCGTGCTGCTTCACCACCGCGCCCCTGCGGGTGGTCAGGACCCGCCGGCAGCGGCCGCGATAAGCTCGCTGGCGCTCTGCAGATGGGCCTGGGTGACCACATCGCCGCCGATGAGGGCGGCTACCTGGGCCACGCGTTCTTCCTGCGAAAGGGGACGAATCGTCGTGCGCGTCTGATGTTCGTCCCCCCCCTTTTCGACCAGTAAATGATGATCGGCCATGCCGGCGATCTGCGGCAGATGGGTGATGCAGAGCACCTGATGGCTCGCGGCCAGCTCCCTGAGACTGCGCCCCACCGCCTGGGCAATGCGCCCGCTGATGCCGATGTCGATCTCGTCGAAGATCAGCACCGGTACCCGGTCGGCTTCGGCGAGCAGGGTCTTGAGGGCGAGCATGACGCGCGAAATCTCGCCGCCCGAGGCCACGGCCGCCAGGGGCTTGGCCTCCTCACCCGGATTGGCGGAGAGCAGGTACTCGAGGTGGTCGGAGCCGCGCGCTCCGATGCGGACCCGCTGCCCCTCCAGCTCGACCCAGGGCTCATCAGCGGCGGGCGTAGAGTGTTGGGCAACCGCGAACTGCGCGCGCGGCATGCCGAGAAGCGCGAGGACGGCGGCCACCCGGCTGCTGAAATCCTCCGCGGCACCATGGCGCTTGCCGGAGAGCCCGGCATTGATCCCGGCCAGCCGGCTGCGCGCCGCTTCTCGTTCCCTGCCCAGCCGGGCGAGGGTCGCCTCGAGGTTGTCGACCAGCCCCAGATCCCGCTCCAGCCTGTCGCCAAGGGCGATGATGTCGGCCAGGCTGCCGCCATGCTTGCGCCTGAGGGCGGTCAGGGCCGCCAGACGCTGACGGATTTTTTCGAGCCGCTCCGGATCGAAGGCGATGGCCTGATTGTAGTGCTGCACGCTCTTGGCCAGCTCGTCGACGAGGATGCGCGCGCTCTGGCAATCGCCCTGCATGGCGCTGAAGCGGCTGTCGATGGCTGCCAGCTGGGCGAGATCGGCCGCGGCTGCGGTCAGCTGTTCGGCAGCCGAGCCCTCCGACTCGTAGAGCCGGGTGAAAATTTGCGCGGTGCGCTCGAAGAGCAGTTCGGCATTGCGCAGGATCTGCTCCTCGCGCTGCAGCTCCTCCTCTTCATCGGCTGCCGGGGCCACCGCCCGGATCTCCTGGAGCTGAAAGGCCATGTAATCGCGGGAGCGGGCCAACTCGGCAGCCTGTTCCTCCACGGCGCGCAGTTCCTGCGTCGCGGCGGTCAGTTCCTGATAGGCCTCCCTGAGGGCCTCCAGATCGGACTCCAGCCCGGCGAAAGCGTCCAGATAGGGGCCGTGGTTGGCGACCCTGAGGAGGAGCTGATGCTCATGCTGGCCGTGCAGATCGACGAGCAGATCGCCCAGTTCGGTCAGAACCGGCAGGGGTACCGGGGTGTCGTTGATGAAGCATCGGCTCTTGCCGGTGGCATGCACCTCACGGCGCAGCAGGAGGCTTTCGCCCTGCTCCTCGATCTCCTTCTCGCGCAGAAAGGCCGCGGCCGCCGGCAGCGAAGAGACGAGGAATTCGGCCTCGATCACCGCCTTGTCGGACCCGCCGCGGATCACCTCTTTGCCGAGGCGGTCGCCCAGCACAGCGCCGAGGGCGCCGATGAGGATCGATTTGCCCGCGCCGGTCTCGCCGGTGATGATATTCAGTCCCGGCGTGAAGCCAACCTTGAGTTCATCGATGAGGAGATAGTTTTTCGCGTAGAGAAAAGTGAGCATGCTCTTGTTAAAAACCTTTTCCGGCGCCGCATCTGAGGCCTTATCCCTTTGCCCCGCGCACCGCCGGCGCGACTGATAGTCTCCTCCCCAACCCGGTTCGCTCCTGTAACTACTCTAAATTAACGGAATTGGCGAGATATTATCAAGCGGATTTTTGGAAAATTGTAATAACGGACAAGTTAATTTGAATTGCTCAGGGGCGGATGACCGCCACTTTGCCCGATCCGGCCTCGCCCGACTCGGTGGTGGCCAGGAAAAGATAGATGCCGCTGGCGACCAGTTCGCCGCGGTCATTGCGGCCGTCCCAGATTGTGCGCGAGCCATGGATCTGTACGGCGGGGATATGCCGAATAAGGCGTCCTTCCGGGGTGTAGATGCGTACAGTGGCCTTATCGGCCAGGTTCTCGATATAGAAAAGCGCACCCGGGCCCTCCAGCGTGAAGGGATTGGGATATCCCGCGAGCCTGCTCAGATTGGCCGCCGGCCGGGTGAAAGGGGTCTGCAGCCGCGAGAGGCCGTTGGTGGTGCCGATATAGAGCTGTCCGGTGTGCTCGTTGAAGGCGAAGGAGGTGACGTTATCGCCGACCAGGGCGCTGGTGGAAGTGGAGAAATGGCGCCAGGTGTAGCCGTCGGCCTCGAACATGCTCATGCCGCCGCTGGTGCCGATCCATTTGTTGTTGCGCACATCGACGGAGACGACATTGATGTCGTCATTGATGACCTGATAGCGCGGATTGAGAGCGCCCTCGTACCAGTACTCCAGCCCTTCCGGGGTGCCGATCCACATCACTCCGTCGGCATCGCAGGCGAGGGTGCGGATGGCGAGGCTGTTGAGGCCGTCTTCGGTGCTCAGCCCCTGGCTGAGGTCGTCATCCGACTTGTTGAAGGGGGTATCGTTGTGATCGAGGACACTGATGCCGCGGTCCTGGGTGCCGATCCAGACCCGGTTGTTCTGGTCGGAGGCGATCGCCGTGGTCAGTTTCGATTTGATGCCGTCGCGGGTGGTGAAATACTGCCAGTTGCCGAGGGAGTCGACGACGGCGAGGATCTGCAGATTGTCGGCCTGGTAGTTGAGAATCCACATATTGCCGTTTTTATCCGCATGCAGACCGGTGATGACCACATAATTGGGATTGACGGAGATGCCGGCCAGGCCGTCCTGGGCATCGAGGATGTCGATGGCGATGCTGTCGCCGCTGGTGGTGAAGAGGGCGATTCCGGTTCCCCAGCTTCCGGCCCAAACCCGGTTGCGGTTGTCGACGGCGAGAGTGCGATAGTCGTTGCCGGGGAGCAGGCCGTTCTTGCGGTTGAAGACGCGCCAGGAGCTGCCGTCGTAGCGGGAGATGCCGCCGCTGGAGGAGGCAGTCCAGAGAACCCCGTTCCGGTCAAAGGTGAGGGCGGTATATTTGTTGTCCGCCGGGCCGTCGGGCAGGAGTCTGTTCCAGGCGGCGCCCTCCGGGCCGATCCAGGCGAGGCCGTTCTGGCTGATCCCCGCCCAGAGGCGGCCGCTGCCGTCGACGCTGAGGGAGGTGACCTGGGCGAGACCATTGCCGATCTGGCTGTAGCTGTTCGCCCCGTTCCTCCTGAGGACGGCGTAGCCGGCGGATACCGCCAGCTGCTCCCCCCACACCGCCAGGTCGGCGATGGTGTTGTCGAGCAGTTCGCCGGGCAGCCAGGAGGTGCCGTCGAAGATGCCCAGCCCCTTGAGGGTGCCGGTATAGATGCGGCCTTCATGGGCGGCCAGAGAGAGGGCCTCGCTGTGGGGCAGGCCGTCGGCGATGGTATAGAGGGTCCAGGCAGCCGGGGCCATGAGATTGGGGAGATCGAGGTTGGAGGCGCGCACGCCGTCCGGACAGGCTGCCCAGATCTGCCGGCCGTCGATGAGGGTGCGGTTGACGCGGCCGATCTTGTAGGTCTCCTTGACCTCCCAGCGGCCGGCGTCGAAGAGGCTGATGCCGATATCCAGAGAGACGAAGAGGGAATCGCCGAGCACGGTCAGGTCCTTGATGCTCTGGCCGTCATAATCGGAGATGGTCTGCCAGCGCCCGGAGGAGGGGGTATAGACATTGATCAATCCACCGCTGGCCGCCATCCAGATGCGGCCGTGCCGGTCGCGTTCGACGGCGGCGACCTCATTGCCGGCAAGGCCGTCGGTGTTGACAAAGGGGGTGAAGCGGCCGGTCACAGGGCTGTAGCTGAGCACTCCGCCGTTGGTGGCGGCCCAGACCAGGGTGTCGGCGGCCAGGACCTGGCGCACATCGGAGGCGTTGGTGAAGGTGCGCCACTCCCACTCGGCCGCGCGCAGGGGTGCGAGGGTGCAAAGCAGCAGTATAAGAACGGGGATCGGTCCCACCACTCTTCTCATCCGGCTACCCCTTGAGATGGGCAAAAAGGTCGGCCATCTCGATGGCGCTCATCGCTGCATCCCAGCCCTTGTTGCCGGCCTTGGTGCCGGCGCGCTCGAGGGCCTGCTCGAGGTTGTCCGGGGTGATGACGCCGTAGGTGATCGGCACCTCCAGCTCCATGCCGGCCTGGGCGATGCCCTTGGTCACCTCGGCGGCGATATATTCAAAGTGCGGGGTCGCCCCGCGGATGACCGCCCCGAGACAGATCACCGCATCGTACTGTGTGCTGCGGGCAATGCGCTTGGCCGCGACCGGGATTTCGAACGCCCCGGGCACCCAGGCGATGGTGACCTGGTCGAGGTCGCCGCCGTGGCGTTTGATGCAGTCGAGCGCGCCCTCGAGGAGCTTTTTGCAGATCAGTTCATTGAAGCGGCTGACGACGATGGCGAACTTTTTTCCGCTCGCCGAAAGTTGGCCTTCAATCACGTGTGGCATGGGATTCACCTGGGTTAATGGTCAGGGTATCGGGATTTCACAGGAGCGTTGAGCGCTCCTCTTCAGCTTTCCTGGACGTCTGGTTGCTTGCCTTCCTCGTCCATCATGATGAGATGTCCGAGCTTGTCGCGCTTGGTCTCGAGGTAAAAGCCGTTGACGCTGTTGGGCTCGACCTCGATCGGAACGCGCTCCACCACCTCGAGGCCGTAGCCCTTGAGGCCGATGATCTTTTTGGGATTGTTGGTCAGCAGCGCGATCTTGCGCACCCCGAGGTCCCAGAGGATCTGGGCGCCGATGCCATAGTCGCGCAGGTCGGCCTTGTAGCCGAGGGCCTCGTTGGCCTCGACGGTGTCCTTGCCCTGATCCTGCAGGGCATAGGCCATGATCTTTTTGGCCAGACCGATGCCGCGTCCCTCCTGGCGCATATAGAGGAGGACGCCACGACCCTTCTTTTCGATTTCACGCAGGGCATATTCCAATTGTTCCCCGCAATCGCAGCGCATCGAGCCGAAGACGTCACCGGTGAGGCATTGCGAATGGACGCGGACCAGCGCCGGCTCCTCGCCGGCGACATCACCCTTGACCAGGGCGAGGTGATGATGGTCGTCGACCTTGCTTTCGTAGACATGCAGGGCAAAGTGACCGAAGCGGGTCGGAAAATCGGTGCTGGCGACGCGGTTGATGAGGATCTCGTTACGGCGGCGGTATTCGATCATGGCGCGGACGGTGATGATGCGCAGGTCGAACTGGCGGGCGAACTTGAAGAGGGCGGGCAGGCGCGCCATGCTGCCGTCCTCGTCCATGATCTCGCAGAGGACGCCAGCCGGATAGGCCCCGGCGACGCGGGCGAGGTCGACCACCGCCTCGGTGTGGCCAGCGCGGCGCAGCACCCCCCCGGTAACCGCAGCGATGGGAAAGATATGCCCCGGCTTGGCAAAATCGGCGGGTTTGACCTGCGGATCGGTGAGGGCGAGAATGGTGGCGGCGCGGTCGGCGGCCGAGATGCCGGTGGTCACCCCGCCGTAGCGGTAGTCGACCGAGACCGTAAAGGCGGTGCCGAGCAGCGCGGTGTTGTTGCGCACCATAAAATTGATATCGAGTTCCTGCAGCCGCTCCGGGGTCATCGGCACGCAGATCAGGCCGCGCCCGTGTTTGGCCATAAAATTGACCGCCTCGGGCGTCGCCTTTTCGGCGAGCATGATAAAGTCTCCCTCGTTCTCACGGTCTTCATCATCCACCACGATGATAATTTTGCCCTGGCGGAGATCCTCGACCGCTTCCGGGATGGTATTAAAGACAAATTGCTCCTTCATGCGCACTCACTACCTGCCTAATATCCCCATTCATGTAACATCTCACCCGTCAGCGGCTTTTTTTCCGGACGGCCCTCCAGCAGGCGCTGGACGTACTTGCCGATGATATCGGACTCTATATTGACCTGATCCCCCCTCCTTTTCTGCCCGAGCGTGGTCTGCCGGGCCGAATGGGGGATTAATGCGACACTCACGGTCTCACCCTCAAGGGCGGCGATGGTCAGGCTCACCCCGTCGATGGCGATCGATCCCTTCTCCACCATTAAAGGCAGCAGGGCATCGGGCACCATTACTTGCAGCCAGTAGCCGGGAGCGCGCGGCTGCAGGGCGATCACCTCACCGACCCCGTCGACATGGCCCTGAACAAAGTGGCCGCCGAAGCGCCCCGAGGCCGCCAGGGCGCGTTCGAGGTTGACGCTTTCACCAGCCCGCAGCGAAGCAAGGGTGGAGCGTTCAAGGGTCTCGGTCACCGCCTCGGCGGTGAACCCCGCGCTGTTGCAGGCCACCACGGTGAGGCAGACGCCGTTGACGGCGACGCTGTCGCCAGGCGCCAGCCCCGCCGGGACCAGCGCTGCCGCGATGGCCAGGCGTTTGCCACCGCCCACAGGCTCGATGGCTTCAATCCGGCCCAGCTCTTCGATCAGTCCTGTGAACATGCATCGCCTCAGCTCAGATAGCGGACTTGGCCCTGCACGAGGATGTCGACGGGCAGGATACGGACTTTAATCTTTTCGATCTCGATGGCGGAGTTGAGGGAGCGGATGCCAAGATCCCCGACGGCGTCGATGCCGCTGCCGATGATCTTGGGGGCGATGAACAGCGCCACCCGGTCCACCGCCCGGGTCTTGAGGCAGGCGGTGGCGACGACATTGCCCCCCTCGATCAGAACCGATGTGCAGCCCATCTCAGCCAGCTTGCGCCAGAGGGCGCCCTGGTCGACCCAGCCGTGCTCATCCTCGGGCAGCACCAGCACGCTCGCCCCCTTTTCCTGGATGCGGCTGATCTTTTCTTTTGAAGCCCGCGGGGTGGTGAGGATCGTGGTCCGGTGCGGCATTTCGTCGGCGATGATGCGCGCATCCAGGGGCACGCGCAGGCTGCTGTCGAGCACCAGCCGGCGGGGCGAAACCGCCTCGATCAGGCGCACCGTCAGCTGGGGATCGTCGGCGAGCACGGTGTTGATACCTACCAGCAGGGCGTCGTGCTGGGAACGCAGCCGGTGGGCCTCGATGCGGCTCTCCTTGGAGGAGATCCACTTGGAGTGGCCGGTGCTGGTGGCGATGCGGCCGTCTAGGGTTTGGGCGACCTTGAGGGTCACCAGCGGGCGGTTGTGGAGCATAAAGTTGCAGTAGCCGGCGTTGAGTTCGGCGGCCTCCTCCTCGAGGATCCCCGTGGTCACCTCAATCCCGCGGGTGCGCAGCCAGTTGAAGCCCTTGCCGTCGACCAGGGGATTGGGATCCTGCATGGCGGCGACGACGCGGGCGATGCCGGCCCGGAAGATGCGTTCGACACAGGGGCCGGTGCGCCCCTGGTGGCAGCAGGGTTCAAGGGTCACATAGAGGGTGGCCTGCTCGGCTTCATCGCCGGCCTGCTCGATGGCGTTGATCTCGGCATGAGCACCCCCCAGCTTTTGATGCCAGCCCTCGCCGATGACCCGCCCCCCCTTGACGAGCAGGGCGCCGACCAGCGGGTTGGGACTGACCAGGCCGCGCCCCTTGACCGCCAGTTCAAGAGCGCGGGCCATATAATGCTGATCAAAAGCGGTCGAGCCATCCTTCGCCACGGTCTGCTCTCGTTTAAGGTGCAGCATGCATTGCACCTCCGGCGGCTGCCCTCATCCGGGCCGCCCGCCGAAGAATCATCCAAATGCAGGGCCGGCGCCGGCCGGAACGCTGCGCAGGGCCCCAAACTGGAGAAAAAGTTACGGATAACTGGGCCCTAAAGCAAGCTATTTTCCTCCAGGGTAGCCCCGAAATCTGGTTTCCACCTGACTCACCCCGCCGTATACTCCAATCCCTCCGTACACTTGGTTTCATTCGGATGGGACTTCGTATTGGGGGGACATCAACATTTTCCTCCCATGGAGACAACAGCCGCCGCATGGTGATTATTCCCTGCAACTTCAATGCCTACTATAGCTTGACGTGGAGCACAAATTAACTACAAAATATTGACTTTTTCACTTGACAATGGTCCGGCATTTTTCTAAATTGACGTTGCAGCAAGCAGCAGCTTCGCATTGCAACGAAGTCTACGCCCCCCCTGACTCAAGCAACCGAACTGTGGGATCGGGGGCCTCTGCTCAAATCAAAATAATCAACCCCAAACATTACCGCATTGGAAAAAAGCGCTCTCTCAGGCGTGTGGGGAATCCTTGTCTTTGTAACAAGAGGAGATGGTATGAAGGAGTACGGCAGGTCCGAGAAGATGGCGCTTATCGATGTGGAACCGACCCTTTTTCCTGAGAGTCCCAAAGAACGAGAAAAACTGAGCATCCCGCGTTTTTTCACCAAGGCGGGAGTGCATCCCTACGACGAGCTGGTCTGGGAGCTTAGAAGCGCTTCCATCACCAATGACAAGGGGGAGGTCATCTTCGATCGCGAGAACATCGAAGCCCCGGATTTCTGGAGCCAGACCGCCCTCAATATCGTCGCCTCCAAGTATTTTCATTCCCATAAAAATTCGTCCCAACCCGAAACCAGCATCAAGTCCCTGATCGACCGTGTGGCCAAGACCATCGCCCGCTGGGGTGAGGAAGCGGGCTATTTTGCCTCCCTCCAGGATGCCCGCACCTTTGAATGGGAGCTCACCCACCTGCTGGTCAACCAAAAGGCTTCCTTCAACAGCCCGGTCTGGTTCAATATGGGGGTGGAGGATCATCCCCAGTGCTCCGCTTGCTTCATCAACTCGGTCGAGGACACCATGGAATCCATCCTCGATCTGGCCAAGACCGAGGGCATGCTCTTCAAGTGGGGCTCGGGCACCGGCACCAACCTCTCGCCCCTGCGCTCCTCCAAGGAAAAGCTCTCCACCGGCGGCAGCGCTTCCGGCCCGGTCTCCTTCATGCGCGGCTACGACGCCTTTGCCGGGGTCATCAAATCGGGCGGCAAAACCCGCCGCGCCGCCAAGATGGTCATCCTCAATGCCGACCATCCCGATGTCGTCGAATTCATCAACTGCAAGGCCAATGAAGAGAAGAAGGCCTGGGCGCTGATCGAGATGGGCTATGACGGCAGCTTCGGGGGCGAGGCCTATCACTCGGTCTTTTTCCAGAACTCCAACAACAGCGTCAGGGTGACCGAAGAGTTCATGCAGGCAGTCAAGATGGACGGTCCTTGGCAGACCCGCGCCGTCACCGGCGGCGAGGTGGTGGAGATCCACCGGGCGGTCGATCTTTTCAAGATGATGACCGATGCCGCGCACGTCTGCGGGGACCCGGGCATCCAGTTCCACACCACCATCAACGACTGGCACACCTGCCCCAATTCAGCCCCCATCAATGCCTCGAATCCCTGCAGCGAATACATGTTCGTCGACAACTCGTCGTGCAATCTCGCCTCCCTAAACCTGCTCAGATTCGTCCGGGAGAGCGGCGAGTTCGACATCGAGGCCTTCCGCCGCGCGGTCAGCCTCCTCATCATCGCCCAGGAGATCATCGTCGCAGGCGCCAGCTATCCGAACGAGCAGATCACCCGCAACAGCCATCTCTTCCGGCCGCTCGGCCTCGGCTTTGCCAATCTCGGCGCCCTGCTCATGTACTACGGTCTGCCCTACGACAGCGACGAGGGGCGCGCCCTGGCCGCCACCCTGACCGCCCTGATGACCGGCCAGGCCTATCTGAGTTCGGCCATTCTCTCCAGCGCCATGGGCCCCTTTGCCGAATACGACAAGAACCGCGAGCCGATGCTGCGCGTCATCCGCAAGCACTGCGCCGCTCTCGAAGAGATCAACACCGCCCTCGTTCCTGCCGCCCTCATCGACGCGGCCAACGAGGTCTGGAATGACGCCCATGAAATGGGCGAACGCTGGGGCTTCCGCAATGCCCAGGTGACCGTGTTGGCCCCGACCGGCACCATCGGCTTTATGATGGATTGCGACACCACCGGCATCGAACCGGACATCGCCCTGATCAAATACAAGCGCCTCGTCGGCGGCGGCAAGCTCAAGCTGGTCAATAAAACCATCACCCCCGCCCTCCACCGGCTGGGCTACCCCGACGACCAGGTCAAAGAGATCATCGCCTACCTGGAACGCGAAGACACCATTGAGGGTGCGCCCTATCTGCTTAAGGAGCACCTGCCGGTTTTCGACTGCGCCTTCATGCCCCTCAACGGCAACCGCTTCATCCATCACATGGGCCATGTCCGGATGATGGCCGCCGTGCAGCCCTTCCTTTCGGGCGCCATCTCCAAAACCGTCAACATGCCCAACAACTGCACGGTCAGCGACATCGCTGACGTCTACATGGAGGCCTGGAAGCTGGGGCTCAAATCAATCGCCATCTACCGTGACGGCTCCAAGCGCTCCCAACCCGTGGTCACCAAGGCCGGCGAAGACCAGGCTAACACGGAGAACAACTCCTTCACCGGGCAGAGGCGCAGGCTTCCGGATGAACGCCGCTCCTGCACCCACAAGTTCTCCATCGCCGGACATGAGGGCTATATCACCGTCGGCGAGTACAACGACGGCAAGCCGGGCGAAATCTTTGTCACCATGGCCAAAACCGGATCGACCATCTCCGGCCTGGTCGACGCCTTTGCCACCTCGATCTCGATCAGCCTCCAGTACGGTGTCCCCCTCGAGGTGCTGGTGCGCAAATTCAGCTACACCCACTTCGAACCCTACGGCTGGACCCCCAATCCCTCCATCCATTTCGCCAAGTCGATCGCCGACTATATCTTCCGCTGGCTGGAGCAGAAATACCTCGCCAACCGGGTCTCGGATAACGAAAAACCGGACGCCCTCAACGGCTTCAAACAGGCCAATCTGACCCCGCAGCCGGGCGAACCCGAAAGAAGCTTTCAGGATCAGAGCGACGCCCCGCCCTGCTACAACTGCGGCGCCATCATGGTGCGCAACGGGGCCTGCCACAAGTGTCTGGTCTGCGGCAGCACCGACGGCTGCTCATGAAAACCAACGGCCGATAAAAAAATCCCGCTCCTCCTCACGGAAGAGCGGGATTTTCTTTTTACAGGTATTACTGAAGCGGCCGATGGAGCTACTCCCCTGCCGCCATGCCTGAGAGGGCCTCCTCTTCATCCTGGTAGCTGGTCAGGACACTGCCGACCTGGGCGATCTGGATGAGGCTGTTGACCCGCTTGTGGGTGCCGAGCAGGGCGAAGCGGCGGTCGTTGGCGCGCGCCTGACGCAGCCCGAGTAAAATCGCACCGAGGCCGGAAGAGTCGACGATTTTGACCTTGCTCAGATCGAGCAGGATGTCATTGTTGGTCTCATCCCCGATCAGGAGCAGGAGCTGCGCCTTGAGGTCCGGCGCGATATGGGCATTGAGGCGCTCCTCGCGCAGCCGGAAAATATAGGTATCGTTTTTAGTATCCACCTTGAAATTCATGCTCACAACCCTCCGTGGAGATCACTGCGTCCTTACATTCTTGAATCGTTACCCCCTGATCTGATGTAATGTAATGGATTTCAAACAAAGGTTCAAGTGATAATTTTCACAGGGTACTCATGAATTCCGGCTCCCAACTGCCACCCTGCGCTGCCTCACTCATTGCATCCGGGTGGGATTCTGTTTTTGGGGGGCATCAAGACAGTTTCCAGTTCTGCGCTCCCCGTTCGGCGAGCTTGGCATATTTGGCTGCGACATAGTTGGCCGAGAGCAGACAGAGGATGAGGCCGGGGAGACCGTCGCGGAAGCCGCGCTTGAGGAGGTACATCTTGATGAAGGCGTGGAGGGGGCGGAACAGGATGCTGGCCATGCCGGCGCGGCGGCCGCGGCCGGCCAATTCTTCCGCAGCGAGGGTGGTATAGCGGTTGAATTTCCAGAAATAGTGCTCGATCGATTCGTCGGTATAGTGTTCCAGATCCCTCCGCAGCCGCCCCCTCGCCCCGTTGAGGATCAAAGTTTCGTGCACCTCGCGGTCATCGAAGCGGCCGCAGTCGCGGCGGAAGAGGCGCAAAACGTGGCCGGGATACCAGCCGCAGTGTCTGATCCAGCGGCCGAGAAAGAAGGCCTTGCGAGGCATTTCATACCCGGCCGCCGCGGGGGTGCCGGCGATGGTAGTGCGGATCTCCTCCGCCAGCTCCGGGGTCACGCGCTCATCGGCGTCGAGCCAGAGCACCCATTCACTCCCGGCCTGCACAAGGGCGAAGTTTTTCTGCCCGCTGTAGCCGCGGAATTTCTCGATATAGACTTTATCCGTGAAACGGCGCGCTATCGCCGCGGTCTCGTCCGTGCTCTCGGCGTCGACGACGATGATCTCATCGGCCCAGGCGACGCTCTCGAGGCAGGCCTCGATGTGACGCGCCTCGTTGAGGGTGATAACAATGACCGAGAGGGTGCTCATGGACGCACCCTCCCCTGCGGCCCGTCCGGGGCCGCGATATGGTTCTGCAGATGCCAGATCTTCATCCTGAGCAGCATCAACTGCAGGGCGGCCGCCCAGGCCTGACGGAAGCCGTGAAAACCCCGCCAGATCAGACCCTGCAGCAGCCAGATGCGCAGAAAGCGGCCCAGGGGCGGAAAAAGCAGTCCCGCCCAGCTCACCCGTTCTCCGCCGGCGAGTTCGAGCGCTTGCCGTGAAGTGCGCTCATTCATCAGGGCAAGCAGTTCGTGGAGCGAGGGGATGGATTCCCCCCCCTCCCCATGCATGATCGCGTGGGCGGGCTTTTTCATCTCCGCTCCTGATGGCGGCGAGGCAGGGAGGCCACCGCCCTGTCCACCCCGGCGAGCACCGCCTCGACGGTCAGGCCCTGCATGCAGCTGGTGTGGCTGCAGGCGGTGCGGTTGCAGCCCAGACAATCGAGGCTGTTGTTGGTGACGATCTGATGGTTGGAGCCGTAAGGGCCCTGCAGGAGGTGGTTGGTGGGACCGAAGAGGGCCACGCAGGGGGTGCCCATGGCGGCGGCGATATGCATCGGTCCTGAATCGGTGCTGACGAGAAGATCGACCCGCCCGAGCAGTGCGGCAAGCTCCTTAAGGTTGGTTTCGGGGATGAGAGTGACGGGGACGGGGGCCATGGCGGCGAGCTCCTGCGCCTGGGGCAGTTCGCCCGGTCCCCAGACGGCGAGGAGGCGCGCATCATAACGGCCGGCCACATGGCCCGCCAGCTCGGCAAAGCGCTCCAGAGGCCAGCGCTTCGCCGGCCAGCCGCCGCTGAAGTTAAGGGCCACCACCCGTTTTCCCTCGAGCTCCGCCTCATGCCAGAAGGCCTCCGCCCGGACCGCGGCAGCCTCGCTTTGGGCCATGGAGAGATGGCGCGATAGCACCGGAATGCCGAGATGGGTAAGAGCGTCGAGGTGCCACTCCGCCTCATGCACCTGGTCGGCGCGCGAGGGGACAACGACATTATAGGCCCGCCGGCGGAAGCGATAGTCATAGCCCACCCGCCAGGCGGCCCCGCTCCAGCGCGTGATCAGGGCACTGCGGGGATTGCCGAAGAAATCGAAGACCAGATCATAGCGCCGGCCGCGGACGCGCTGCAGGAAGGCGAGGTTGGCCCGGAGTTGATCGCGGGGATCCATGCCGGCAATAGCCGCGCGCTCGAGGATGAGGATTTCATTGAGCTGGGCATGGCCCGAGACCACATCCCGCGCCGCCGCTTCAGTGAGAAAATCGATGGCGGCAGTCGGAAAGGTCCCGCGCAGATTGTCGATGACGATGGTCGAAAGCACCACATCGCCGACAGCCCTCAGCTTGATGATCAGTATCCTCTCCACCCGTCCGGGATCGAAGGATATCCCCGCGGCCTTCGTCCGCTCCTGCTGCTTCGTAACCTGCTCCTTCCGCTGTTACCCCGGCGCCGGGCGCCAGGGACGAAAAAGCCCGGAGGTTCTCACTCCGGGCTTGTGAGGCGATGCGGCAGCCGCCGTATCGCCGCCATGCTAAACCTTGCCAGATGGCCTAGGGCTCAATTCGCCCGCCGGCCGGCGCCGGCACGCCTCAAATCTTCAGACTGCATATCAAGGCGGAAAACCGGTTCATTCCCAGTCATCATCGCCTTCCCACTCCGGAGTGCCGTCGAGCCAATCCTCTTCGTCCTCCTCGTCCCACTCCTCATCGTCCTCCCAGTCTTCGTCATCGTCATCCCAGAACTCATCGTCCCACTCCTCGTCGTCCTCGGCTTCGACTTCGACCTCGACTTCATCTTCGGGGATTTCCTCGAGGTCTTCTTCATCAGGATCCTCGGCGAGTTCTTCTTCCTCCTCCTCGCCCTCATCTTCGGGGAGAGCCTCCTCGTTCAGCTCGTCGTCATCAACAAATTTTTTTGCAGCCATTTTTACCTCAGTCTTAATGCACAATATCTGGATTAAAAAATCGCCCAAAAATATGGAATGGAAACTACAAATGCAATCCTTTTTTTAGGCAAATTCGCCGCGGCAGCGGACCGGACCTCTAATCGTTATTTGTATATTTATAATTGTTTTAAATCCTGTATTTCTTGACACCGGCCTGAAGCACCCGGCGCGCCGGCTCGAGGAGTTGTTCAAGTGTGACCGAAGCACAGCGCTGGTCCTCCGCGCGCACGGCGACGAACTCCTCCCCCCAGGGTTTCCAGAGCGCGGGGTCGGTCGGGCCGAAAACCGCCGCCAGCGGAGTGCCGACGGCAGCGCCAACGTGCATGACCCCGGTGTCGTTGCAAAGAAAGAGATCAGCCTCGGCCAGAAGGGCAGCCATTCTGCGGATCTCGGCATGAAGGGAGTGGAGGGGCGGCCGCTCCAGTCCTGCGATGAGTTCGTCGCCCAGGGCCCCCTCCTGCCGGCCCCAGGTCACATAGATCTGCGCTCCGAATTCGGCACCGAGGGTGTTGGCCGCGGCCGCAAAACGCCCGGCCGGCCAGCGGTTGCCGGCCTTGCCGGCGCCGGGATGGACAGCGATCAGAGCCCTCCCCTCCTCCCGACCGAGCGTGCGCAGATGCTCCCTGGCCCAGGCGCTCTCCTCAGGCGTGATGTGGATGTGCTCGCGGAGATCCCCCCCCTCGATGCCGAGCGGCCTGAGAATGTCCAGATTGCGCTGACTCTGGTGGCGCTCCCCCTCCAGGCAGGAGGCGTTGATATGATAGAAAAAGTTGCGCGTCGTGCCCTTGAAAGGGCGGTGCTCCGAACCGACAATAACACCGCGGGTGGCGAAGCGCGCGATCAGATCGCTGGTGAGGGAATGGCTGACGGTGTTGAGAACGACGGTCAGATCCGCCCTGGCGCCGGTGAGCCGCGCCACCTCGCGCAGGCGCTGCAGGGTCCACTCACCGCCGTGTTCGTAGACGGGAACGACCCGGTCAATGTTCTCGTTGTGCTCGGCCACTTTGGCGGTGTAGCTGCGCGTCACCGCCGTGATCTCCGCTCCGGGATAACGCCCGCGCAGGGCCTTGAAGACCGGCGTCGAGAGGAGAAAATCACCAAGTTGATCGTGCTGGCGGACGACGATAATCCGTCGCACGGCCGCATGATCGATCACGGCCGGGGAGCATTCCTCCACCCCGAGCAGGGATTCCAAAAAGGCGAGCTGGCGGTGTTTGAAATGCTGTTCGAAACGGTTCCAGGGCTTCACCGGCTGATCCGATCTAGGCAAGGGATTTAAAAAGGGATTCGAGCTGGTCGATCATTCTCTCCAGCGTGAAATGCTGCTCCACCCGGCGCCGTCCGGCCGCCCCCCAGGCCGCCGCGCGTGCGGGATCGCTGAGCACCTCGATGAGGGCGGCGCCAAGGGCCTCGCTATCGCGCACCGGCACCACCCGGCCGGTCTCGCCGTCGATGACGATCTCGGGCATCGAGCTCACCTGTGTCGTGACGCAGGGCTTGCCGGCGGCCATGGCCTCGATCAGGACGATGCCGAAGCCCTCCCAGAGCGAGGGCAGCACCAGCAGGTCGATGTCGCGCATCACCTCCTCGATGCGGCTGGAAAAGCCGGCCAGGATGATCGCATCGGCCAGACCGTGCTCCCGGCACCAGGCGCCGATCGATTCCCGCATCGGCCCCTCGCCGACCATGACGAGGCGACTAGCCGGAAAGACCCGGTGCAGGGCAGCAAAGGCGGGGAGAAGCCACTCCACCCCCTTGCGCTCATCGAGCTGGCCGACAAAGCCGACCAAAGCAACGCCCTCTTCTACGCCGAGGCTGCGGCGAAAGTTCCCCTCCCCGGGTGCAGCATAGGGACGCGGGTCGATGCCGTTGTAGATGACGTGCACCCGCTCGGGCCTGAGCCAGGGGGCATTGCGCAGCAGAGAGGCCCTGGTCGCCGCCGAGTTGGCGATGACAGCACTGGCGAGCAGGTTGTAGCTGAAGCGGTAGCGCAGGCGGTTCTTGAGGGGATAGTCGATGCCCCGCCGGGCCACCACCCGGCAGCCTCCAGCCAGCCGGGCGGCGATCCCCATGAAGCGCAGCTCCTTGTCCATGTTGGTCAACACGATCTGGTAACCGTGGCGGCGCAGCAGGCGCGCCGCCCGGGCGATGGTGAGCGGACCGAAATCCCCCCGCACCGGCATGGCGTGGACGGTAATGCCGAGGGCCCTGGCCCTTTCCCCCACCTCGGTGCCGGGCCGGCAGAGCAGGGCCACCTCGTGGCCGCGCTGCTGAAGGGCCTGCAGCGCGCGCAGCATCCAGACCTCGCCCCCGCCGAACATCTGGATGGTATTGGCAAAAAGAATCTTCATAGGCCCGCCAAAGTATGGATGCGCCTCACCACGGCGCGGCTGTCATGATGCGCCGCCACCCACGCCCTTCCCTCCCGCCCCAGGCGCCGGCGCAGCTCCCCGTCCCCGATCAGCCGCAGCAGCGCCTCATACAGGGTGGCGGCCTGGACCTCGACAAAGGGGTGGTCCGGATAGGCCGCGGCAAAGCCGGGGGCGAGGCAGCTCGCCGCCGGGATGGTCATAGCCAGGGCTTCGAGGCTGTTGATGCCATAGCCCAGTTCCCCGATCTGGTCGACAAAGATATCACAGCTCCCCTTGAGGGCGAGGGCGGCTTCATAGCGCATGCCCTCGATCAGGGCCACCTCGATCCCCTCCTCCTCGGAGAGGCGGCGCAGCACCGGCAGAATCTGATCACTCCCCTTGGCCGCCCGGCTGGTGGGGGCGTGGCCGATGCGCACGGGTCGGCTGACCGGAGGTTCCGGCCGCATCCGCAAGCGGCTGCAGTCAAAGGGAAAAAAAACATGATGAAGCTGCGGATGAAGGGCCTGGTGATCGAACTCCACCGATACATTGAGGTCGCTCAGGGCGTCGATGGCGGGGATGACCCCGCGTGTGCGCAGGTCGCTGCCGGTGTAGCAGCAGATGATCCTGCGGCCGCGCTGATGCATCTCGGGGATGAAGCGGGGCTCCCGGGTAAAGTCGAGTCCGCCATCGAGCTGATAGACGTCGAAGCGGTCGAGGCCGTGGCGGGCGATAGCGGCGCGGATCGCCGGCGCCCACATGCGGTCGCGCAGCCGCACCAGCAGGCTTTCGGCGCCGCTGTGAGGCCGCCACACCGGCGGGATCTCGCCGGGGATGCGCAGACGGTTGTCGACCCGGAGGCGTTCCGGCGCGGAGACCCGCCGCTTGATCCAGCGCGTGCCGGCAAAGTCGATGAAGGCCAGATTGAGGCAGATGTCCTCAAAATAGCCGCGCCGGTCGCGGAAAAGGGTGACCAGCCGGCTCTCGTGACCGAGGGCCCGCTCGGCGCGCACCAGTTCACCCGGCACCCCCGAGGTGTTGGTGGGCGCAATATGAAGGATTTTCAGCTTGGCCAATAAACGCAGCGCAGTTTGGGTGGCCGCTCGGCGCTCACGGGCGCCTGCGGATAGCTCGAAGGACCGGACCGCTCACTTGAGGATCAGCCGGAGACTGTCCCGAAACACCCCCTGGGCGCCGAAACTCTCCTTGAAATGGGCCAGGCCCCAGTTGGGATCTTCATTGACCGTGAAAATACCAAAGTCGAGGAAGCCGTAGCCTTCCGACAACCCCCAGTCGATGATGTCGTGAAAAAGGGCGTTGACCCCGCGGTACTGCTGGTACTCCTCATTGTGGCTGATATAAAAGGCCAGCACCACACGGGGATTGCAAATGAACATCACCACACCGGCCACCATGGTCTCCCCGTGATAAGCGGCGAAGAGCCTGATCCGCTCCGGAAAAAGATCGCGCACCTGCAGCAGCTCCTCCAGAGTGTGGGTGGGATGGACGTTGTGGCGCAGCCGCAGGTTGCGCTTGAGGATCTCGTAAAAGCCGGCATAATCATCCGACTCGCGCACGAACACTCCCTGCTTGCGGGCGCGGCGCACGGCGCGGCGCGAACTCTCGCTGAAGGTGGAGAGGATCGCCTCGCGGGGATAATCGAGGGGGATGACGCTGGAGATCTCGCGCTTGCGGTAGACAAAGCCGTTCTGGACGAGGGCGAAATCGATATAGTTGCTCGGCCGGCGGAAATAGATCTGCGGCGGCGGGGTGAGATCGATGGCGTCGAATCCCTCCGCCCGGGCGTGGGCGATGGTCTCCTCGACCAGGTCAAAGCTCTCGCGGATGCCGAGGGTGTCCCGCACCATAAAGCCGCCGTAGGAGGCCCCGCGGTGCGAAAGCAGGATGCGGCGCTCACCGTCGTGGAAATCGACCGCGGGAAGCACGGCGATGCGCCGCCCCCCGCTGAAAAAGGAGAGGGAATGGTCGACAAACCGCCCCTCGGGGTGATAGGAGAGGAAACGCCGGGTCTGAAACAGGGTGCCGTTGTTGGCCGACCAGACGAACTCATCCCAGCCGCCGGCGTCATCGGGGGTGAAACGAACGATGGTGTATTTCAACGCGCTCTCCTGCCTTTAGGCCATCAGCTTGACCATGATCGCCTTCTGGATATGCAGGCGGTTCTCGGCCTCGTCAAAAACCACGGAGTGGGGGCCGTCCATGACCTCGTCGGTCACCTCTTCTCCGCGGTGGGCCGGCAGGCAGTGCATGAAAATATAGTCGCGCGCGGCATGCTCGAGCAGCTTGCTGTTGACCTGGTAGCGCTTGAAGACCTTGCGCCGGGCCTCCGCCTCGGCCTCCTGGCCCATGCTCGCCCAGGTGTCGGTGTAGATGACGTCGGCCCCGTTCACCGCCTCGACCGGATCGCGCATGACCTCGATCTTGCTCACCGCTTTGGCGCGCGCGGCCGCCAGGATCTCGGCGTTGGGCTCGTAGCCCTTGGGGCAGGCCACGCGCAGGTCGAGGGGCAGGATGCCGGCGACATTGATAAAGGAGTTGACGATATTGTTGCCGTCGCCGACGTAGGCGATCCGCACCCCCTCAAAGGTGCCCTTGTGCTCGATGATGGTGAGGAGGTCGCCGAGGATCTGGCAGGGATGGAGCAGATCGGAGAGGCCGTTGATCACCGGCACCGGCGCCCACTGCGCCAGTCCCTCGACCAGGTCGTGGCCGAAGACGCGCGCCATGATGCCGTTAGTGAACCGCGCGAGGACGCGGGCCACATCGGCGACCGACTCGCGCGTGCCGAGCCCGATCTCGGCCGGACCGAGATAAATGGCATGGCCGCCGAGCTGGTACATCCCCACCTCGAAGGAGACCCGGGTGCGGTTGGAGGGCTTTTGGAAGATCATGCCCAGCACCTTGCCGCGCAGGAGATGGTGCTTTTCGCCCTTTTTGACTTTTTTCTTCAGCTTGCGGGCGAGTTTGAAGGTCTCGATGATCTCTTTCTTGGAAAAATCGGTTTCAGCCAGAAAATCTCGTTTCACGGGAACCTCCTTTATTTATAAAACATAGCGGCTTAAATCCTCATCGGCGATCACCTCCCTGAGCCGCTCCTGCACCGTCCTTTTGTCGATACGGATGGCCTTGAGCTCGAGATCGGGCAGTTGAAAGAGATAGTCCTCGAGCAGGATGGTCAGAATGGTATGAAGACGGCGTGCGCCGATATTCTCCGCCCGTTCGTTGGCTTCGGAGGCGATGCGGGCGATCTCGCTGATCGCCCCGCGCGTGAAGGTCAGCTCCACCCCCTCGGTGCCGAGCAGGGCGATGTACTGCCGGGTCAGGGCGTTGCGGGGTTCGACCAGGATGCGCTCGAAATCGCGGGCGTTGAGGCTGTGCAGCTCGACGCGGATCGGAAAACGGCCCTGCAGCTCGGGGATGAGGTCCGCCGGCTTGGCGACGTGAAAGGCCCCGGAGGCGATAAAAAGGATGTGGTCGGTCCGGACCATGCCGTACTTGGTGATGACATTGGTCCCCTCGATGACCGGCAGAAGATCGCGCTGCACCCCGCTGCGCGAGACATCCGGCCCCATGCCGTCGCCCTCGCCGGCGATCTTGTCGATCTCGTCGAGAAAGACGATGCCGGTCTCCTCGACCCGGTAGATCGCTTCGCGGACGACATCGTCCATGTCGATCAGCTTCTGGGTCTCCTCCTGCACCTGCAGCATCACCGCCTCGGCCACGCTCATCTTGCGCTTTTTGCTCTTTTTCGGGATAAAGGGTCCGAAGAGATCCTGCAGGCTGAGCCCCATCTCCTCGATTCCCACCGGGGAGATGACCTGCATCATCGGGGTGATTTCGCTGGAGACCTCCATTTCGATGAGGCGGTCGTCGAGCGCACCCTCGAGGAGGAGGCGGCGCATTTTTTTACGCGAGCGCCGGGTGCGCGCCTCTTCGGCCCCCCCGGCGGTGCCCCTTTTTTCCGTGGCCGTTTCGCCCCCCTCGCCGTTCTCACGCCTGGAGCCGGGCAGCAGAATGTCGAGGATGTGCTCGATGGCCTGTTCGCGGGCGCTCTCCTGCACCTGGTCCAGGCGCTCGCTGCGCACCATATTGACGGCCAGGTCGACGAGGTCGCGGACGATCGATTCGACATCGCGGCCGACATAGCCCACCTCGGTGAACTTGCTGGCCTCGACCTTGATGAAGGGGGCGCTGTCGAGACGCGCGAGGCGGCGCGCCAGTTCGGTCTTGCCGACCCCGGTGGGCCCGATCAGGATGATGTTGTTGGGCATGATCTCTTCACGCAGATCGTCCGGGACCGCCTGCCGGCGCCAGCGGTTGCGCAGGGCGATGGCGACGGCCCGTTTGGCCTCATCCTGGCCGATGATGTACTTGTCCAGTTCATGGACGATTTGCTGCGGGGTCATTTCCATGGCTATTCCAGGGTCTCGATGGTCAGTTTGTCGTTGGTGAAGATGCAGATGCCCGCGGCGATCTCCATCGCCTCCCTGGCGATCTGGAGGGCCGAAAGCCGGGTATGGGCCAGCAGCGCCCTCGCGGCGGCCAACGCAAAGGGGCCGCCCGAGCCGATGGCGATGACGGTGTCATCGGGCTCGATGAGATCGCCGGTGCCGGAGAGCAGAAAGATCTTTTCCTTGTTGAGGACGACCAGCTGGGCGTCGAGGCGGCGCAGATAGCGGTCCATGCGCCAATCCTTGGCCAGCTCCACCGCCGAACGCGGCAGGTTGCCGTTGAATTCGTCGAGCTTGGCCTCAAAGCGCTCGAAAAGGGTAAAGGCATCGGCAGCCCCGCCGGCAAAACCGGCCAGCACCTGGTCGTGATAGAGCTTGCGCACCTTGCGCGCGCCGGTCTTGAGCACCATGTCGCCGTAGGTGACCTGGCCGTCGCCGGCGAGGACGGCCACGCCCTTGTGGCGCAGGCCGATGATGGTGGTGGCGTGGACTGGTTTGAGATAGGACATCTGCACTGCCTTCATGTTGGTCCCGCGGACCGCCTCCGCTCGCAGGAGGGGCCGGGGGAGGAATCAGATCTTGCGCCTCAGCCGTGAAACCGGCAGCCCCATCTGTTCGCGGTATTTGGCGACAGTGCGGCGGGCGACATTGTAGCCCTTTTTCTTGAGCATCTCGGCGATCTTTTGATCGTTGTAGGGCTTTTTCGGGGGCTCGGCGGTGATGATCTCCTTGATCAGGTTCTTGATGATCTTGTTGGAGACATCCTCCCCCTCATCGCTGTGAATCTTTTCACTGAAAAAGTACTTGAGTTCAAAGAGGCCCCATTCGGTCTGGACGTACTTGCCGTTGGTGACGCGGCTGACCGTGGAGATGTCCATGCCGATCTCGTCGGCGATGTCCTTGAGGATGAGGGGTTTGAGCTTTTCCGGGCCGTGGAGGAAAAAGTCGTGCTGCTTTTCGATGATCGTTTCCATGACGCGCAGGATGGTGGCGCGGCGCTGGTGGATGGAGTTGATCAGCCAGCGCGCTGATTCGAGGCGGTTCTTGATATAGTCCCGGGTCTCCTTGCTGGTGTGCTTGCGGTCGAGCATCATCTTGCGGTATTCATTGTTGATGCGCAGCTGGGGCACATTCCAGTCGTGCATATAGACCTTGAATTCGCCATCCTCCTCGCGCACCTCGAGGTCCGGGACGATATAGTTGTCCACCAGCGAGGCGTAGCCCTCGCCGGGTTTGGGATTGAGCCGGGTGATGTGGCTGAAAATCTCCTTGATGGTCTCAAGATCGAGGCCGAGATCCTTGGCGAGCTTTTCGAAGCGCTTGTTCTTGAAATCCTCAAAATGGTCGCGGATGATTTCGATGGCGATCTCGTTGTGCGGCTGCTCCTCGAGAAGCTGAACGAGCAGACACTCGCGCAGGTCGCGGGCGCCGATGCCGACCGGATCGAAGCGCTGGATGACCCCGAGGATGCGCTCGACCGTGGCGGCATCGAGCTGGAGGTTCTCGGCCATGGCCTCGACGGGGGTGCCCAGATAGCCGACGGGGTTGATGTTCCAGATGATATACTCCCCGATGACCTGCTCCTCGGCGGTGAGGGGCGAAAGGTTGAGCTGGGTGATGAGGTGGTCGGTCAGGCTCTCCTGGTAGACCTCGGGCCGCTCATAGGTATCGACATTTTTTTCACGGGGAACGCGGACCTCATAGCTCTCCTCGTCGTTGAGGATCTCCTCCCAGTCGATCTCCTCCTTCTCGGCGGTATCCTTCTTCTCGGCAGGATCGACCTCCTCGTCGGGCTCCTCCTGTTCGAGGGTCTGCTCGGCATTCTCATCCAGTTCCTGGGCGAGTTCCTCCTCGGTCTCAAGTTCGAGCAGGGGGTTGGTCTCCAGCTCGAGGCGTATGCGCTGTTCAAGACTGAGCACCGGCAGCTGCAGCAGCGAGGAGAGCAGCACCTGCTGCGGCGACTGCTTGAGCTGCATGACCAATTTTTGGGAAATTTGTACCATGGTTTAAAGCTCCAAGACCTGGCGTTGCGATGATGTTAAAACTGATGATGCGGTTAGCTGTAACTTTTCTCCCCGGCCGCCAGCGGCGGCCGGCACAACCCGTTACCTGTCCAGTTTGAATTTTTCCCCGAAGTAAAGTTTACGCGCCTCTTCGTCATTGGCCAGGAATTCAGCACTGCCCGATTTCAGCACCTTGCCCTCGTAGAGCAGATAGGCGCGATCGGTGATCGAAAGGGTCTCGTGTACATTGTGGTCCGTGATCAGCACCCCGATGCCGCGCTTCTTGAGATCAGCGACGATGTGCTGGATATCCTCGACGGCCAGGGGGTCGACTCCGGCGAATGGCTCGTCCAGGAGCATAAAGCCCGGATTGGTGACCAGCGCCCGGCAGATCTCCACCCGCCGCCGCTCTCCGCCCGAGAGCGTGAAGGCCTTGCTTTTGGCCACCCGGGTGATGCCGAGGTCGTCGAGCAGCTGCGCGCAGCGCTCATGACGCTGACTGCGGTTGAGAGGCAGGGTCTCGAGGATGGCGAGGATGTTCTCCTCGACGGTCAGGCGGCGGAAGACCGAGGCCTCCTGCGGCAGATAGCCGATGCCCATGCGCGCGCGGCGGTACATGGGCAGGGCGGTGATATCCTGATCGTCGATGTAGATGCGGCCCGAGTTGGGGCGGATCATGCCGACGATCATATAGAAGGTGGTGGTCTTGCCCGCCCCGTTGGGGCCGAGCAGTCCGACGGTCTCGCCTTTGCGGATCTCGATGCTGACCTGATCCACCACCCGCCGCTTGCCGTAGATCTTGTTCAGGCCGGTGCAGCGCAATATCGGTACATCTGCCATGGCGTGCTCTCTGTTTATTCCGGCGATTCCGGCTGCAGTCCGAAGGGCTGAAGCAGGGGCTCCAACTCCTTGAGGAGTGGCCGCTCCTGCCCTGCGGGATAAAAGATGCCATTGGAGGCGGCCGGAGCGCTCTTGACCCCGACCCATTCAACCTTTTCCTCCTCAAAGCTCATCATGAGCTCGTCGCCCAGCACCTTGTTGAAACCCTGATAGTTTCTATCGTCGAAAAGATGATAATAGCTCGTCGCCCGCCCCTGGACGTGGACGGAGTCGATGCTGTTCTTTTTGATCCCGACATAGATCTCTTCGCCGCTGATCAGGTCATACCTGGGCTTGGGGCTGGCCAGGGTGTCGACCCGGGTCACCACCGCCGCGCTGCCGCGAATGCCGATGCCCGTCAGGACCCGCTGGTCGAGATAGAGATCGATCTCGGATCCGCGCAGAAAATCAGCAGCGCGTCTGGCCTCCGGCTGGAGCGTGAGCAGCACTTTTTCCCCGTTGCGCATAAAGGTCATCTCGCCGCAGCGGGCCGAGACCTCCCCCTGCGTGATGGTCACCTCTTCGCGCGCCAGGATGCGCTCTCCGTCCTCGAACATCTCCATGAGCCGGCTGCGCACGGTCATGCTGTCCGTCCCGCTCGAATCATGGCGGACGAAGAGGGGATCGCCGTCGACGCGGGCATAGCCCTTGAGGCGGAGGTACTCGATGCGTGCGCCCGAGAGGTAGGCCCGTTCCGACGAATCCGAGATCACGGCATGCCCCTCGGCCAGAGCCCGCTCCTCCTTTTCGAAGTAGTGGAGGGCATCTGCGGTGAGCAGCTGCCGGGGGGTGATCAGGCGCGCCCGGCCGCTGGCGATCTGCTCGCGGCGCACCTCATAATGGTAGATCTGCTCGGCCTGCAGCTCGCGCGGCGGTGTGATGATCCTGACCCTGCCGCTGAACAGGGCCAGCTTTTCTTCGGGATACTGCAGGGCGCGGTCGCAGAACATGCGGCTCGAGTCCTGCATGAACTCCACGGAGCCCATCAGCTCGCGCACCACGCGGCCGTTCTCGATAAAACCGCGCGCCGAATCGGCGTGGACGAGCTGGAGGGTGTTGCTCTGGCCCTGCAGCCGCAGGGCGGGCAGCAGGCAGCAAGCCGCGCAAAACAGCCGCACCGCCTGCTTCATCGCCTCACTCCCGTCGAATCGCCCGGCCGTACGGCGCTCGAATCGGGCTTGAAGGAAGGCCGCCGTTTGAAACGCTCGCCCGAGAGATCGATGCGCGCGTGGCTCGCCCCGGAAAGCGCCCTGATTCGCCAGTTGCGCATGCGGGTGTCCGACTCGAAGCCCCTGCCATACAGGGTGTCGCCCTTGTCGCTGATCAGCACCACATCGACATCCGAGTAGATTTTGCCGGTGGCCTGGCGGTAGCCCAGGCTCTCGGAAAAAACCGTGATGCCCGTATCCGAGACCACGACCACGCTGCCGCGGGCCATAATGTCGTTGGTGGATTCGTTCATCTCGCCGTTCTCGGCCTCGAGGCGGGAACGCATGCGCCCTTCGGGATCGTAGAAATCGACCTTCACCCCTTCATCAAAATAGACCTTTTTACGGTTGTTGAAGCGCTTCATGTGGCCATAGGTCACGATCGCTTCGGGGCGGCCATTCTTGGTGGCGTGGACGGTCGAGTTCCATCCCTCCTGGTCCGGCTGCTCCTCCTGCTGCTCCTCAACCGGAGCATCGGGCTTGTGCTTCTGGCAGGCGGGAGCGGCAGCGAGCAGCGCGAGGGCCACAAGCAAAGCCAGGCCCGGCCGGCGCCGGCAGCAGAAGAGACGTGGCGTGCGCAGGATCATCTCAGGCGCCCTCACCGGGCTGCTTTTTCCAGCGTTCATGCATCCAGACCCACTGTTCGGGATGGCGGCGGATGGCGCGCTCATAGGCATCAGAAATTTTCTGGGTGTTCACCACCTGGTCCTGGGCCGCATCGCCTGTGGTAGTAAGAGTGATCTCCTCGTCGAATTCGATCAGGTAGCGGCCGTCCTCCTTGAGGTGGATAAAGGCCGGCAGCAAGGCGCAGCCCATTTTTTGTGCCAGGATCACCGGGCCGACGGCGGTATGCGCCGCACGGCCGAAAAAGTTGACAAAAACACCGTCCACGCGGGTATCCTGGTCGATGAGCATGCCCAGCACCTCGTTGTCGCGCAGGGTGCGGATGATCTCGCGCGTCCCCTTGCCGCGGGCGATGTTGGTATAGCCGGCCGCATTGCGCAGGCCGACGATGATCCGGTCCAGGCGCGGATCATAGGCGGAGGTGCCCACCACCTTGACCGGGAAGCCGTTCTGCGCCACCCAGGCCCCGAAAAGTTCCCAGTTGCCAAAGTGGCCGGTCAGGACGATAACGCCCCGGCCCCGTCCTAAAGCCGAGCGCAGCCTCTCCACCCCCTGCGCCTCGACGAGGGTGTTGATGCCGGCGGCGAGGATGCGCGGCAGCCGGATGGCGTCGACAGCCATCACGCCAAAATGGCTCCAGACCGCCCCGGCCAGGGCCTCGATCTGCGCGGGGCTCTTTTCGGAGCCATAGGCCAAGGTGAGATGGCGGATGGTCTTTTCCCGCTCCTTGCGCGCCAGGCGGAATCCCGCTCCAGCCAGGCCGCGCATCAGAGCCGCTGCGCTGCCGCGCGGCAAAAGGCGCAGCAGGGCGATGAGGCCAACTACCAGTCCGTAGATGAGATCGTTTTTGATCCTTTTCGCGAGCGGGGCCATCAGGATCCGATCCCGGCGTCAAGCAGGTCATGGAGATGGAGCATGCCGACCGGATGCGCCTCCCCGTCGGTGACCACCAGCTGCATGATATTGAAATGCTTCATCACCTGCAGGGCCTGGAGGGCGCGGCTCTCGGGGCCGATGGTCTTGGGCGCAGGATTCATGATCTCAGCGGCGTGCAGTGCGCCTGGATTCTCGTGGTCCTGCATGGTGCGGCGCAGGTCGCCGTCGGTGATCAGTCCCGCCAGCCGGCCCGAGGGCTCCACCACACAGGTGCAGCCGAAGCGCTTGCGCGTGATTTCGAAAATCACCTCGCGCAGGGTCGCCTCCGGGGGAACGGCCGGGATGTGCTCCCCGCCGAACATCAGCTCCGAAACCTTGAGCAGCCTCTTGCCGAGCGAGCCGCCGGGATGGAGAAAGGCGAAATCCTCGGAACAGAACTGCCGCTTCTTGAGCAGGGCCACCGCCAGGGCATCACCCATCGCCATGGTCGCGGTCGTGCTGGCCGTGGGGGCCAGGTCGAGGGGGCAGGCCTCCTCAGCGACCCCGACATCGAGGACGACATCGCTGCGCTGGGCCAGAGCCGAACGCAGATTGCCGGTCATGGTGATGACCGGAACCCCGATCTGCTTGAGCACCGGAAAAAGCTTGGTGATTTCGTCGGTATTGCCGCTCTTGGAAATGCAGATCACGACATCATTCTTCAAGACCATGCCAAGGTCGCCGTGAACCGCCTCAACCGGATGGAGAAAATAGGCCGAGGTGCCGGTGGAGGTGAGGGTGGCGGCGATCTTTTTACCGACGATCCCCGACTTGCCCAGGCCGGTGATGATCACCCTCCCCTTGCAGGCCAGGATCAGCTCGACCGCCCGGGCGAAGGCCTCACCCACTCGCGGCGCCAGTGCGGCCACCGCCTCGCTCTCGATGCGCAGCACCTCCCTGGCCGTGGCGACCGGATCGATATTTTCATCCTCAGGCCGGATGGCGGACCTCCAGCTCGCGGCGAAGATCGTCGATCCTCTTCGCCTGAATGAGCAGGTTTTCGAGCCGGTCGAGGGGCCACATGCTCGCCGCATCGCAAAGGGCTTCGGAGCAGTTGGGATGGGTCTCGACGAAAAGCACCTCGCAGCCGGCCGCCAGGGCCGCGCGCGTCAGGGCCGGCACATACTGGGGATTACCCCCGGCCGGATCGCTCGAGGAGATGCCGTAGACGCGGATGGCATGGGTCGGATCGATGACCACCGGATAGCCGAAACTGCGCATGATGGGCAGGCTGCGATAGTCGATGACCAGATTGTGATAACCGAAAAAGGTGCCGCGCTCGGTAATCATGATGTTCTCGTTGCCCTCGCCCTCGATCTTGGCGATGACATTCTTCATGTCGACGGGATCGAGGAACTGCCCCTTCTTGACGTTGATCGCCCGGCCGGTGCGCGCTG
Source organism: bacterium (assembly GCA_029554865.1). Lineage (GTDB taxonomy): Bacteria > Zhuqueibacterota > Zhuqueibacteria > Residuimicrobiales > Residuimicrobiaceae > JAKPUX01. The sequence goes on along the minus strand of JAKPUX010000252.1, from coordinate 18,667 downwards.
CGGCAAGGGCCAGCGAGGTCTGCATGGAAAGATAGGCCGGGATCTGGATGACGTCGAGGACCCCGCCGGCGATGATCGCCTCATGCTCATTGTGGACGTCCGAGAGCACCGGAACCCCCAGCTCGAGGCGCGCCTTTTCGAGGATACGCAGCCCCTCGTCCAGGCCGAAGCCCTGAAAACTGGTCGCCGAGGAGCGGTTGTCCTTGGTATAGGAGGATTTCAGGATATAGGGCATGCCGAGCCGGGAGGCGATCTTTTGCACCGCCTCGGCCGTGCGCAGCACCAGGGATTCGCTCTCGATCACACAGGGACCGGCGATGAGCGCCAGCGGCTCGTTGGGGCCGATAGAGATCGAACCCACCTTAATGGTCTTCATGGAGGATGTCCTTCTCTTCAGAAGATTTCATGTCCAGTTTGTAGGCGAGGGCGGCCGCGACAAACTCCCGGAAAAGGGGATGGGCGGCGAGCACCCGGCTCTTGAGTTCGGGGTGGAACTGCACCCCGACAAACCAGGGGTGACCCGCCAGTTCGATGATCTCGACCAGACCGCTCTCCGGATTGCGGCCGGCGACAATCAGCCCCTCCCCGGTCAGCCTCTCCAGATAGCTGTTGTTGACCTCGTAGCGGTGGCGGTGGCGCTCGCTGATCTCCCCGCTGCGGTAGGCCTTGAAGGTGTGGGTGTCGGGCTCGACCTCGCAGCGGTAGGCCCCCAGGCGCATGGTCCCGCCCTTCTCCTCAACCTTGATCTGGGTCTCCATCAGGTCGATGACCGGATGGGGAGACTGGGGATCGAATTCGGTGCTGTTGGCGCCCTTCAGCCCGCAGATGTTGCGGCTGAACTCGATCACGGCGCACTGCATCCCCAGGCAGATGCCGAAGAAGGGGATGCCCTGCTCGCGGGCATGGCGCACGGCCGCGATCTTGCCCTCGATGCCGCGCTCGCCGAACCCACCGGGCACAAGCAGGCCGGAAACATCATCAAAAAATCTGGCCGCCCCCTTGGCCTCGATCTCCTCGGATTCGAGCCATTTGAGCTCGACACGGGCATCATTCTCGACCCCGGCGTGAATGAAGGCCTCGATGATGCTCTTGTAGGAATCCTTGAGGTTGGTGTACTTGCCGCAGATGGCGATGCGCACATAACCGGCCGGATCCTTGGCGCGGCGGACAAAGTTTTTCCAGCCGGTGAGGTCAGGCTCGCAGGGCTCGAGGCCGAGGCGCGCCACCACGCGGTCGCCGACCCCGTCCTGCTCGAAGAGCAGGGGCAGTTCGTAGATGGTATCGCAGTCGCGCGCCTCGAAGACCATCTCGACCGGCAGGGAGCAAAAGAGAGCGATCTTCTCCCGCGCCTCCGCGGGGATGGGCACCTCGGTGCGGCAGAGGAGCATGTCGGGCTGGAGGCCGATCTCGCGCAGCTTCATCACCGAATGCTGGGTCGGTTTGGTCTTGATCTCCCCCGAGGCGCGGATGTAGGGCACCAGGGTGAGATGCACGTTCATGACATTCTGGTGACCCTGCTCGAGGGTGAACTGGCGGATGGCCTCGAGGAAGGGTTGGCCCTCGATGTCGCCTACGGTTCCGCCGACCTCGATAAGGACGACGTCGTAGGGCATCTCGCCCTCGCCGGCGGCGAGGATGCGCCGTTTGATCTCGTCGGTGATGTGGGGGATCACCTGCACGGTCTTGCCGAGATAATCCCCGCGCCGCTCCCGGCTGATGACGGTGTAATAGATCTGGCCGGTGGTGGTGTTGTTGCGCCGGGTCATGCTGGTGTGAATGAAGCGTTCGTAATGTCCGAGGTCGAGATCGGTCTCGGCGCCGTCGTCGGTCACATAGACCTCGCCGTGCTGAAAGGGCGAAAGCGTGCCGGGATCGACATTGAGATAGGGATCGAGCTTGATGATGGTGACGCTGTAGCCGCGCGCCTTGAGCAGGCGCCCGATCGAGGCCGCGGAGATCCCCTTGCCAAGGCTGGAGACCACCCCGCCGGTGAAAAAGATGTACTTGGTATGTCCCTTACTGAGCATCTGCAAGCTCCCTGATCCGGCGTTCGACTGCAGCGATGTGTTCAGGCAGATCGACGCAGACCGGCCTGAAATCGCACAGTCCCACCTTTATGATGTGCCCGTTCTCGAGGGCGCGAAGCTGTTCCAGTTTCTCCGCCTGCTCAAGCAGCGAGGCCGGCAGCGCCCCGTAGCCGAGCAGAAAATCCTTGCGATAGGCATAGATGCCAATCTGGTCGTAAAAAGGGAAGAGGGCCGGCCACTCCCGCACCTCTGACACGTCGCGGACGAAGGGTATGGCGGCGCGGCTGAAATAGAGGGCGCGCCGGTCGCGGTCGAGCACGACGCGGGCGGTATCGTGACCGATCAGCTCTTCGCCGTCGTGCACCTTTCGCGCCAGGGTCGCCATCACGGCCTCATCATCCGAGAGCAGGGTTGCGGCGACCAGCTCGAGGGCCGCGGGTTCGATGAGGGGCTCGTCGCCTTGCAGGTTGACCACCACCTCGACGTCGAGATCCCGGGCAACCCAGGCGACGCGGTCGGTGCCCGAGGCAAGATCGCCGGGGGTCATGACCGCGCGGCCGCCAAAAGCGGTGACCGCATCGAATATGCGCGCGTCGTCGGTGGCGACGATGAGGTGGTCGAATCCCTTTGCCCTGGCCGCCCGCTCATAGACCCACTGGATCATCGGCCGTCCCGCGATCAGAGCCAGAGGCTTGCCCGGGAAACGGGAGGAGGCGTAACGCGCCGGGATGATAACCGCCTTGGCGCCGCTCATCACCCCTCCTCCCCGCCGATCACCTTGGGGACGCTGAAAAATCCGTCGTGGGCGGCCGGGGCGTTGCCCAGGGCCTCCTCGCGGCTGAGCGAGGGGGTGACCACATCCTCACGCAGCGGGGCGTCCGAATGCAGGGGATGGGTCGCCGGCTCCACTCCCTCCAGATCGAGTTCATCGAGCTTGCCGACATAGTCGAGCATGCGGTTGAACTCGGCGGTGAACTGTTCCTTCTCCGCCTGCGAAAAAGCCAGCTTGGCCAGGCCGGCGATACGCTCGACCTCGGCGGTGGTTACCTTCATGAGCGACCCTTCATTTCCATCAAAAAAATACCCTTCCGCGAAGCCCCGAGTGTATCACGAGTGATGGAGCGTCGAAAGGGATTTGAACGCTGTGCCTCCTCCAGACCCGGCGGACGAACCCGACTGCTCCCGCCGGAGGCCCCGGGCGGCCGCACTCCCGCAGCCGCGCCTCCGGGCGCCCCTGCGCCCATCCGTACTGCAATTAATATAGGGCAAATGGCCTAAAGAGTCAAGTCCTATTTCGAAAGAATGGCATACTTTTTGTAGAGATGCCGCCGCGCCTCTCCGCTGACAACCGGCCTTCGCCCTCTTCCCGCCCCCTTATTTGGCCAGCACCATCTTGCGCACCTGCCGGAAGGAGCCGGCCTCCAGGCGGTAAAAATAGACCCCGTTGGCGAGAGCGGAGGCATCGAACCGGGCGCTGTGGCGACCCGGCTCCAGCCGTTGGTGAAGCAGGGTAGCCATCTCGGATCCGCGCAGATCGTAGATTTTAAGCGTCACCAGCTCCGGCCGGGCGAGGTCGAACGAAATCGTCGTCACCGGATTGAAGGGATTGGGATAGTTTTGCAGCAGGGAAAAATGCGCGGGCGCTCCGCCCCCCTCCTCCTCGACTGCCACCGCTTCCGGGGTAAAAATCGCGATCAGCCGGCCGGGATCGGTCAGGGTGAGCCGGATGCTCTTTTCGCCCGACGCGGAGAGGCCGTGCCAGCCGGCGAAGCGGTAGCCTGGCGCCGGCCGCGCCGTGCAGGTGAAGGGGATCCCCTTGAAATAGAGCAGGGTGAGGCTGTCGGGCATGGCCACCCCCTCGATCTCCACCCGCCCCCAGGCGGGCTCGTTGGAGCGCACCGAGAGCGCGGCGGTGCCGCTGAGGGCGAACCTGGCGGCGATGTGGGCCATCATGTGCTCCGGACGCTTGCGCGCAAAAGTACGCATGGTCTCGACCTGGCCTTCCCAGGTGGCGCCGTGGTTGAAGGCATCCGGCCATCTCTGCTTGTGGCGCGGAATCTCGGGCGCAATCAGGGCCTGGAGGCTGTCGATTTTGTGGACCACCCTCTCCGGCGCAAAGGTGGTCTGAATGTGGCCGGCGAAGCGCTGTATGAAGCGGTCGCGGAAGCCCTCGTTCTCGAGCATCTTGCGGATCAGCAGGGTTGACCAGGGGGGATTGGCATAGCTGGTAGCAACCGGCGAAGTGACCGCAGCGAGGAAATTGTCGTCATACTGCCCGTCCGAGTGGGCCCCGAAACCCAGGTCGGTGTCGAAGAGGATCCAGCGCCAGCGGTTGCCCTCGCCCCAGGCACGCCAGTACTTGATGTTGCCGGCCGGCCAGTCGATGTTGGCGAAATAGATCTCGGCGATGAGGTAGTTGATATACTCGTCGACGTCGATCTGGCTGCTGACATAGTCAAAATGCTCCCTGACCGCCAGGTCCCGGGAACCGACGTACTCGATCAGCTGCTTGTAGAGGGTGTTCGATCCCTCGTGCACGGAGGCGTTGTCGGACAGGATGTCGACCCGGTCGGGGTCGATGCCGTGCGTCGCCTCCAGATAGTGCTCGTTGTGCTTTTCGCGCAGGGAGTGGATGCCCCAGTATTCGCCGTTGATGAAGAGCAGGGCCGGCCGGTAGGCGACCCAGTCGATATCCATACGGCCCTTGACGAGGTTCTGCATCATGCCGTCGCGGAAAAAGGTGCGGTACCAGTCCTGGCCGCCGTTGGAGAGGACGAGATTGTTGTAGACCTCGGCGCCGCGGTCGTCGAAGAGGGGATAATAGATCTTGCTGCTGCCGTAGACGCTGCGGGCATAGACCGCCAGGGGCTTCTGGGGGTACTTGCGGGTGCAGCCGCCGCCGATCTTGATGCCGGCATCGAGGCGGAACTGCTGCTGGCCCGCCTCATCGTAATACTCCAGGGTGGCGGGCCGCTCCCAGTCCTGGTTCCAGTTACAGGGGGTGCTCATGCAGTAGCCGGTGACGCCGTTGGTGCCGACCACATAGATGCCAATCCGGTCATCCCACAGGTTCTCCGGATTGGTCGAGAGGGAGACCACCGGCAGGGTGGCGGATTCGCCGATAAAACAGGTATTGGTGATCACCCGACTGGGCAGGCTGCCGGCGCGGAAGGCCCGGGCGCGCAGGACGGTGGTGCGGTCGATGACGATGGGCTGGAGATAGGCGGCGGAGCCTTCGGTGGGCACGGAGCCGTCAAGGGTGTAATGGATGGACGCGTCGCCATCCCTGCAGGAGAGGACGATGGTCTGGGGGGCGCTGTAAAAACCGCCGGGCATGGAGAAAAGGGGGTCGGAGACGACACCCTCGAAGGGCTGGTTCCAGTTGGCCGCACCCGGGGTGGGGGTGCTGAAATAGCGCCACTCGCCGGCGCCGTCGGGATAGCGGCCGCAGGAGACGTTGGTGGTCTGGGGGCCGAAGCTGATGGTATCGACCGGCTTGAGGGCATAATCGTAAAGTCCGATCTCCTCGCCGTCCGCGGAGAGCTTGTAATTGGCGTGCAGGCCGGTGTTGCGGTCATCGGCCCAGATGACCAGCCAGCCCCTGGCAGGGATGGAGACGTTGGCGGTGATCCGCCACTTGTCGGGCCGGGAGAGGTTATCGGTCAGATACCAGCCGACGAGCGGGACGGCGACGTCCCCTGGGTTGTAGAGCTCGATCCAGTCGCCATACTCATTGAAATCGGGGTCGGCGTTGAGTTTTGAGTTGGACGCGAGATACTCGTTGATGCAGAGCCTGGGCGTCTGCGCCAGGGCGGGAACGTGGCAGGCCAGTAAGGAGAAGAGAAACGCCGGAATAATCCCCCATCGCAGAACCATTTTCATCATTCACCTCCTATTATCCTGGAAGCCTCCCCCCCGCTTCGTTAGATATAAAAAAAAAGCGCGACTTTCATCGCGCTCAAAATGCTGCAAACCCGGCCGGAGCTAAAGGATGATATTGACCATCTTTTTGCTTTTGCCGTGGGTGGTGAATTTGACCTTGCCCGTTTTGAGAGCGAAAAGGGTATCGTCCGAACCGATGCCCACATTGAGGCCGGGATGAATGCGGGTGCCGCGCTGGCGCACGAGAATGCTTCCAGCCGGGACCACCTGGCCGTCAAACCTCTTGACGCCGAGCATCTGCGGGTTGCTGTCGCGGCCGTTGCGCGAAGAGCCAACGCCTTTTTTATGCGCCATATGAAAATCCTCCTGAAAAGAGCGGGCGGCGGCCCGCTATCTAACCGATAATTGCATCAATTTTCAAAGTGGTGTGCTGCTGGCGGTGGCCCTTGAAGAGGGTGTAGCCTTCGCTTTTGATTTTCTTAAAGATGGTGACCTTTTTATCCTGGCCGTGGCCGACGATGGTCGCCTGAACCTTGGCGCCCTCGACGTAGGGCTTGCCGACCTTGACGTCACCGCTGTCGCCGCTCAGCAGGATGATCTTTTCGAATTCGACGGTAGAACCGGCCTCACCGGCCAGCCTGGGGGCGTTGATCTGATCGTTCTGCGCAACCTTGAATTGAGCGCCGGCAATATCGACAATCGCGTACATGAAAATTCTCCGTACTGTTTAAATTTGGCTTTTCAGCAATGGCATTAAATATAGGCATATTTCTGACAAATGTCAAGCTGATAATGCAAAAACCAGGGTACCCCCGGAAATCTGGCTCCCACCGGCGCCGGGCACCCCCCAAAAAACTGGTTCCCGCCTGAGACCAGGCGCTGCGCACCTGAATCCCTCCGCACCGTACTGCTCTCCGGCTGCTCCGGATCAGCTGAAATACTTGTTGGTGAGATCCTCCTGGCCGTCCTTGCTCAGGAAGCGGAACTCATCCATGGCCACATTCTCGTCGGCGAGCAGCTTGATGCGCGTCCAGTACTTCCAGGAGAGGCGCAGGACCTGGCTGCGGTAGCCGGAGGAGAGATAGTTGGCCAGCTCGGGATTGACCACCAGCTGCAGGCTGTGCTCGCCCTTCTCGGCGCGGTAGCGCTGGATCCAGCGCTCGATGCGCGCCATGGTGGTGGTCTTGGAAAGGACGCGGCCGGTGCCGAGGCAGGCCGGACAGGGATCGCTGAGGGTGAAGAGCAGGGCCGGGCGGATGCGCTCGCGCGTCATCTCGATGATGCCGAACTGCGAAATCGGGGCCATGTTGACCTGGGCCCGGTCGGTCTCCAGCTCGCGCATGAACTCATCTTCCAGCTTTTTGCGGTTCTTGGCATCGACCATGTCAATGAAATCGATGATGATGATGCCGCCGATGTCGCGCAGGCGCAGCTGGCGGGCGATCTCGCGCGCCGCCTCGAGGTTGATCTTGAGGCTGTTGGCGTCGTGGTCCTTCTTGCCGATGTAGCGGCCGCTGTTGACATCGATGGCGGCGAGGGCTTCGGTGTGATCGAAAAAGATATAGCCGCCGCTCTTGAGCCAGACCTTGCGCGAGAGGCTGCGGGTAATCTCGGCCTCGATGCCGTACTTGTCGAAGATGGGCACGCGGCCGGTATATAACTCGGTGCGCTGGACCAGGGATTCGGCGACGTCGTGCAGATACTTGACGATCTGCTTGTGCATCTTTTTGTTGTCAACGACCAGACGCGTGACGTCGTTGGTGAAGAGATCGCGGATGACGCTGGAGAGGACATCCATGTCCTTGTGGACCAGGGCGGGAGGCGGATTCTTCTGCACCTTGGCGACCAGGCTCTCCCACATTTTGACCAGGTCTTCGAGATCGGCGCGCAGCATCTCCTCATCCTTGCCCTCGGAGACGGTGCGGATGACCAGTCCGAAGCCCTGCGGTTTGATGGCGCGGCCGAGCTGTTTGAGGCGGGCGCGCTCGCGGCGGTTGGTGATCTTGCGCGAAACCCCGATCATGTCGTCGTAGGGGATAAGCACCAGAAAACGCCCGGGCAGGGAAATTTCGGTGGTGACGCGCGCCCCCTTGTTCGAGATAGGCTCCTTGGTCACCTGCACCAGGATGGGCTGGCCGGTGCGCAGCTGCGGTTCGTTATAATCGCGGCCGTGATGGTGCTGGCGCTGGCCGCTATTGCTGTTATTGCTGTTATTACCGCCGCTCCGCGTGGGGGCAGGAGCCTCCTTCGGGAAAATCTGGTTGAAGGAGGCGAGATTCTCGCTGACGTCGGAAAAATGGAGAAAGGCGTCCTGGTTGAGGCCGATGTCGATAAAGGCGGCCTGCATCCCCTTGATCACCTTGGCGACCTTGCCGTAATAGATGTCGCCGACCATGCGTTCATTTTCGGGTTTTTCGAGATAGAGCTCCGCCAGCCGCCCGTCTTCAAGGATCGCGACGCGCGACTCGCCGATGGAGATGTTGATGATAATGTCTTTTTTCATGATGCCTCATTTCTTTACACTCTGATGCCGCCCTCCACCGCCTCGAGGGGAGTGATGAGTCTCCCCTCCTTTTCCATCCAGAGGTGCTCCCGTTCGATGGTGGCCAGCTGCGCGCGGCCGGGCTCGTCGGGGAAGAGCAGGCGAATAATTTCTTCCATACGCACGGTCTTGCCGTGAACGATATGGCTTACGATCTGCAGTGCGCCCTCCTGCCGGGTCAGGCCGCCGATGAAGGGGCGGACGTCGATGCGGCGGGGGGGCTCTTTCTCTTTTCTGCGCGTCACCCAGGCCTCGCTGCTCCCCATAAGGGCTTCGATGCGCGCTTTTAAATCTTCAGGTTCCGCCATGGTGGGCCAGGTCACCCGACACACGGAGCGAACGATCTCATCAGCCAGGGCGCGCGGTTTGGCCGGCAGCAGCCGGGCCTCCCGGATGAGGATCCCGGCCGGCAGCTGGGCCGCCAGGGCGGCGACATGCGCGCCGGTCTCATTCCCCCTGACCATCAGATCGAGATACTCGGCCCGGCTGATCTGCCCCGTGGGCAGCGGCGGTCCGTAGGCGATGCGGGGGTGCGGATTGAACCCCTCACTGTAGACCAGGGGCCAGTCAGCCCGGCGCAGCGCCCGTTCGAAAACATGAATGAAATCGAGGTGCGAAATCCAGCGCACCTCCTCCCCTCGCTGATAATGCAGCCGCACCCAGCGCCCCTCCTCAGTGTTCTGCGCAGGGGGGTGGGCGACCGCACCGGCCTCCCGCCCTGGATCAGGCGGCGTTCCGGCCTCTTCCGGCCCGGCCGTCGCCGGCCCAGCCGACTCCTGGCGGCCGCTGCCGGAGCGGATATTCTTGCTCCCCCGCAGAATCTCCTGGCAAACGGGCTGGGCCATGAGGCCACAGCGGTTGCACTGGCCGTCGCGGCAGTCGGGCGTCACCTCCTGCCCGAGTGCGCGGCGGTACTCATCCTGCAAAAATCTGGCGGTCACTCCCTTGTCGATATGCTCCCAGGGCAGGGGCGCGTCGAGGGGATAGCCCCCGGTGAACTGTTCCGGCTGCAGCCCCTCTTCAGCGAGAGCGCGCAGCCAGGTTTCGTGATGAAAATTCTCCGACCATCCCTCCAGGGTGGCGCCGGACTGCCAGGCGCGCAGGATGACCCGCCCGAGCCGGCGGTCGCCGCGAGCGAGCACCCCCTCGATCTGGGCCACCTCGGCGTCCCGCCAGCTCAGCTTGACCAGTTTGTCGCGAACGCGGTCGCGCAGAAAGGCGAGCTTGCGCCGGGTCTCCTCGGGGCTGTCCTGGGCGACCCACTGAAAGGGCGTGCCCGGCTTGGGGACGAAGGGCGAGACCGAAACATTGATGCGGATGCCGCTTCGCCGCCGTGCCAGGGCGACGACCTGCCTGATGAGATCGGCCATCCCCTGCAGGTCTTCATCCTCTTCGGTCGGCTGGCCGATCATGAAATAGAGCTTGACCACCTTCCAGCCTTCGCGGAAGGCCAGATCGACGGCCCGGAGCAGATCGTCGGAGGTGGTGGTTTTGTTGATAACCTCGCGCAGCCGTTCGCTCCCCGCCTCGGGGGCGAGGGTCAAACCCGACTTGCGCACCCCCCTGGCAAAACGGGCCACCTCGGGGGTGAATTTCTCCGGGCGCAGCGAGGGGAAGGAGATATTGACCATCCTCTCCCCGAGCCCGGCCTGAAGCCTCTCCATGAGCGGCCCCAGCTCCTCATAATCCGAGGTCGAGAGCGAAACCAGTGAAACCTCATCATAGCCGGTATTGCGGATGCTCTCGACCGCCTGCTCGACCAGATCGTCGACACTGCGCTGCCGGACCGGGCGGTAGATCATGCCGGCGTTGCAAAAGCGGCAGCCGCGCGAACAGCCGCGGGCGATCTCCAGGGAGACGCGATCATGGGTGGTGGCGATGACCGGCACCAGCGGCCGGTGTGAATAGTGGCTGCGATCGAGTCCGGAGACGATGCGGCTGCGGATGCGCGCCGGCGCCTCCGTCTGCAGGGTTTCCAGTCCGGCAAAAGCGCCGGCATTGTTCAGGTGCGGATGGTAGAGCTGCGGAATGTATACCCCGGGAATCTGCGCGCAGGCGCGCAGGAGTGCCCCCCGTGATTGACCCTCGCGCCGGGCCCTGGCCACGGCTGCCGTGAGCTCGAGCAGGACCTCCTCGCCATCGCCGATGACCAGGAGGTCGAAAAACTCGGCGACGGGTTCGGGATTGAAAACCGAGGGGCCGCCGCCCACGATGAGGGGCCCCTCCTGCCGGTCGGCTGCCAGCAGGGGCAGGCCGGCCAGATCGATGAGATCGAGGATCGTTGTATAATTGAGCTCATACTGGAGCGTAAAACCGATGAGATCAAAATCCCGCAGCGGTGAAAAGGTCTCGAGTGAAAAAAGCTCCACTCCCTTTTCCCGCATCTGTGCAGCCATGTCCAGCCAGGGCGCAAAGACGCGCTCGGCATAGATGTGGGGCTGCTGATTGAGAATGTGGTAGAGGATCGGATAGCCCAGGTAGGACATGCCGACCTCGTAAACATCCGGAAAGACCAGGGCGACGCGGACCTCCGCCGCCGCCGGGTCCTTGCGGATCATGTTGAATTCATTGCCGATGTAGCGGCCGGGTTTGGCCACGAACGGCAGCAAATCGCTGAATATGCGCTGTTTGAGGGACGGATGGCCGGGATTGGACTGCGAAATGGTCACGCCCTTGTCCTAACCCCGCAGGTTGCGCACAAATTCCATCCCCTTTTCGACCGCCTGCTCGTTGAGCGGAATGAGGTTCTTCCGTTTGATCAGCGAGGGCATGGCGGCGAAAATGGCCTCCTTGGGCAGAATCGAGGTATAGCCAATATAGGCCCCCAGGATGACCATATTGGCGCCGCGGGTGTTGCCGAGTTCGTCCGCGATGGTCGAAGCCGGAATGCCCAGCGCCTTGACGTCGGTGCGTTTGGGCGCCCGGGTGACCATGGCGGTGTCGTAGATGATCAGCCCGCCCGGCACCACCTCGTTCTCGAAACGCTCGAGCGAGGGCAGATTCATCGCCACCAGCAGGGTCGGCCGCGACACCGTCGGCGAACCGATGCGCCGGTGGGAAAGGTTGACATGGCAGTTGGCGGTGCCGCCGCGCATCTCCGGGCCGTAGCTGGGGATCCAGGAGACGTGGTAGCCGGCGTGCATGCCCGCTTCGGCCAGCATGAGTCCGAGCATGAGCACGCCCTGGCCGCCGAATCCCGCCAGCTTGATGCGGGGATCCTGAAACTCGGGGGCCGGCGCGGCCACCTTGATCGTACTCTCCGTCTCGACGGGAAGCTCGAGGGCCTCGCGCAGGCCGTCCACATGAAAGATGTGGCGCTTGTTCTCCGCCGCCGGGACCTCCCCGGTGCGGTCGCGGAAGATCCCGAGCGGGAACTGCTGGATCATGTTGTCGCTCAGCCACTGCTTGGACTGGATCGGGTCCATCTTCCAGTTCGAGGGGCAGACCGAGAGCACCTCGATCAGGGAAAAACCCTTGTTGTCGATCTGGTTCTGCAGCCCCTTGCGCACAGCGCGGCGCACCCGGGCCGTATTCTTGGCGTCGGTGATCGCCACCCGCTCGACATAGACCGGGGCGTCGAGGGTGGAGATCATCTCGGCCACCTTGATCGGATAGCCCTCATTGGCCGGATTGCGGCCGTAGGGCGAAGTGGTGGTCTTTTGCCCGACCAGGGTGGTCGGGGCGAGCTGCCCGCCGGTCATGCCGTAAATGGCGTTGTTGACGAAAAAGACCGTGAAATTCTCGCCGCGGTTGGCCGCCTGGATGATCTCGGCCGTGCCGATGGCTGCCAGATCGCCGTCACCCTGATAGCTGATGACGATGCTCTCGGGATGGGTGCGCTTGAAGCCGGTCGCCGCCGCGGGCGCGCGGCCGTGGGCGCACTGGATATTGCCGGTGCGGAAATAGTAATAGGCGAAGACGCTGCAGCCCACCGGACTGAAGAGGACGGTACGTTCGCGAATGCCGAAATCATCGATCGCCTCGGCGATCAGCTTGTGCAGCACACCGTGACCACAGCCCGGGCAGTAATGGGTCACATCCTTGCTCGGGCTGGGATTGCGGTCGTAGATATCGAAAAAACTCTCCGCTTTTGCCAGAACTTTTTCAGCCATCGCTCAACCCTCCAGAATTTTCAGGGCCCGCTCCTGGACCTCTTCCGGCGAGGGGACCATCCCCCCCATCCGGTTGTGGAGGTGCACCGGCCGCTTGCCGTTGAGGGCCAGGCGCACGTCATCCACCATCTGTCCATCGGAGAGTTCAACCACCAGGAATTGTTTGACCTGATCGCCCAGTTCGACGATGTGGGCGCTCGGGAAGGGCCAGAGCGAGATGGGACGCATCATGCCCACCTTCCGGCCTGCGGCGCGCATATCATCGATAGTAGTCTGAACGATGCGGGAGACCACGCCATAGGCGATGATGACCAGCTCGGCATCCGCGGTCTGATAATCCTCGAAGCGGATCTCGTTGCGGGTGATCTCGGCGTACTTTTCCTGCAGGTGGAGGTTGTGCTTTTCGAGCAGTTCGGGTTCGAGGTTGATGGAGGTGATGAGACGCTTTTCGTCGTCCGCATCGCTGTGGATAGCCCAGGGCTTGTCCGGCAGCGAGGTGCGCGCGGGCGGAAACTCCACCGGCTCCTCCATCTGTCCGATAAAGCCGTCGGCGAGGAGGACGGCCGGGATGCGGTACTTGTCGGCCAGGTCGAAGGCGAGTATGGTGAGATCGCACATCTCCTGGGCGCTGTTGGGCGCCAGGCAGACCACTTTATAATTGCCATGGCCACCGCCCTTGATGATCTGGTTGTAATCCCCCTGTTCCGGGGCGATGTTGCCCAGTCCGGGGCCGGCGCGCATGATATCGACCAGCACAAAGGGCAGCTCGGCGCCCGCGCAGTAGGAGAGCCCCTCCATCTTCAGGCTGATGCCGGGCGAGGAGGAGGCGGTCATGGCGCGCACATCGGCCGAGGCAGCACCGTAAACCATGTTGATCGCCGCCACTTCGCTTTCAGCCTGGATGAAGGTCCCCCCGACCTTGGGCAGATAGTAGGCAGCCGCTTCGGCCACCTCGGAGGCAGGGGTGATCGGATATCCGAAATAAAACCGGCAGCCGGCCAGGATGGCCCCCTTGACGACGGCTTCATTCCCCTTGATCAGCTGTTTCGCCATCTCAGACCACCTCCTCTCCGACATAGCCCTTCTTGTAGACGGTGATGGCGCCGGGCTCGGGGCACTGGTAGAAACAGATGCCGCAGCCGGTGCAGCCCTCACCCTTGTAGCCGGTGGGGTGGTAACCGAGACGATTGAGATGTTTGTGGACGAACAGAACTTGTTCCGGGCAGGCTTCTATGCAGAGGCCGCAGCCTTTGCACTCATCTTCACGAACTACGATTTTGGCACGCTCGAGTCCGATGGGTTCCGCCATACTTAAACCTCCTGGGTTATGACCCGCGCTGGGGCGTGGAACACCGTCCGCAGCGCCCATTTTCGCGCCTCATTTTAACCATTTTTAGGCTAACTTGCAAGGAGATTCTCGCCACCCTCTCCGGCGCCCCGGCATCCGCGCAGTCCCCCCCTCGCGCCCACCCGGCCCCGGCCGCTAGCGCAGTCCCCCCCTCGTTCCCACCCGGCCTTGGCCGCTAGCCCAGAAAGGGATTGTACCGCTTTTCATAACCAATGGTGGTCTCCTCGCCGTGCCCGGGATGGACGATGGTCTCGTCCGGCAGGGAGAAGAGTCTGGTGCGGATGGAGTGCAGCAGCAGAGCACCATCACCGCCCGGCAGATCGGAGCGGCCGATGGAACTGCGGAAGAGGACATCCCCGGGGAAAAGATGGCCGTGGCCGTAAAACGAAATCCCGCCGGCCGAGTGGCCGGGGGTGGCAAGGACCTGCAGCTCGAGGCTGCCGATAGCGATTTTCTCCCCGCCCTTCAGCCAGGTGGAGACCTGAAAGGGTTCGGGCGCGGAGAGGCCAAAGAGGGCGCTCTGCAGGGGCAGCCCGGCGAGGATGCTCTTCTCCCCCTCATGGAGCAGCACCTGCGCCCCGCTCGCCTGCTGCAGCAGCGCGACCGCGCCAACATGGTCGAAATGGGCGTGGGTCAGCAGGATGCGGGTAAGACGCACCCCCCGCGCCGTCAGCTCCGCCAGGAGTTCCTCCCCGTCGTCGCCGGGATCGATGAGGGCGGCCTCTTCTCCTTGAGAAGAGCGCACCAGGTAGCAGTTTTCCTCGAGGGGGCCGGTGACAAAGGTCTCGACGATCATGCCTGCCGGCCTCCTAGCGCACCAGGGTGAGTTTCTTCACCTGCTGATGGGCGCCGGCGGTGAAGCGGAGGAAATAGACCCCGCTCGGCAGGGGACGCCCGCGGCCATCCTGCCCGGCCCAGGCGAGGCGGTAGATCCCCGCCTGCTGACGGCCGGCGTAGAGCAGCGCCGCCTCCTCCCCGCGCAGGGTGTAGAGGGCGATGCGCACCTCCCCGGCCTGGGGCAGCTGCCAGCTCAGGGTGGTGCTCTGGTTGAAGGGATTGGGATAATTCTGCAGCAGGGCAAACTCTTCAGGCCGCTGCCCCTCCGCCAGTTCCACAGCGGTGACCGGACCGACACTGAAGCTGGCGCTCTCCATGCCGCTCAGGGTGGGAATGCCCGCCGCCGCAACCGCGGTGTAGCGGCCGGAGGCGACCCTGCCCCCGGCGGTGACAAAGGCGGTGCGCTTGAGGCTCCAGGACTGGGCCTGCAGAAGCAGGGGCGGCAGCAGCGCCAGGGTGAGCAGTTTAAGGTATCTCATAGTTCTCCTCAGGGCCTTCTAGTGCAGGGTCGCCAGAACCTGGATGAGGCCGGTGCCGCTCTCGAGCCCCTCGAGGGCCTTGCCCACGATCGTCCCCGGCCTGATCTCGACGGCCTTCATGGCATGGCCGGCCACCTCCGAGGTGGTGAGCAGGTCGCCGGGCTGAATAGCTCCGTTGGCGGCGGTCACCTTGCAGGGCACGATGCCGCTGAGGGCGAGGGGATAGCCGCCGCCGCTCACCAGGGTGCCGACCAGGATGGTCGGATTGGTCGAGATGATCCCCGCCACGCGGGTATCTCCGGCCTCACGGCAGCGCCGCACCGCATAGCGGGAGCCGGGATCGATGACGACCACGTCGCCAGCCTCCAGTTCCTCGGAGCCGTTGATCTTTTCGGCCAGATCGGCCCAACCGCCGGTGGTGCAGCGCGCCTGGCCCTCGACGAAAAGGGCGAAGCTGTTGATCGAGGTCGTGCCCTCGAGGCGGGCGTGGACGCCATAGAGAGCCCCGGAGCCGAGCACACCGATGCCGGTAGAGCTGGAGCCGCGCACCCCCCCGGTCAGTCCGCTCCCCTGAATGCCCCAGCTGTTGGATCCCGCGAGGTTGGCGACATTAAAAACCGCCCCCCCGATATAATTCTTGCTCATGCTGAAGGTGTTGCCGAAATGGCGCTGCTGGATGATGTTGTCGGCGAGGTCGGTGGACTGGACCCCCATATCCTCGATATTGTAGCTGGTCACGCCGCCGGCGAGATTCTTGCTGATAAAACGGGTGTCGTAGGCGGCCCCGGAGAGATAGCCCTCCTCGAGGCGGATGACGACGTCCCCGCTCTGCCCGGAGGAGGTGGTGGTGACTCCGCTCGCGCCGGTGACGCTGGTGATGTCGCCGGCGGAGAAAGCGAGGTCGCGCGGCTCGATGGTGCCGTCAAGGATCATGGGACCGGTGATGCCGCCCACCTGGCCCCGCTGGATGAAGCGGCTGTCGTAGGCAGAGCCGTCGCGATAGGCCGCCTCGAGCTGCAGGGTGAGGTCGCCGGTGATGCCGCCGCCCATGAGGCCGTTCATGGTCTGCACCGAGGTGATGTCGCCCAGATTGAAGCCGATGTCCTCCTGGGTGATCGAAAAATTCTTGATGTCGGCGCCCGAGACCTCGCCGTCCTTGATCATCGCGCTGGTGATGCTGGTCTCCTCGCCCTTGCGCACGAAGCGGGCGTCGTAGGCGCTGCCGTTCTGGTAATTGCTGTTGAGGGAGAGGGTGACCGGACCGGTGACCCCGCCGCCGGTGAGGCCGTTGCCGGCCACGACCGAGGTGATGGTGCCGAGGGCAAAGCCAAGGTCGGCGGGCTGGATGGAGTTGTCGGCGATCTTGGCCGAAGTGACGCTGCCGTCGCGCAGCATGCCCGAACTCACCACAGCACTCTCCTCGCGGCGGACGAAACGGGTGTCGTAGGCCTGGCCGGTGGCGTACTCGGTGTTGAGGGCGAGGGAGACGGCGCCGGCGCTGCCCCCGCCGCTGAGGCCGTTGCCTGGGGTGACGGCGGTGATGGTGCCTGCACCGAGGTTGAAGCCGATATCTGAGCGCTGGATCGATCCGTCCACAACCATCTCGCCGGTGACACTGTTGGTGCTGCCGCGCGCCACATAGCCGGCATCGAGCTGGAAGCGGTCGTAGAAATCCACCGCCTTTTTGCCGCCCAGTTTGGCGGCGTCGATCTCGTTATTGGCGGAGCTGTTGGCCTGGCTGCGGGTGTAGAACTGATCGGCGGCCACCTGGCCGAGGGCCCCGGCGTTGGCGGCATAGAGGCTGAAGGGCACATTGAGCAGCTCCTTGCGCGGGGTCAGGGTCTCGCCGTTGACCTCGAGCTGGATCCAGCGCGGACTGCCCTCGAAGACGGTGCGCGGGAGTTCGATCGTGCGCCCCAGCTCGGCGGTGAAATAACCCTGATAGACGTCGAGGTTGTGCTCCTCCTGCCACAGCTTGGTCCCGCTCCCCGCCTCCGACCAGATGCTCAGCCGCGCCGGCAGGATGCCGGTGACGGGATTGCCGTTGTTGTCGGTGAGAAAGCCCTGCCAGGCGACCACGGTCGAGGTCACCGCCGCCTCGCTCTTCTGCAAGGCGAGATCGGTGCGGGGCACGGCAGTGGTGTCCGCCGCGGTAGAGGGCGGGAGCTCCTGGGCTCCGGCTGCGGTCAGGGTGAGTAATGCGAATAGGGCGCAAAAGAGGGAAAAAGCGCGGCGCTTCATGATGCCGGTACCTCCAGTTGAACTTTCCGGGATGCTTGGCGATGGATTTACTTTAATAATAATAGGTGCTTTGCGCCGCATTTGCAGAATATTTTCGCCGCCGCGGGTCAAATAAAAACCCCGGCGGGCCGGGTGGCGCGCCGGGGCAAGTCGGAGAATGGCATCACAATTCTGCGGGTGGAGCGAGCCCACTGCTGCCGAGGGTTTCAGACCACCAGCAGGTCGCGCTGCGGCTCCGAGAGAAATTCGCAGCCGGTTTCGGTCACCACCACCATCTCCTCGATGGTCACCACGCCGTGGCCGGGCACGGTCAGGCGCGGCTCCAGGGTGTAGACCTGTCCGATCTCAACCTTGAGAAAGGGGAGGTTCTTGTAGCGGTCCCAGACCGGGCAAAGCAGCCCGGCCCCGTCGTGGGCGCTGCGGCCGACCTGATGGCCGAGGGCATGGGGAAACTCGTCATACCCCGCGTCGATGATGTACTGCCGCGCCACCTTGTCGATGGTCCATCCCTCCACTCCGGGCTTGAGGGCCGCAGCAGCCGCCTGGATCGCTCCATGGATAGTCGCGAAACCGCGTTTGACCTCGGCCGGGGCCTCGCTCTCGCCCGGGCGCAGGAAATACCAGGTGCGCTGCAGGTCAGAGACATAGCCCTCGTAGCGCACCCCGAAATCGGTGTTCATGATGTGGCCGGGCTCGATGCGCCGCCCGGTCGGCCCGGCGTGGGCCCCGGCGGTGTCCGGACCGGTAAAGACCGAGGGACAGTGGTCCGCCGACCAGGCCGGGGTAAGGCCGCGGGCCTCCATTAAATCGGTGATGAAGGCGGCCACCTCCCGTTCAGTCATGCCGGCGCGGACGTGGGCGGTGACCTGGTCATAGATGTCGAGGGTCTCGCGGATAGCCGATTTGATCCGGCTCAGCTCGGCCGGGGATTTGCGTCCGCGCAGGGCCGCCACCAGGGCCTCGCTCGACTCGAGCCGCTCCCCCCAGGGGCTGCCTTTAAGATAGTCGACGAGGATGAGATAGAGGCCGTGCGAAAGCCCGTCGGCCATGACGTCGTTGGCCGAATAGTTGATGGCGATGCGCTTCGGCTGCTCCTCCTCGAGCAGCTCGAGCAGCGGTCCGGCCACCGAATCGACATATCCCTTGACGTCATAGCGGCTCGCCGCATCGCGCACCCCGTGCATGTCGAGGCTGCCGAC
>JAKPUX010000245.1 GCA_029554865.1 bacterium | reverse complement strand
GGATCACCATGAGCATCGGCGCGGGCATGCTCATCCCGATGCTGGCGCGCTGGTACTGGTGGCGCATGAACGGCTACGGCTTCGCCTGGGGTATCGTCGCCGGCATGGTTGCCGCCGTCATCCAGAAGCTGTTTTTCCCGGGCTGGCCGGAATATTTCTCTTTCATTTTTGCCGCCGGCATCTCCCTGGTCGGCGTCATCCTCGGCACCTATCTGACCAGGCCGACGGAGAAGCGGTATCTGGAGAATTTCTACAAAAAGACGCGGCCGTTCGGTTTCTGGGGCCCCATCCGCAGCATCCTGCCCGCGCAGGTGCTGGCCAAGGTCAATACCGAGAACCGGCGCGACATTATCGCCACCTTTTTCGCCGTGCCCTGGCAGATCGTCCTTTTTCTCACCATGATGATGATCGTCATGCAGCGTTGGGACAATTTCGCCTGGCTGCTGGCGGCGCTGGTGGGCCTTTCAGTGGGGCTCTATTTTACCTGGTTCCGTCATCTCTCCACCGAAGTGAAAGTGGATGAGAAATGAGTCCGAATGCACACAAGAGAGGGCGGCTGGCTGTGGCCGCCCTGCTGCTCCTGATGGTGTTGGGGCTGCTTGCCGGCTGCGCACCCGACCGCGAAAACCGCATCCTGGTCTGGCACTCCATGCGTCCGATCGAGAGCGATATCCTGCGCCAGGCCCTGGCCGAGTTCGCTCTCCGTCATCCGGAATATGTGTTTGACGAGCTCTTTTACGCCCCGGAGACCGCCCGCACCAATTTCATCATCTCCGCCCTGGGCGGCAGCGGTCCGGCCCTCTTCTGGGGAGCCAACGACAATATCGGCCCCCTGGTGGAACTCGGGGTGATCAAGCCGCTGGAGGAGGTTTATTCAAAGGCCTTTCTCGACAGTTTTCTCACCACACCCCTGCCGGCCAACACCTGGATGAACGGCCATCTCTGGCAGATCGCCGACCGCATCGGCAACCACCTCTGCCTGGTCTACAATAAAAAGCTGGTCCCCAGGCCGCCGCAGACCATGAACGAACTGATCGACTTTGGCAAGCGTTACATGGCCGCGCATAAAGGGCAGCAGAACTATTATCCCCTGGTCTGGAACTATACCGAGCCCTTTTTCGCAGTCCCCTTCATCGGCGGTTACGGGGGCTGGGTGATGGACGAGAAATTCCAGCCCACCCTCGATCAGCCGGCGGTGGTCAAGGCCGGAAAGCTGATCTGGGAGCTGGCCCGGGTGCACAAGATCATCCCCCTGGAGTGCGACTATGAGATCGCCAACGCCCTTTTCAAGGACGGTTATGCGGCGATGATCATCAACGGCAGCTGGTCCTGGGCCACCTATATCGAGAACGGCATTGATATCGGCATCGCCCGCATCCCCAAAATCGACGAGACCGGGCTGTGGCCGACGCCGGCGGTTTCTCCCCTCGGCTACTCCATCAATGTCAACCTGCGGGGGAAAAAGCTGGAAATCGCACGCGAACTGCTCGCCTGGCTCACCTCGGCGCCCCTGCAGCTCCGCTTTGCAGAGGTTTCGGGGGCCATTCCCTCGCGCGTCGAAGCCTTTCAGGCCCCGGAGGTCACCGCCAATCCCCTGGTCAGCGCCTCGCTCGACCAGCTGCTGGCCGGGCGGATTATGCCCCCGGTCACGGAGATGCGCTGGATCTGGGATGCAATGCGGCCGAGCTACCAGGGGATCTTCACCGGCCGGGTCACGCCGGAGCAGGCGGCCAGGGATATGCAGGCTTTGGCTTTGAAACTGATCAAGGAGAATCGGGAGTAATATGGCGGAGAGCGCCGGGCAAGTCAAGGTGAACCGGCTGGCTTATTTTTACACCATGCCGGCCTTTTTCCTCATGGGGTTGATGATCGTCTATCCCTTCATCTACAACGTCGTCATCTCCTTTTCGAACATGAATCTGAGCCATTTTCGCGACTGGCACATCACCGGACTGGGCAACTATCTCCAGGTGGTGAGCGGCTCCTCCTTCTGGTATTTCTTTTTCAAGACCGTGCTGTGGACGGTGCTCAACGTCGTCTTCCATGTCGGCATCGGGGTCGGGCTCGCCCTGCTCCTCAACAAGGACATCAAGGGTAAATCGATCTTCCGCACCCTGCTCATTCTGCCCTGGGCGGTGCCGCAGTACATCACTGCACTCACCTGGCGCGGCATGTTCAACTCCGAGTACGGTGCGGTCAATCTCCTCCTTGACCGCGCCCTGGGCCTGACCATCCCCTGGCTGACCACCGAATGGGGGGCCTTCGCCGCCTGCCTGATCACCAATATCTGGCTCGGCTTTCCCTTCATGATGATCATCGCCCTCGGCGGCCTGCAGAGCATCCCCGACGAACTCTATGAGGCAGCCGAAATCGACGGCTCCTCCTGGTGGCACAAGCTTCACCACATCACCATCCCCCTGCTCCGGCCGGTGATGGTGCCGGCCATCACCCTGGGGGTGATCTGGACCTTCAACAATTTCAATGTGGTCTGGCTGGTCTCCAACGGCGGCGAGCCCTCGGACAAGACCCATATCCTGGTCTCCTGGATCTACAAGAGCGCCTTTACCTATTTCCGTATGGGTTATGCTGCCGCCTTTTCGATGGTGCTCTTCGGGATTCTGCTTCTCTTCAGCTGGAATTTCATCAAAAAGACCCGCGCCACCGAGGCGGTGTACTAGTTCTCTGGCTAAATGAGAGAAAGAAACAAGCAAAAGCCATCTCTCACGGAGGCACGGAGGCACAAAGAAGAGCATAAGAATTTATTTCTTTGTGGCTTGGTGGCTTGGTGAGAGTATTGTTTTCTCTACGTTCTCTGCGTCTCGGCGCGAGATTGATTGTAATACGAAATATATTTAAGGATACATGATGCGGAAACCGCGAGACCTCTCGACGACAGGTAAAATAGCCGCCTACGCCGTGTTGATCCTTTTCACCCTCTTCGCCATCTGGCCGGTGCTCCAGGTGGTGTCGATATCCCTGCGGCCCGGC
This sequence comes from bacterium, assembly GCA_029554865.1. Classification (GTDB taxonomy): domain Bacteria; phylum Zhuqueibacterota; class Zhuqueibacteria; order Residuimicrobiales; family Residuimicrobiaceae; genus JAKPUX01. Next base: position 798 of record JAKPUX010000245.1, on the reverse strand, counting down.
GACCGGCTGTTGAGCAAATCCCTGGCGATCATCCCCGAGGACGCCACCCTGCACTCCTATGTCCGTCTCTTCACCGCCGAGCCCTTCCTGCGCTGGCTGGGCAACAGCGTGATCGTCTCCGGCATCGTCACCCTGGTGGGCTCGCTTCTGGCCGCCTTTGCCGGCTATGCCTTTTCGCGCTACAAGTTCCGCGGCCGCGACACCGCCATGATCGGCATTATTACCACACAGATGTTTCCCGTCACCATGCTGCTGCTGCCCCTCTTCATCCTGCTCATCAAGCTCAAGGCCTACGACAACTATCTCGGCCTCATCATCGCCTACTCCGCCACGGCGCTGCCTTTCACGATCTGGCAGATGAAGGGCTTTTACGACACCATTCCCTTCAGCCTGGAAGAGGCGGCGAGCATTGACGGCTGCACCCCCTTCGAGGTTTTTTGGCGCATCGTCATGCCCCTGGCTGCGCCCGCCCTGGTCATCAACGCCCTCTTCACCTTCATGACCGCCTGGAGCGAATATCTGGTCGCCGCGGTCATCATCCAGGACAAGACCATGTTCACCCTGCCGCTCGGCTTGAAGATGTTCCAGTCCAATATGGAGGTGGCCTGGGGCCTCTACTCCGCCGGCGCGGTGATGGTGAGCCTCCCCGTGGTCCTGCTTTTCCTCTTCCTGAGCCGCTGGCTCATCTCCGGCCTTACCCTCGGCAGTGTCAAGGGCTGAGCACGCCGCAGAGCTTTTTCCCTTGATATTCTGACCATAGTTTCGTATCATGAAACGCGGGGGAGGAAGCTGAGGAGT
>JAKPUX010000241.1 GCA_029554865.1 bacterium | reverse complement strand
AACGGCATCTCCCTTCTGACCATGAACATCGAAGGAAGGGACCAGAACGTCTTTCCTTTCACCCGCTACAATGAGAGGCTGCGTTATGATGTCTCCCGGCTCGATCAGTGGGAAATCGTGCTCGAACATGCCAACCGTATGGGGGTGCTCGTCCAGCTCCGCACCCAGGAGGGGGTCAATCAATCCCTCCTCGACGGCGGCAGCCTCGACCGGGAGCGGCAGCTTTACTACCGCATGCTCATCGCCCGTTTCAGCCATTATCCTGCATTGATCTGGGACCTGGGCGAGAGCGGCGGCGGCTCGGCCCTCTCTACCACCTCACCTGCCAGTCCGCAGACCCCGGACCAGCGGCTGGATATGGCCCAGTACTTTTACGAACACGATCCCTATCTCCATCCCCTTCTTTTCCAGAACAGCGGCGAATTCAGCGAGCTGCTGACAACCGGCTCCAAGTACACAGCGGCACTGCTGCGTCTTCCCGTCCGGAACACCCATGAACATTTGCTTCATTATCATGGCCTGGTGGAAAAACGCGGCCTGATCTGGACAGTGACCGCGCTGGCGCCGTTCACCCGCTCTGTCTCCACAGCCGGCCCGGCCGCTGCGATGGAGATCGAGGAACTGCGCATGAACGCCCTCTGGGGCGGTCTTATGGCCGGCGGAGCGGGGGTTGAACTGGCCCGCATCACAGCCGACGGCCGCAGTGATCTCACCATGCGCGATTGGCGCCAGGACGAGTATCTCTGGAGCCTGGGCAGCAGCGCTCTCGCCTTTTTCCGGCGCCTGCCCGTCGCGGAGATGGAGAGCCGGGATGATCTGGTCGTCTCCAGGAATGCCTGGTGCCTCTGCAAACCGGGTGAGGTCTACGCTCTCTATCTGCCGAAAGGTGGCATGGTCCAGCTTGATCTGAAGGAAGCGGACCGTCTCCTGGAACTGCAGTGGTTCGACCCGCGCACCGGGGAATATGTAGGCGAATCCACTGACATCCGGGGGGGCGGCAGAGTGCAGGTCGGCCCCCCTCCGGGCGAAGCCGGACTGGACTGGGCGCTGGTGCTGCGCCAGCCGGGCAGTTGAACGGTCTGATGGGAATTTACTATTTGACAGAAGTGGTTTTTGACTTTAAAGCGAGGTGAAACAATGGGATGCAGCTGTGCGCCATTCGGCAGGAACCCCTCCGGCGAGGAGGTGATGCTCTACACCCTGGCCAACGCCAGGGGGACCATGGTTAAAATCACCCCCTTCGGCGGAATCATCACCTCCATCATCGTACCCGATCGCGAGGGCCGCATGGGCGATGTCGTCCTCGGTTTCGATGCACTTGCGGACTATACCGACAAGGTGCCCTTTTTCGGCGCCATCATCGGACGATATGGCAACCGCATTGCCGGCGGGCGCTTCACTCTCGATGGCAAAAGCTGCACCCTGGCCTGCAATAATGGACCCAACCATCTCCACGGCGGCATCAGGGGATTTGACAAGGTGCTCTGGCAGGCCGAGAATGTGCAAGCAGATGTGGCCAGCCTCACTCTCACCTACCTGAGCCGGGATATGGAGGAGGGCTACCCTGGCAATCTCTCCGTCAAGGTGAGCTATACCCTCACCGATGACGACAGGCTGGTGATCGATTACAGCGCTTCCACCGATAAAAAGAGCGTCATCAATCTGACCAACCATTCCTATTTTAATCTGGCAGGGGAGGGGGATATCCTCGATCACGAGCTCTTCATCGATGCCGACCGCTACACCCCGATCGATGAGGGGCTGATCCCGACCGGCGAACTGGCCCCGGTCGAAAATACCCCCTTCGATTTCCGTTCTCATCAAACCATCGGCGCACGTATCGGCGTGCGGGATGAACAGCTCATCCGCGCCGGCGGATATGACCATAACTATGTGCTCAATGGAAAGATGGGTGAGCTGAGGAAGGCGGCTGCGGCCTTTGAATCCCGCACCGGCAGGCTTCTCGAGGTCTGGACCACCGAACCCGGCATGCAGCTGTATACAGGTAATTTTCTCGACGGCACCCTGACCGGCAAGGAGGGCAAGGTGTACGGTTACCGCACCGGCTTTTGTCTTGAAACCCAGCACTTTCCCGATTCACCCAACCATCCCGATTTTCCGACGACCGTGATCAACCCGGGTGAAATCTGGACATCCCGGACTGCCTTCAGGTTTCTGACGCGGTAGATGCCACGCCTGATTGCCCCTCCTGATCCTCTTCTACGCCCCCGTTTTTCGCCGCATCTCCAATCGCGCCGGCCGGGGGCGTTTCCTTACTCCCGCGCAGGAGTTCGATTTTCTGCAGCGGCATTTCGAGCATGCGCCGCCGCGTCGTCACCAGGGCTTCATAGTCGTTCTGGGCGGCGGAGAGGCTCTTGCCCAGACTTTCCATCTTTTTGATGAATTCATCCCACTGCTTGCGGAAAGAGCCGAGCAAGCGCATGATCTCCAGTGAGGTGCGTTCGAGGGCAAAGTTATCGATGGACTGGCGCACAACGGCCAGCACGGCGAAGAGGGTCATCGGCGAGCAGACGATGACGTGCTGGCGGAGGCTGTCATCGAAGAGGGTGTGGTCGTTCTCCTGCACAAAGGCGTAAATCTGCTCATTGGGGATAAACAACAGAACATAATCGACCGTATTGTCGTCGCTGCTGATATAATCGCGAGTGGTGATCTCCCGGATGCGCAGCTTGACATCCCTGAGAAAGTCGATCCTGAAGCGTTCCTTTTCAATCTCGGTGGCGGCATCGAGATATTTGATATAATTATCGAGGGGGAATTTGACATCCATGTGCAGCTGGAGATTGCGAGGGAGGAAAAAGGTAAAATCGGGGCGGCTTCGTCCCGAGCTGACGGTTTTTTGCTTGATGTAGTTGACGTTTTCGATAAAGCCGGCCATGCGCAGCACATCCTCAGCCATGCGCTCGCCCCACTGGCCGCGCGTCTTGCTGTTGACCAGGGCTTCGCGCAGGGTGGAGGTGGCCTGGAGCAGGGCCGCGGTCTGGGCCCCCGAGGCCTGGAGCTGCTGGGCCAGCTCGCCGAATTTTTCCGCCCGGTCGCGCTCGAGGCTTTGCATGAGCTCTCCGAGTTGTTCAAGCTCCCCGTTCATGCGCTCGAGCTGATGATCAATGAGCTGCTTCTTCTCCTCCAGGGTCTGGCTGGTATATTCCCGCTCGCTGGAAAGCCGCGCCTGGGCGAGCTTGATGAACTCGTTGGTCGAGCGTGACAGGGCCTCCAGGGAGAGGCTCCCGAAAGCGCTCTTCATCTGATCGTACATCCCCTGGAAGCGCTGGGCGTTCTGAACTTCATTGGCGCGATAGATCTCTTCCGCCAGCTCCCGGGCGCTCCGGTAGCGAAAGCCCCTGATGAGCAGCGAGAGCAGAAATCCCAGGATCAGGCCGATCACCAGGGTGGACCAGGCAAGGGGAGTCATCTATTATCCTTTGCGGTGATGAGTCCGGAAGAAAAGGGAGGCAGGCGCCGGGCCTACATGACACGGAGCAGCAGACCCTTGAGGTAGCGTCCCTCCTCATGAGCGAGGAGTACCGGATGGTCCACGCCCGGTTCCAGCTCGCGCAGGAGCTGAACGACGACGCCCGCATCAGCTGCCGCGGCGAGGACGATCTTTTTGAACAAATCATGATCGATGTGATTGGAGCAGGAAAAGGTCGCCAGCAGCCCGCCACGCTCCAGATGGCGGATTCCCTGCAGGTTGATCTCTTTGTAGCCTCGGCTGGCGCGGGCCACATCCTTTTGCGATTTGGCAAAGGCGGGGGGATCGAGGATGATCAGGTCGAAACGCTCCTCCAGGGTGGGCAGGTAATCGAAAACGTCGGCGGTGACGACCGGATGGAGGGCGGGATCGTATCCGTTGAGGAGCAGATTGGCGCGGCAGAGCCCGCAGGCATGCGCCGAGAGTTCCACCGAAGTCACCGACCGGGCTCCCCCGCGGGCGGCGTACAGGGAAAATCCCCCGCTGTAGGCGAAGCAGTTGAGCACCCGCGTACCCCGGCTCAGCTTCTCAATCAGCTCACGGCTGCCGCGCTGGTCGAGAAAAAAGCCCGTCTTTTGCCCTTCGATCAGATCGACCTGAAAGCGCAGATTGTTCTCCAGGACCTCCAGCCGAGCGGGCGGGGGATCGCCCCAGAGCATGCCCGAGCGGGTGTCAAGACCTTCGCGCTGGCGGGCCCGGCCCTCACTGCGCTCGTAGATGCCCGCCGGCACCAGCTCCGTTGCCAGGATCTCGCACAACTCCTCCCTTTGCCGGTCCATAAGCAGGGTGGAGATGGAGATGACCAGATGATCTCCATAGCGGTCGACGATCAGGCCGGGCAGTCCATCCCCCTCGGCATTAACCAGCCGCATGGCAGTGGTCGATTCCGGCACCAGCGCGGTGCGGAGGGCGGCTGCGCTGCGGATGCGCGCACGCCAGAAAGCGCCATCGATTCGCACGCCGGGATCGAGTGTGAGGATGCGCAGGGCGATATCGCTGAGATGATTGTAGGCGGCCTGCGCCACCACCCGGCCGTCCGCCCGGCAGACCGGCAGGACGCCCCCGTTCGCCGGCTTGCCCTCGATGCGGGCGATGGCGCCCGAAAACAGCCAGGGATGGCCGCGTTTGATGATATGCTCCTTGCCGGGCTTGAGAATCACGCGTGCAGGTGTCATTTTTCATCCTGAAATGAGGGTGAAGGTGCCTGGTTTGGGGAGCAAGGGACCCCGTCGCAGCATATTGACCGGGCACGGTGCCGACCGCATGTTTAAATGTAACCATTCTGATTATTAAAATCAAGCGGCCCGTCGGCCTGTAAAATTGCTTGGATAACTAGAGCCGATTTTGTAAATTGGCTGAAACCTGAACTTTGCAATGGTGAAAGAGCCACCACAAGAGGCGGAAAACGGCGCCGGAAACAGGAGCGAACCATGCGTTTAAAAGTGATTCTGATTGGAATAATTCTGGTCTCTGCCACCTTTCCCCTCCATGCTCAGGAGGAAAACTGGGGTCTGGGCGTCCACCTCGTGGTTTCGCTTCCCCAGCAAGGCTTCGATAACCTCTCCCGCGACGGCGAAGGCATCGGCACCAAGGTCTTTTACCGCTTAAACCCCTGGTTCTCCCTCCGCGGTGATCTGGCCTACCTCTCCTATGGCGAACGCCGCAACAGCGAAATGAGCTCTTACGGATATTGGCTGGTCACGCGGCGCAATGAATCCTTCCAGCTTGCGCTGGGGCCGCAGCTCTGTCACCAGATCGGCAGGATCACGCCCTACGCCGCCGCCATGGGCGGCTTTTATTATTACCATACTGTAACCACTTACGAAGATTATTACTCTTATTACAGCTATCCCTACACCGAGAACAGCAACGGTCAGAGCAAGCTGGGATGGAGCCTCTCCTCCGGCCTGCTCATCGATCTCGGCATCGGCGCTCATCTGGATTTCGGCTTCAAGCTCCAGAACATCCGCAAGGTCGAGACCACCATCAAGGAGGTGACCACCCGGCAGACCGGGGTCGATTATGTCATCACCCTGGGAGCGGTCTTTTTTCGCAACTGATAGAGGGCGGCCGGCGACGCCTTCTGCAATCACCCGCCGGGATCGCGGCGAACGACATTTAACCATGAGGCTAAAATCTCTATGAATGATAAGGAGCAGTTGAGCAGCGTAAGCGCGGCGGAGGTCGAACGCATCGCCCGCAATTTGCACCATGATCCGTTTACCATCCTCGGCCCCCACCAGGCCGAACGCGAGGGCAAGCAGATCTGGGTCGTCCGGGCCTGGCTTCCGGATGCCCGCTCCGCATCTGTGCGGGATCCCCAGTCCAAGATCGAATATCCCATGCAGAACATTCATAATCCCCATTTTTTCGAGGTCTTTTTACCGGATTGGAGCTCTCTGCGCCTCTATCAGCTGCACGTGATCGCCGAGAACGGGCATGAACGCTATGTTCACGATCCCTACTTTTTTCTGCCGCAAATGGGGGAGATGGACCTCTACCTCTTCGGCATGGGGGACCACCACAAGATTTATGAAAAGATGGGAGCGCATCCCACTGTCATTAACGGCGTGGACGGAGTCTACTTCGCCGTCTGGGCCCCCAACGCCCGCAATGTCAGCATCGTCGGCAATTTCAACCAGTGGCACGGCGGCAAACACCAGATGCGCGTCCTCGGCAGCTCCGGCATCTGGGAGCTTTTTATCCCGGACATCGGCATCGGTGAGGTCTACAAATATGAAATCAAGGATCAGAACGGCAATATCTACCTCAAGGCCGATCCCTATGGTTTCCAGCACGAGCTGCGCCCCAAGACGGCCTCGGTGGTCGCGGATCTGAACCAGTTCGAGTGGCAGGACCAGGATTGGCTCGATCAGCGCCGCCAGCAGGATATCCTGAAAAAGCCGGTCTCCATCTATGAGGTCCACCTCGGCTCCTGGCGTCGCAAACAAGAGGAAGAGTACCGCTTCCTCACCTATCGCGAACTGGCCGAACAGCTGGCCGACTATTGCACCGAGATGGGCTATACCCATATCGAACTGCTGCCCGTCGCCGAACATCCCCTCGACGCCTCGTGGGGCTACCAGGTCTGCGGCTATTACGCCCCGACCTCGCGCTTTGGTCCTCCCGCTGATTTCCAGTACATGGTCGACTATCTCCACCAGCACGGGATCGGCATCATCGTCGACTGGGTGCCGGCCCATTTCCCCCGCGACGCCCACGGACTGGCCTTTTTCGACGGCACGCGCCTCTACGAACACGCCGATCCGCGCAAGGGTGAACACATGGACTGGGGCACCCTGATCTTCAACTGGGGCCGCAGCGAGGTGCGCAACTTTCTCATCGCCAACGCCCTCTTCTGGTTCGACAAATACCATATCGACGGCATTCGTGTCGACGCGGTCGCCTCGATGCTCTATCTCGACTACTCCCGCAAGGCGGGGGAGTGGATCCCCAACCAGTTCGGCGGCCGCGAGAACCTCGAGGCCATCGATTTTATCAAAAAGCTCAACGAGATCATCTTCTCCTACTATCCGGGTGTGCTCTCGGTGGCGGAAGAGTCCACCGCCTGGCCGGGGGTCTCCCGCCCCACCTATCTCGGTGGTCTGGGCTTTAATATGAAGTGGAATATGGGCTGGATGAACGATTTTCTCACCTACTTTTCCAAGGATCCCATCCACCGCAGGTATCACCACAACATGATTACCTTCGCCCTTCTCTATGCTTTTCACGAAAATTTTATCCTCGTGCTCAGCCATGATGAGGTGGTCCATGGCAAGCGCTCCCTTCTCGACAAGATGCCGGGTGATTTCTGGCAGCGCTTCGCCAACCTGCGCACCCTGCTCTCTTTTATGTACGGCCACCCCGGGAAAAAGCTCCTCTTTATGGGCTCCGAGTTCGGCCAGTGGCAGGAGTGGTCGGAGAGCCGCAGCCTCGACTGGCACCTGCTCCAGTACGAACCGCATCAGAAGCTGCAAGCGATGGTGCGCGATCTGAACCGTCTCTATCGGAGCGAGCCGGCCCTGCATGAAGTCGATTTCGATCCCGCCGGTTTCGAATGGATCGATTTTCAGGATTCGGACAACAGCATCATCACCTTCATGCGCAAGACCGACCGTCCCGAGGATAGCCTGATCTTCGTCTGCAACTTCACGCCGGTTTACCGCGAAGCCTACCGCATCGGCGTACCCTGGCGGGGATTTTACCGGGAGGTTTTCAACTCCGATGCGGCCGATTATTGGGGAACCAACAAGGGCAACTATGGCGGACTCCACGCCGAGGAGGTGCCCTTCCACGGCCGTCCCTGTTCGATCAATCTCGTCCTGCCGCCGCTGGCGACGGTCATCTTCAAACCTGTCATTCAATGAGAGGAGAGCCCATGATGCGCCGTTGTGCACTCGTGCTTGCCATCATCCTGCTGGTATCGCCCCTCGTCCTCCATTCCCAGATCCCGGGTTACGGCACGGAGATCGACAGGCGGGTGGATGAGCTGATCAGCCGTATGACTCTGGAGGAGAAGATTGGCCAGCTGCAGCAGTACACCTATGGTGTCAGTCCTGAACTCCAGCAGATGGCCCGCACTGGCGCGATCGGTTCCTTCCTGAACGTCCGCGGCGCCGCGCAGACTAATGCCCTGCAAAAGCTTGCCGTCGAGAACTCCCGGCTTGGCATCCCGATCCTTTTCGGACTGGATGTCATTCACGGCTACAAGACCATCTTTCCTATCCCGCTCGCTGAAGCCGCCAGTTGGGACCCCGATCTGGCTGAACAGGCGGCAGCCGTAGCCGCCCGCGAGGCGCGGGCTGCAGGCATCCACTGGACCTTTGCGCCCATGGTCGATATCGCCCGGGATGCACGCTGGGGCCGTATCGCCGAGGGAGCGGGCGAAGATCCCTTCCTCGGCAGCCGCATGGCAGTCGCTCGCGTGCGCGGTTTCCAGGGCGGGAATCTGGCCGCTCCCGACCGCGTCGCCGCCTGTCTCAAGCATTACGTCGGCTATGGAGCGGCCGAGGGCGGGCGGGACTACAACACCACCGAAATCTCCGAACAAACCTTGCGCAATATCTATTTGCCCCCCTTCAGGGCGGGCGTAAAGGCCGGCGCAGCCACTCTCATGAGCGCCTTCAACGACCTCAACGGCGTGCCCGCCTCGGCCAATCCCTTCACTCTCGACCATATCCTGCGCGGGGAGTGGGGTTTTGACGGGTTTGTGGTCAGCGACTGGAATTCAATCGGCGAACTCATTCCGCACGGCGTCGCCGCCGACTGCGCCGAGGCCGCCCTTAAAAGCCTGACCGCCGGTGTCGAGATGGACATGGAGAGCCGCTGCTTCAACCAGAGCCTCTCGCGGTTGATTGAGGAGGGGATTTTGCCGCTCGGCACCCTCGATGAGGCGGTGCGGCGCGTCCTGCGCATCAAGTACCTGCTCGGCCTGTTCGAAAAGCCCTATACCGATCCCAAACTTGAGAAAGAGGTAATGCTGGCCCGGCCGCATCTCGAACTCGCCCGACTGATGGCGCGTGAGTCGATGGTGCTGCTTAAAAACGATGGCAACCTTCTGCCGTTGGCCAGGAAAGGTATTACTGTGGCGGTCATCGGGCCCCTTATCGACAGCAGGGCGGATCTGCTCGGCACCTGGCGCTGTGAAGGGGACCCTGCGCAAGTGGTCTCGATCCTGCAGGGCATCCGTACTGCTCTCGGAGACGGCGCCGCCATCCTCACGGCCCACGGCTGCGATGTCACCGGCACGAAGGGGGAGAGTATACCCTCGGCTGTCGCTGCCGCCCAAAAGGCCGATGTGGTCATCGCTGTCGTCGGTGAAGATGCCTCCATGAGCGGCGAGGCTGCCAGCAGGGCCCGATTCGGACTGCCCGGCATGCAGGAGGAGCTGCTCAGGGCCTTGAAGGGTACGAACAAACCGATTGTTGCTGTTCTGCTGGCCGGGCGGCCTCTCGAGATTCCCTGGGCAGCGGACAATATTCCGGCCATTCTCATGGCCTGGCACGGCGGCACTCAGGCCGGCGCGGCGATTGCGGATGTCCTTTTTGGCGATTACAGCCCATCAGGACGCCTGCCGGTGAGCTGGCCGCGCAGCGCCGGACAGCTGCCGCTCTATTACAATTTCAAGAATACCGGCCGCCCCACCACCGACCAGAAATTTACCAGCCGCTATCTCGATATCGCCTCCACACCCCAGTTTCCCTTTGGCTACGGGCTCAGCTATACCCGCTTCGAGTATGCCAACCTGCAGCTCGACCGCAAGGAGATCGGCCCCGGCGGGCAGCTCAAGGTCACTGTCGAGGTCAGGAACACAGGCGAAAAGCCCGGTGACGAGGTGGTGCAGCTCTATATCCGCGACCTGGTCGGCAGCATCACCCGCCCGGTCAGGGAACTGAAGGGTTTTCAACGCATCCATCTTGAACCCGGCCAGGCCAGGACTGTCCACTTTTCTCTCGGGTCGGACGAACTCGGTTTTTTTAACGCCCGCAATGAATATGTTGTTGAACCGGGTGAATTTCATCTCTGGGTCGGGCCCAACAGCGCCGAGGGCGTGCAGGGCAAATTCACTGTCCGCTGATCCACCAGTCCGCCTGGACCGTGGAGAACGGCCTTGCTTCCGGGAGGCCGGTGACGGGAATCCTTGCATAAAGCGGAAACGTTGACTAATTTGCTACTTTCATCTGAAGCAGGGGAGAGGATGGGCAGCAGCAGGTTGAGCGGATGAAAAAAATGCTGCGTAAAAAGGCGGGATATTTTCAGAGTTCGCGCACGCTGGCGTTCGGACTGATCTCCATGCTGCCCCTGCTGCTCGGGT
>JAKPUX010000239.1 GCA_029554865.1 bacterium | reverse complement strand
TTCGCCGAGCTGATCGAGTTTTTCCTCAACAATGTCTACATGCTGCAGTATCACCCCGAGCGCTACCAGGCCGAAAAGGAACGCCGCGAGGCCGAAGAACGCCAGCGCGAAGCCGAAAAGGCGATCGAAGCGAAAAAGCATAAGAAGGAACACTGATGGCTTCATTACGTGACATACGCGAAAAAATCCGCGGGGTAGCCACTACCCAGCAGATTACCGGCGCCATGAAAATGATGTCGACCGCCAGACTCGGGCGCGCCATCGAAGCGATCAACCTCACCAAAGCTTACATCAGCCGCCTCGAACACATTGTGCAGAGTGTCAAGCGCGAGCTGCCCGGTTTCAAACACCCCTGCCTCAGCGAACGCGAGGTAAAAAACGCCTGCATCGTCGTCATCGGCGGCGAACGCGGCCTGTGCGGCGGCTTCAACCACGAGCTGCACCGCTTCGCCATGCAGGCCATCAACGAGCACCCGGCAACCGGGCGAAAGCTTGCGGTCATCGGCCGCAAACCGGTCAGATTCTTCGAACAGAAGGGCATACCTCTGTTCGCGGCCTGGCCCGATATCGGCATCAAGTCGGTCGAGACCGACCTGTTTCCGATTTCGGCAAGTCTGTTCGAACTTTTCGTCAGTGGCCAGGTCGACGAAATCAGCGTAATTTATACCTCTTTCATTTCAGCCACCCGCAAACAGCCGGTAATAAGCCGCCTGCTGCCGGTCGATACCGGATCGATGGGCCCGCGCGCCGAGAATCAGGCCACCCACACATTCGATTTTCTGCCGTCCCCTGCCCTGCTCTTCGATCAGCTGATGCCGAGATATCTGCGCAATCTGCTGCATCGCGCCATCGTCGAATCATCGGCCGCCGAGCAGAGCGCCCGCATGACCGCAATGACTTCGGCCACCGATCGCGCCGAAGAGATTATCGATGACCTCAAACTCGACCTGAACCGCAGTCGTCAGGCCCTTATCACCAGAGAAATCGCCGAAGTTATCGCCGGGTCGCAGGCCTGAGCCGGCACCCGCCAGGAGCCAGTCATGAGTGAAGGAAAAGTAATACAGATCATGGGTCCGGCCGTTGACGTCAAGTTTCCGCCCGGCCATCTACCCAGTATCCACAACGCCCTCGAAGTCCAGAACCCGCTGATGAACACAAAACTGGTTCTTGAAGTCGCCCTGCACCTCGGCAACGACATCATCAGAGCCGTCGCCATGGGCCCCACCGACGGGCTGCGCCGCGACCTGCCGGTAAAAGACACCGGCAAGCCGATTTCGGTGCCGGTCGGCAACCACGTGCTCGGCCGCATTTTCAACGTGCTCGGCGAAACCATCGACGATGCCGGCCCCCTCGCCCGCTCCGGTGAAAAATGGCCGATCCATCGCCTAGCACCGGCTTTCCGGCAGCAGGGCAAAACCACCGATATCCTCGAGACCGGCCTCAAGGTTATCGACCTGCTCACCCCATACGCCCGCGGCGGCAAAATCGGCCTATTCGGTGGCGCCGGCGTCGGCAAGACTGTTCTGATCATGGAACTGATCAACAACATCGCCAAGCAGCACGGCGGCGTCTCGGTTTTCGGCGGCGTCGGCGAGCGCACCCGCGAAGGCAACGACCTTTACCTCGACATGAAACATTCTGGCGTTCTCGACAAGACCTGCCTGGTGTTCGGCCAGATGAACGAACCGCCCGGCGCGCGTCTGCGCGTCGCGCTGACGGCTCTGACGATGGCCGAATACTTCAGGGACCGCGAAGCCCAGGACGTGCTGCTGTTCATCGACAACATTTTCCGCTTCGTGCAGGCCGGCTCAGAGGTTTCGTCGCTGCTTGGCCGCATGCCGTCGGCAGTTGGCTATCAGCCTACCCTCGCCAACGAAATGGGTGCCCTGCAGGAACGCATTACCACGACCGTCACCGGCTCGATCACCTCGGTGCAGGCGATTTACGTACCCGCCGACGATATCACCGACCCGGCGCCGGCCACCACCTTCTCACATCTCGACGCAACGACGGTTCTCTCGCGCAAAATCGTCGAACTCGGCATTTACCCGGCCGTCGACCCGCTGACGTCGAACTCACGCCTGCTGTCGCCCGATGTCATCGGCAACGAGCACTATCAGACTGCCCGCCTCGTTCAGGAAATCCTGCAACGCTACCAGGAACTCACCGATATCATCGCGATTCTCGGCATGGAAGAGCTCTCTGACGAAGACCGCACCATCGTCAACCGCGCCCGCCGCATTCAGAAGTTTCTCTCGCAGCCGTTTTTCGTCGCCGAAAAATTTTCGGGGCACCATGGCCGTTATGTTCCGGTCAAGGAGACCATCGAGGGCTTTAAGGCGATCGTCGACGGCAAATACGACAGCTACCCCGAACAGGCGTTCTATATGACCGGCAACATCGCCGACGTTGAAAAGAAAGCCGAAACGCTGAAAAAGCAGCAATGAAAAAATCGTTTACCGTAACTCTCGCCCGCCCCGGCCGGCACCTGATCTCATTCGAAGCCAAAGCCCTGCAACTGCCGGGCGATCGTGGTTCGCTCGGGATCCTGGCCGGGCGCCAGCCGCTGCTCACCGTTATGGAGCCGGGAGTAATCAGCATTCTCGAAATCACCGAGCATCGCCGGCTGTTTGCCACCACCGGCGGCTTCTGCGAAATGATCGACAACGAGGCCACTCTGCTGTGTGATTCACTGATCACTGTCGAAGAGCTCGAAGCCGAGGGTGCTGCCGGCGAAAAGCAGCTGCAGCAGGCGCAGGCACAACCGGCGCCCCCGGCCACAAAGAACTACCGGCGCGACTTCACAAAAATGAGCGAAGCCGAAAAGCGCGCCTACGCCCTCACCCTCCTCCGCAACGCTGCGCGGGGATGACGTAGTGAAGTGCCGGCGCTGTGATAATGATTCAATACAGGAGAACAGATGAGCACAGATATGTTTTATGCTGACAGTCTGCAGTTTGAGCGGGTATCGTTGCTGCCGGAACA
>JAKPUX010000216.1 GCA_029554865.1 bacterium | reverse complement strand
CGCGGCGAACAGGCGGCCCGTTTCTCATTCCTGCTCTCCATCCCGGCGGTGCTCGGCGCCACTATTCTCAAGGTCGGAGAGATGGCAGCTGCACCGGTCGGCTCGGGCAGGCTTGGCCTCATGCTCATCGGCGCCGTGGTCTCCTTTTTCACCGGCTGGCTCGCCATCGAGGCCATGCTGCGCATCCTGCGCCGGGGCAAGCTCTACTGGTTCGCCCCCTACTGCCTGCTGGTGGGTATACTCATGCTCTTCGTTCTCTAGGCGGACGCCATGAAGCCCCCGACCATCGCCTTCACCATGGACCAGAGCCCGGCCGCGGATGTGCGCCCTTTCGCCCGCGGGCGGGACCTCTATTTCATCAATGCGGCTTATGTCCGCTATCTCGAGGGCGCTGACTGTCTGCCGTTGGCCCTGCCGACCCTGCTCGACCATAGCCGGATTCCGGCCCTCATCGCCGGGATTGACGGGCTGCTCCTCACTGGCGGCGACGACGTTTACGCCGGGGCGTACGGCGAGCAAGTCATTCCCGGTCAGTGGCGCATCGATCCGCCCCGCACCTTTTTCGAAATCGAACTCGTCAGAGAGGCCCTGCGGCAGCACAAGCCCCTCTTCGGCATCTGCCGCGGCTGTCAGATGATCAACGTCGCCCGGGGGGGCTCGCTCTGGCAGGATATCGCTTCCCAGGTGCCGGGAGCGCGGCAGCACCGCTCGCCCGAGTCGCCCACCCTGACCTATCACCCGGCGGCGATCACCGCCGGCAGCCGGCTGCACGCAATCATCGGGCGGGAGAGTCTGACGGTCAACAGCTCTCATCACCAGGCGATTAAAACACTCGCCTCTCCCTTGCAGATCACCGCCCGTGCGGAGGACGGCATCGTCGAAGGCATCGAGCTGCCTGGCGAGGATTTTGTGCTCGGAGTGCAGTGGCACCCCGAGACCATGGATGAGATGGGCAGCAGCCGAGCCCTGCTCGAGGCCTTTCTTGCCAGCTGCCGGGAGAAAAGCGCGGAACGATGAAAACCGCCATCGAACAGCTGCACAAGGAATGGAACGCGGGCCGCTTCGCTCCGCTCTACCTCTTTTACGGCCAGGACGATTATCAGATCGACCTCGCCTGCGCGGCGCTTGTGGACAAGGCCGTCGAGCCCGGCAGCGAGGATTTC
>JAKPUX010000189.1 GCA_029554865.1 bacterium | reverse complement strand
CGGGCCGGAGGGGGAGATCAGCCTCGGCTCGATGGAGCTGCTGCCGGTCAATCTGCTCGTCCAGTACCACCCCGCCTGCAAACGCTGGCGTCCCTATATCGGCGCCGGCATCAACTATACCCTCTTTTGGGAAAAGAGCGGGGAGCTGAACCGGAAAAAACTCTCACCGAGCTTTGGCCCCGGGCTGCAGCTGGGCGCCGACCTGCCCATCACCTCCCGTGCGGCGCTCAATATCGACCTGAAATTCCTTTTTGTCAAGACCGACTGGGAGGGGCCGGACAAAAAAGAGGTCTCCCTGAAGATACATCCGACCGTGCTCGGGATCGGACTGGGGTTCGAACTCTAAACCGGCCCTCCTAAGCGGGGGGCTCTCCCTCAGGGCAGGCTCCCGGACGATCCTTCAGGTAGACAAACCAGTAGAACCCGCCGGTGAAAAGAGCCCCGCCGGCGATGTTGCCCAGGGTCACCGGGAGCAAATTTTTAAACAAGGCGCCGATGGTGAAGAGACCGCCCAAAGACTCCGGAGTCAGGGCGAGCCCTTCAGCGGCGGCCGCTGGCGCCCCCCGGGCGATAAAGATCCCCATCGGGATGAAGAACATGTTGGCGACACTGTGTTCGAAACCGCTGGATACGAAGGCCATAATCGGGAAAAAGATGGCCAGGATCTTGCCGGCGATATCCCGGGCGGCATAGGCCAGCCAGACCGCCAGACATACCAGCCAGTTGCAGCTGATGCCGCGCAGGAAAGCCTGCATCCAGGTCAGGCTCAACTTGGCCTTGGCAATGGCGGCGGCGCTGGCCCCCATGGCGCTGAGCGCCGCGCCCCCGCTGGCTGTATCAGCCGCCTGCCAATAACCGCTGTGGTAGATGATGCAGACCAGAAGCAGCGAACCGGCAAAATTGGCGGCAAAGACCACGCTCCAGTTGTAGAGCAAACCTCCCCAGGAGGAGCTTCTTTTCAGAGCCGAGACAAAACAGGTCATGTTGTTGCCGGTAAAGAGCTCGGCGCCGCCGATGACGACCAGCATCAGTCCGACGGAAAAGACGGCACCGTACAAAAAGATCCCCATGGCCGAGTCCGCATCCACCGCGCTGCCAATTTTGGTCGCCAGGTTGGCTCCAAATCCCACATAGACCCCGGCCAATATCCCCAAAACAATCAGCCTCAGCAAGGGCATCTCCGTCTTGGCCTTGCCGGACCGGCATACCTCCACAGCAATCTCCGCAGGAGTATTTAAACTCATCATCGCTTTCCTTCTTCAGGTTCCGACATAAGGCTTGCACATCCGCAGCGGCCCCGGCGTCCCGTTGTTCTCCTTCGCTGCCGGAATCTGCCGACCGCGCCGCCGGGGTGGTCACTTGCGGGCCTGAACCTCGAGCTTGCCCTGCATCGCCTTTTTGAAGAACTCCCCGCCGGGGGTGAGCTCATAATTCCAGCTCTTGATCTTGGCCCCGCCCCATTCGGGATCGAAAACCCAGATCACCCAGCTGATCCCCCTGCCCTCCAGATAGCCGATGATCTGATTGCCGTAGTGGTTGGGATCCACCCCGGGCACACCCGGATGGGCGTCATCGCCGAATTCGGTCGCGACGATGGGGTACTGGCTGGCGGCGAAGCCGAAGGCCTCTTCCCATTTCGGCGGCCAGGGCTCGGAGCGCTTGAAGGGATAGGGATGGGTGGTATAGCCGATGTTCGCGGCGGCGATGGGTTCCTCGCGCAAGGGGGTCAGGTCGTAGGCCCAGTCAAAGCCGCTGACCAGGGGGATGGTCTCGAGGTCGTGGGCGCGGATGATGGTGATCATGGTCTCGACCAGCTTTTTCCATTCCGCCCAGGAGCAGGGGCCGAGCTGGCCGCGGTAGGTGGTGGGCTCGTTGAAGAGCTCGTAAAAGGCGACGGTGTTATGGCCCGCAAAGCGGCGGGAGATCCGGCGCCAGAATTCAAAGGTCTCCGATTTCGTGGTGATGTACATCGGGTTCTGAAAAACCTCGGTTTGCAGGTTGCCGATGGTGTGCCAGTCGATCATCACATACATCCCCAGGTCGGTGCACCATTCGACCGCCTCGTCGAGCAGCTTGATGTAGTTATCCGGCGTGCGCTCGCGCCAGGCGATCGGGTGCACCGGGATGCGGACGACATTGGCGCCCAGTTCCTTAACCTTGTCAAAATGGGCCTTGTTCCAGTGCCCCTGGCGCTCCACCTTGTCCGGATCGGAGATGGCGATGCCGCGAAAGAGGATGGTCTGGCCCTGGGGGTCGACGAAATGGTTGCCCTCGACCCGGATGAGCGGCATGGTCTTCAGTTTGGGATTGACCGTTCTCCTCGGCCAGGGGGCATCCTGGAACCACGGCCTGGCCTCCTGTGCAAGGGCTAGAGAGACGCCAAGGAGCAGCGTCAGGAGAGAGAGGGCGATGCATTTGCGATTTTTCATGTGCGGCACTCCCTGATTTTGGGTTGATGAGCTAAAAATTAGCCAATCGGGGAATAGAATTCAAGCGGTTTTTAATGGAGCCGTGTTTTAATTTAGCCCCCCGGCTGGATTGCCTGATCCTCTAAAGGCGAAAGCGAAATATCTCGAAGCGACCAGGGAAGCGGTGGTATGGAGAGCCGGGTCAGCGCCTGCCGCGCAGGGTCTTGCGGGTGGGCTCAGCGGAGAGGGGATCTTCCAGCCAGGGGTGTTTGGGGTAGCGGGCGCGTAGCTGCTTGCGAATTTCAGGATAAAGCGTCAGCCAGAAGCTGCGCAGATCCTGGGTGACCGCCAACGGCCGGGCGGCCGGTGAGAGCAGGTGGATGGTGAGGGGAACCTGGCCGCGGCCGATGCGCGGGGTTTCGATCAAGCCGAACAGCTCCTGCAGCTTGACGGCGAGCACCGGGGTTCCCTCCGTGGAATAATCGATGGTGATGCGCGAACCGCTCGGGACGGTGAGATGGGCGGGGGCGAACAGGTCGAGTTCCTGCTGCTGGACCGGGCTGAGCCGCGCGCGCAGGAGGCCGGCCAGCCGCAGTTTTTGCAGTCCCTCCAGTCTGAGGATGCCGCCGAGATGGGGCATCAGCCACTCCTCCAGCCCCTCCAGCAGGCTTTGATCGTCGAAGCCGGGCCGCCCGCTCTGCAAGCGGCTCGCCCAGTGCGCGCGGCTGCGAAAAAGAAGCGCCTCCCTGTCCCAGGGCAGGCAGTGCAGTCCGGTGCGGCGGACGCCCTCGATCAGGGCGGCAGCGGCTGCTGCCGGTTCGGGCGCCACCTCCACCTCCTCGATCACCACGGCGGCCAGCCGGGTCAGCCGCCGCGCCCGCACCCTTCCCTCGCGTTCATCCCAGACCGTCTCATCGCTTTTCTCCAGGGCCTCCGCAAAGGCCGCCCGCAGCTGCTCCCGGCTCAGGGGTGCGGCCAGATAGATGCGGCCGTCCGCCCCGGCGGCGTCGGCCTCGGCGATGGCGAGAAACTCCTCGCGGGCGAGGGGATCGCTCTCGGGCAGTGCGACAGATGAGCCGTTGGTCATCAGGTAAAAGCCCGGGCGGTCAAGCCGCCTGCGGCCGATGCGGTCAGGGTAGGCCCAGGCGACGAGGAGGCCGGCCTCTCCGGGCCAATGGGCCTTGGCGGGTATATCCAACGCAGTGCAGAGGCGCTGCCGCTGAGCCTCGATGCGCTCGCCGGCGCCGCCCGCCGACTGGAGGGCCTCGAGATGGCTGTTGAGGTCGATCAGCCCGTGCCGGGCGCGGGGGGCTCCCCCCTCTTCCAGCAGGGCGGCCAGAGCGCAGGCGGTCGGACCCTGGCCGGCCGCGTTGCCCTTGAGGATCATATGACCGAGGCGGGGGTGGACCGGCAGGGCGGCCATGGCTCGTCCGTGAGGGGTGAGCCCGCCGCGGCGGTCGAGAGCCCCGAGGGCGGTGAGCAGTTCGCGCGCGCGGGCAAGGTGTGCGGGAGGCGGGGCATCGATGAAGGAGAGGCCGCGCCCCTCCGGGTCGCCCCAGAGGGCGAGATCGAGGGTGAGGGAAGTGAGGTCGGCGGTGCGGATCTCAGGCTGGGGGAATTCGGGCAGCCGCTCGTGTTCGGCCTCGCTCCAGAGTCGGAAGCAGAGACCGGGGGCGGTGCGGCCGGCGCGGCCGCGGCGCTGATCGGCCTGGGCCCGGCTGACCGGCAGGGTGACCAGAGCGGACATGCCCCGCCGCGGATCGAAGCGGGAGGCACGCGTCAGGCCGCCATCCAGGACCATCCGCACCCCTGGGATGGTGAGGCTGGTCTCCGCGATGCTGGTCGAGAGGATCACCTTGCGCTGGCCAGCGGGGGCCGGCGCCAGAGCCCTCTCCTGAAGGCGGGCGGACAGATCTCCATGCAGGGGGCAGATCAGGATGTCGGCATTGGCGCGCTCGAGCAGAAGCTCCTCCACCCGCCGGATTTCCCGCATGCCGGGCAGGAAGACCAAAAGGTCGCCTTCGCCGGCGGCGAGGGCGCGCCACACCCCGTCGGCGGCGCGCTGTTCAAAACTCCGCCCGGCGGCCGGACGGCTGTAAAAAGTCTGCACCGGCCAGGCAGCGGCTTCCCCCCGGATGACCGGCGCATCCGGCAGGAGGCCGGCGAGGGCAACCCCGTCCAGGGTGGCCGACATCAGCAGCAGCCGCAGCTCATCACGCAGATGGCGCTGGACGTCGAGGGCCAGGGCGAGGCCGAGATCGGCGTGGATGCTGTGTTCGTGAAACTCGTCGAAAATCACCAGCCCCACCCCGGGCAGTTCGGGATTGGCCTGCAGCATGCGGGTGAGAATCCCCTCGGTCACCACCTCGATGCGGGTCTCTGCGCTCACGACGCTGTTGCCGCGGATGCGGTAGCCCACCCGGCGCCCGACCGGCTCGCCGAGCTGAAGGGCCATGAACTCTGCGGCGCGGCGCGCCGCCAGCCTCCGCGGCTCGAGCATGATCATCCTGCCGCTCCCCAGCCAGGCAGTGTCGAGCAGAGCCAGGGGCACACGCACGCTCTTGCCCGCACCGGGCGGGGCGCTGAGGATCACCTGGCGCGACTCTGCCAGCGCGGCGCGCAGGGCGGGAAGCTCCCTTTCGATGGCGAAGGCGGACTGCACCGGATCGGATTTCATCGCACGGTCAGAGTCCCTGGCCAGGTGCAGCCGCGGCTGTACACTCAACCGCGATGTCAGAAAAGACCTCTCTGGCGGAGCCGATGCCGGCCATATCCGCGGCCACTTCAGTGATGAAATAGTACTGATGGCTGCGCCCGATCAGCGCGGGGGTGGAGGAGGCACCGGGCACGGCCTCGATCGTACCGCGCCAGACCAGGGAGGGCTGGCCGTTGCCGTGCTTGTCCTGGCGCTTCTGCGCTGATACGCGCGGAAACTCAGGATTGTAATCCCCCGCCACATTCATCTCGATGTAATAATCGTAGCTCTTTCCCGCCTCGACCAGCGCCGTCACGCGGATATCGGCCGTCTGGGGGGTGGCGCCGGTCACCGCGTCGAAAAAGGGATTACGGGGCGTCGGAAAATCCGCGCGTCCGGTTTCCCTGCGGAAGATCCCGATCCAGATGGGGAGGGAAACCGGGCATTCCACCTTGCCAACATATTTTCCCTGGGCGGTGCGCCGGGTGACAAAGAGAGTTTTCACATCCAGACTGTCGTGGGTCTGCAGCCAGATAGCGAACTGCGGCGCTTCGCCATAGGAACTTTTTTCATAGACCTCGCGGTGCTGCTGCAGGCGAAAGTTGAGCCGGACCATCCCGCCGGAGGTTTGGACCGCGTCCGTGCCGGAAAAAACGGCTGAAACGACAAAGATGAGGCCGGCCGCCAGCCCGCATCCCCTTCTGTATATTCGATCAATACGCATCGGTCAGCCCGAAGAGAGGTTTGCGGCTTATCCACCGACCCATGGTGAAATCCGGGAATTCGACGGGCTCGCCGCCCCGGGCGATCGACTGCTCGGTCAGCGGCGAGATCACAATCCAGGAAGCCGTATCATAGACGTCAATGGGGGTGGGGATTTTCCGCCGCACACATTCGAGGAACGCACGGAGCTTGAGCCAGGCGGCGCCCCCGCGTTCCTGCCGGGGATCCTCCTGAAGGTACTTTTTCCACAGGGGATGTTCATATTTGACCTGGTAAGGCTCGAATGAGTCCCAGGTATCCTCGGGGCTGATCCCCTCCAGGTAAATCGAATTGTTGTCCTCCATCCACAAGCCGCTGGTTCCCTGCACACGATACATGTTGGAGTAAGGGCGCGGCGAATTGGTGTCGTAATTGATGACGATCGACTCTCCCTGGGCACATTTGATCACGGTGGTGACAATATCGCCGAGGGCATAGTCGCGGTTGGCGTTGGGATGGCCGGCGCCAAACTTTTTCCGGATGTACTCCTTCATGCCGCGGGATTTGGAGGCGGTCGCGGTGAGGGTGACAAAACGGTTGCCGCGGTCGATGTCCAGGCAGTTGGCGATGGGACCGATCCCGTGCGTCGGATAGAGGTCGCCGTTCCGTTTCAGAGCCTGCTCGCCCCACCAGGTCAGTTCGCCATCGGGGCCGAAATTGACGTTGCGGATGTCGTGCTGGTATCCGCACTGGCAGTGTACCAGCTCGCCGAAGAGGTTTTGCCGCACCATATTGAGAATGGCCATGCTGTCCCGGTCATAGCAATGATTTTCCAGCATCATGCAGGGCATACCCGACTCTTCGGAAGCCCTGACCAGCTGCCAGACTTCATCGATGGAGGCGGCGCCCCACACCTCCGGGGCGCAGTATTTTCCCGCCCGCATGGTCGCCACGGCCATGGGCGTATGCCAGATCCAGGGGGTGGCGATGATCACTGCGTCGAGGTCGGCCCGGGTCACCATGTTCTCATAGTCCGTTTCGCTCTTTGCGTACCCCTCCGGCTTCTTGCGGCCGCTCATCTCCACCAGGCGCTGGGCGCGGGCGAGATGTTCGACGTCGATATCGCAGAGGGCGGGGATATCGATATCCGGCATAGCCAGACACATCTGCAGGAGTTCGGTGCCGTAACTGCCGACACCGATGATGCCCAGGCGCACCCGGGCGGGCTCCCCGTTGCCCAGTGCGCTCCGGGGAGTCAGCGAGGTGGCCAGCGCTGAGACGGCAGCGGTCTTGATAAATGCCCTGCGCTTCATTTCGGTATTCATAATGGCTCCATGTTTGCGGCGGATCGGATTGAGGTACAATCGAAAATTGCCCATATTATTTGACATTTCCTTCCAGGGCGCCGCTGCGGCCGCCCGCAGCCTGGACCACCCCGCCGGTTCCCTCCCATTGCAGCAGGGCAACGCCCCCGGGATTTTCGCGGGTGACCTTGACGTGATGGCCGCGCCCCTCGAGATCGGCGACCACCTCCGGGGAGAGCGCGTCCGGGAGACGCAGATCCGCCAGCCGCGGCGGGTCCTGGCCGAACGAGCCGATAAAATGGTTGGTGGAGAAGCGCCGCGCCGACCAGGCCTCACTGGCATCCATGCCGAATTCGATGACGTTGAGGATGATCTGCAGGGCAGCCTGGTCCTGCATGTCCCCGCCGGCGACGCTGATGGCCAGCGCCGGGCGGCCGTCGCGCAAAACCAGGGTGGGCGTCAGAGTGGTGCGCGGCCGTTTGCCCGGCTCGATGCGGTTGGGGTGATCCGGCCAGGTATTGAAAATCACCAGGCGGGTGCCGTGGGTTATGCCGGTGGCCCCTCCGGTGCCGGCCCGGCTGCCCAGTCCGCTCGGGGTGCAGACGGCCACATTGCCCCAGCGGTCAGCCACCGCACAGATGGTGGTGCCGCCCATCGCGGGAAAGGGGCGTCCGCCCCCGGGACGCAGGGCGCGCATGCCGAAGGGGTCTCCGGGACGAAGCGACAGCGAGGCCCGGCCGCTGTCGATCAGGGGGCGGCGCAGAGCCGTATATTCGTCCGAGAGCAGCCTCGCAAGCGGCACCTCGACATACTCCGGATCCCCATAATACTCATCGCGGTCGGCCAGGGCCAGCTTCATAGCCTCGGCAACAGTGTGAATATAATCCGCCGAATTGTGACCCATCCCCCTGAGATCACAGCCCTCGAGCAGGCGCAGGGCCTGCAAAACCCAGGGTCCCTGGGTCCACGGCCCGCACTTGCAGATGGTATAGCCCTTGTAGTCCAGGGTCACCGGCGTCTCAATGCGCGTGACATGGGCGGCGAGATCGCCCTTGCGCAGAAAGCCGCCCTCCTGAATGTACCATTTTTCCAGCTCGTCGGCGATGTCGCCGCGATAAAAGCGGTCGGCCACCGCCTGGAGCTTCTCTTCCCGCTCCCCCTGGCTGCGCTTTTCCGCCTCGTTCAGCTTGCGCAGGGTCACGGCCAGATCGGCGTACCAATTGCGGCCCGTATGGATGGTATCACCATTGGAGGTGTCGCGGTACCACTCCGGTCCGCCTGCATCGAGGAGTTTCAGGGTGGGTGCTGCTGTCTGCGAAAAAGAACGCGTTCCGAACCTCTTCAGCGTGGTAACGCAGAGATCAACCACCGCCGGCACCGCTGCGGACCTGATGTCGCTGCCCGGAATGGTGTTGGCGTAATACCAGGCGATGGCGGCTGAGTCGAGCGGCGCGCCGCCCTGGCCGTTGAGCACCGTCACCACACCGCTGGCGGCCTCGTAGTAAATCAGCGGCACCTCGCCGCCGATGCAAAAGGCGCCGATGGTCTTGACGCTCAGTGCCAGCAGTGTGGCCGCCGCGGCATCGGCCGCATTGCCCCCCTGCTCTAGGATGCGCATACCGGCGCGGGTCGCCTCTTCATGGCCGGAAGCGACGATGCCCAGCGTCCCGGCTGCCCGGTTGGTCAGCGGCGGCTCCGGATTCCCGCACGAGTGCGCCATCAGGAGGCAGAGCGTCCCGGCGAGCACAAATCGAACGCCCGCCCTCAATTGATCACCACCACATTATAGACCTCCAGTGAAGGGAGGGTGAACTCGAGAAGGCTTCCTTTTGCCGCCGCCTGAACCGGGATGGACGCCTCCAGATCCGGAGAAAGGCAGTGGATCTTTTTCCGGTCGATCTTTTCCGAGAAACCGGTCAGATCGAGCCTGACGCGCACATTCCGCAGTGGTTTGTCATAGTTGACGAGATGGAGGATGAAGCGGTTGGTGCCGTTCTTGCGCACGAGATTGGCCGCGACATACGGTGCATCGGTCAGGGTGACAAGGGGATCGCCTTCAAGCTGCTGCAGCTCTCTGGCCAATTCCGTACGGGCATTTTCCTCGCCGAGCCGGCCAAAGATCTCGGGATGGGAATAGCGGTCCGCCGCTCCGTGCAACTCGGGGGTGCTGCCGATGGTATAGACCTTTCCGCCTCCCTGCTTGTAGGTCCGGATCGCAGCCAGCTGGCTCTCCTCCATCCAGGTGATATTGGGAATGATGATCGCCTTGTAGGGGGCCAGCATGGCGGGGGTGAGGCGGTGCAGCAGCAGAACGTCGTACATAATGTTCATCTCGACCAGGGCGTTGTAGAGGCTCGCGCGGGTGAGAGAGACCTCGAAGCTGGGAATGTGCGGCGGAGCAACGATACCGAGTTTGCTGACGCAGGAAACCGTGGTGTAGAGTTCCTGATGAATGGCCAGAAAGGACATGTAGCGGCTGATCTGGCCCCAGACCTCCATGGCGAGGGCGTTATTCTTGTGCACCCAGCCGTCGAGCATCTTGTCGCCGGCCTCGGCAATGGCGAAATGGGATTGAAAGGCGGAGGCCTCGGCGATGGGCTTGCGCCAGCCCATTTTCATGCCCTCGCGCACATCGTACGCCCCGGGGTTGGGCACCCCGGGATCAGCGCCTTCATATTTGCTTTCGTAGGGTTTGACCCCATCCCCCGAGGCATAGTAAAAGCGCGCCTGGGCGACGTTGTGAACCCACTTGCCATCCCAGACCCCCGCCTCGGTGGTGCCTTCGCTCTTGGTCTCGTCGCAGACCTCGTCGGCGAGGATATTGCCCTTGCAGTTGCCGAAGATGGAGATATTGATGCCCTTTTCCTTCGCCAGCTGGCGCACCTCGGCGAAAAATTCGAGCACATCCCCGGTGCCGCCGATGGCCCAGTCATAGTAGAGTTCATCGGCCCCGGCATCCATCTGCACGGCAGCGTGCTTGAGCAGAGCATTTTTGCGATAATCCGCATTCTGCAGGTCAGCGGCGTAGTTTCCCCCCTTCTCGCCGCGCCAGCGCAGGGTCCCGTACTCATCGCGGCTGATCCATTTCTCCAGCCCGGGATTCATGAGGAGGTCGCGGTAGCTGATGCTGCCGAGCGAGTTAAAGGCCGTCACCCGGATGCCGCCGGCGTGGCAGCGTTCGATGAAGGCCTTGACACGCTGATATTCCGCGGTAGTGGAGTCGGCCGGGATATGGGCCGCAACGTCATTGACCCGCGCTTCGCGGAACATCTCGAACATGCGATCGAGGTGGTCCCAGTCGATCCCGGCGCGGTAGAAAATAACCTTGCCGCGCCGCCGCCACTCCGGGATCTCCCGCTCGAGCCGCTTCTTCTCGCCATTGTAGCGGTAGACATAATCGAAATCCCCGACCGAAGAGGGCTTGCCGCGCGCCAGAATATGATAGGTCTGCCCGACGACTTGCGGAGCGACCGCATCGACCGCCTCGATGCGAGCGTCGATGACCTCAAAGCCATCCCGGCCCTCTGCCTTGAAAAAGGTGACGTCGTTGAGCCCCGCCTTAAGCAGTGATGCTTCGAGGGGGATCACCACCTTGCCGATGATATCGTCGCCGCTGCTGAAGGAGTACCACCCCTCCTTGCCCTCGGCGTTCTTCTCGCTCTTGTCCGATTGCCGGTTGGCTGCGCCGAGCAGGGCGGGAAGGGGATAGACCTTGCCGTTGACCTCGACGGTGCCTTCGCCGGCATCGATGCCGCTGGCGAGCAGAATCAGACCGGGGGTGCGCAGCCCGGCCGGATCATCGATCTTGACCACATAGCCGTGGACGCGGTCGCTGCGCCCGGAGAGATGATAGGCATAGGAGGGCGGCACCGTGACCGCCTGGTACCAGGCGGTTGCCGGGCCCTGGGCCGCCGCCAGTGCGGCCGTCAGCATCGTTGTACAAAAAGTCAGAAATTTCATGCACTCCTCCGGGTTCAGTTCAGTTCCACCACCGCCATACCATAGACCTCAACCCTGGGTACGGTGAAGGTGATCAGTCGCGGATTTTTCGGGTCGGTCTTGAAGGCGAGCGGCTGGCGTTCCGCCAGGGTTCCCGAACAGCTCACCCGTACGGCCTGCTTGCCCGGCGGCAGCAGCAGCTGCACCCCGACATTCTCGGCGGGGGTAATGAGTCCGTCGATGGTCACGTTATAGTTGACCAGGTGGAGCAGCATGTGTCCTTGCGTCTCCGGCAGCATGGTGGTGATCTCGACGAAGGGGGCCGGCGTGGTCAGCCGGCTCATGCGGTGCTTGAGCAGGGTTTCGATCCGCTCCACAGCGGAGGTCAGGAGCGGCAGCAGCTGCGGATTGAAACGGCCGCGGGTGTAGGCCTCGGGGATATCGGCGAAGAGATCGGCCATGGAGGGGCCGAAGGTGGTGAACTCGGACTTGGCCTTGGCCGGCACCAGGTAGCGGCCTGCCGGAATGGGCAAGGGCATAAAGGCGAGCATGCCCCTGCCCACCTTCTTCTCGCGGTACTGCGTTGGCCAGCTTTTTTGTTTGAGCGATTTCAGAAAATGGTTCTGTTGCTGCTCCAGGCCGTACTGATCCTTGCGGCCGCTTTCGCCCAGCACCAGCACGCGGCCGCCGCTCCGGGCGTACTGCACCAGGGCCTGCTGCTTTTCCAGGCTGAGCAGGGGGATATAGGGCACCACGACCAGATCGTAGCGCTGCAGTGTGCCATCGAGGAGGTCCTTTTCGACGATGAGGTCATGGGCGATGCCGCGATCCGCCAGGACCCGGGAGGAGATAAAGGCGAAAGAGAGCTCGTCGGCGAGGTACTGGTTGAGCGAGGCGAGGATGGCGATATTGCTGCGCAGCTGGCAGGTGAGCAGCACGGGCTCATTCTCTGCCAGGAAGGCATAGGTGCGGGTGGCCCCTTCAGGGGTGAGCCGTTTCTCGCGAAAGATGCAGTGGTTGGCGACCGCTTCGGCGATGTTGATCTGGGCCATGGCGCTCAGGGCCTGGTCTGTGGGATTGGGAAAGATCGGCGGCGTGATCTCGGTCGCATAGATGATCACCGGCTTGCCATGCGAGGCGGCGGCGAGGAATTTGAGCGCCGGGCTGTTGGTGACCTTGACGCCTTCCTCGTTTTTGCGCGGGGCGCTGTCGAGATACTCCTGGATCTCCGAATAGAGGAAGGTGTCGGTCTCGCCGAGTTCTTCAAAATTGCCCGCGGCGTCGTAGGCGATGGGGCCGTAACCAAAGCCGCCATAGACGTTGCCTGCGATCTGAAAATGGGGATTGACCTTGTGTGCCGCGGCGAGAAGACGTCCATGAAAATGGGCGACTGAACGCCCCCGGAAGATCAGCCACTCCATCCAGAACCTGTCGCCCCGCTTCTGGGGGAGGGCGATCTCCTCAAAACTGTCGACGCCATATTTTGCCCTGGCCACTCCGGCGGGCAGATGTTCCTCAAGATAGCCGATAAAGGCTTTCCGGGTATACTCACAGTAGCAGGTATTGCCCGCGATCTGGGTCCAGTCGACGTACGAACCATCGATGCCGCACTCCGCCTGGGCGCGCACCCGGCCCTCCATCATGTGCACATAGTATGGATTATCCGGACACCCCCAGGTTTCGAAACCGGGTCGCACCTTTTCGCCGTAGGGCGCATAGCGATAAAAGGGGAAATCCCCGTCCGGATGGATGGTAATCCAGGTGGTCGGATTGTCCTGCGCCTTGGGTTTGGGGCCGAGATAGTCGGCGTACTCCTCCCAGTTCTCATTGTAAAAACGGAGCATATGGATTTGCTCTTTCTGCGGCTTGTCTTCGGCGGTTGCGCTGGTGCCGTTCAGAGAGGTGGAGAGATAGCGCAGCACTGTGTAGCCCAGATCGTGATATTTCTGGTTGAAGGCCCTGGCCTCGGCCATCTGCTGATCGAAATCGGCGCGGCTGACGGTCTCAAAATTGGGGGCGCCGCTGCCAAAGGTGATGGTCATGTTGTTTTTATGCAAGAATTCCAGGTCCGACATGTGCCCCAGCCGCCAATGGCCCCAGTCCATCAGGGGTACAAACGGTGAGGCGGTCTGGGCTGTCAGGGTGAAGATCATGCTAGAATACAGTATAAGGAACAGGATGCCTCGTTTCATGGTCTCTCCTCCACGCCTGGGCGCAGGTTTAGAATTCGATGCTGAGTTGGGTATCCCCCTTGGCCGGGCCCAGTGCAATCCGGATCTCTCCCTCCACTACACTCCAGGGCACGGGCTTGCCCGAGAGCAGGACCTGCTTTGGCCGATCCCCGGCGCGCAGCCAGAGCTGGTTCTCCTCAAGGGCGTTGGCCTTGAGGTCGAAAAGGACGCTCTTTTTCATTTTTCGGGCCGCAGCGATGGCCATCGTCGCCCGGGTCACCTCCTGAAGCGGAGCCGGGAGGTGCGCCAGTACGATCTGGCGGTCCGAGGTGGCATGCCCGCTGAGCCGGGTTCCCTGCAGCCGGTCCCGGGACTGAGCGTCGGCGTTGAGGAGCAGCAAGTCCGTCGCCGCCTCAAAGCGGAAACGGGCCCTGTTGCGGGTTCGAACCTCGACGATCAGCTCATCACCCGAACGCCGGCATGAGGGCATGATTTGCGAGATATAGGCGAGGTGGGGCTGGAGTGCAGGCCGGTCGCCCAGGCGGATTTCGAAGGAGTGCTTCCCCCTGCTCAGGTTGGGCAGGATGATGAGGCGGTCGCTGAAGGCATCGTGTATGCGGCCGTCGAGCAGGACCTCCTGAATGAACTGGTCACAGTTATCGATAGCGATGCCCATACCGCCGCTGAAACTGGGCATGGTGTCAAGATTGACCCGGGTGAGGTCCAGGGTAAGAAAGAGCTTGTCTTTCTCGGCCCGCCAGCTGTAATCCCACTGCGCCATCAGCCGCAGTTTGTGGCCCAGTTCAATGGGAGCAGGCGCATAGATCTCCTTGCTGGCGAATTTACGGCGAATGGCGTCATACATGGCGATGTTGCTGCTGTTGACGATGCGACTTTTGCCGTATTGGGGCTGCGAGGTGATCGAATAGTCATGCCACATCTGGTTATAGACGACGCCGCGGCCGATGCGTTCGAAGAGGTGATCGAAGATGGCCTCCTGGTAGGCCGTGATCTGCTGGGTGGTGTAGCTCCAGGTCGGATCGTAAAACCACTGATAATCCGGGGAAGGGGTGTCCTCCAGAAGCGCCAGGTTTTTGTGCTTGCCGGTATACCAGGTAAAATTGCCGAAACCCAGGGGCATATCCTGTTCAAAGCCATGGGTCATATAAAAGGAGATACGGCTGGCCACCTGCTCATAATCACTCATCCTGATGGTATTGCCGGGATTGATCATGCACTCGACCTTGCCGATAGAGTAGCCATAGTCGGCTGTGTTGAACTCGATCTCATGGATCGAACCGTCGAGTTCATCGCGCCAGCGCTCCTCGGTCATGGCCTCGTCGATGCGATGGAATCGGCTGTGAGTGCCAATCTCGCCCCCGGCCTCCTCGAGCTTTTTGCCGTAGGGGGCCAGATCCTGCCAGCCGGCCTTGGTCGCCTGGCTTGAGACCCAGGCGTAGACCGGAACGACCCCGCTCTCGCGGGCGATCTCCGTCAGATAGTTGATCGTGGTGATCTGCTCGCTGAGATTGCCGCTGCCATCGGCATCGAGACGGACGATGGCGGTAAGGTTGGCATTGGAGATCTGCGGGACCGGAAAGGGAGAGGCGGGTTCTCCATAGAGAGTCCAGTGAATGGCGCGGATCATGACATTGAAAAGCTCATTGCGATAGAATACTTGCGGCTGGACGTTGCGGAAGAATGAGGCGGCTCCCGCCCAGGTGGAAAAATCGCTGACGAGGACGATCCGGCTCTTCTCCCGATTCTGGACTGAAAGAAAGGGATAGCTTGCTTTCTCGTCGCCGCTGACGAGCAGGGCGCGGCCGCCGCCGAGGATATTGAGACCGCCGGTGAGGTGCTGGGTGAGATACTGCTCCGGTGCGAAATCACGGGTGATAAAGTGATCCGCATCCCCGACGCGGATGCGGCTCATCTCGCTGCCGCGGAAGCCGTCGTAGCGCACCCCGACCAGGGAGTCCAGCTCCGCATGGTCGATGGGCTGGGCCTTGTCATCATAGACCGCGAGGGGTCCATCGATGATCAGGTGGCCTCCCCGCGCCAGATATCGCCTGAGCGCGGCCAGGCTCCCGTCATACCCGGCGGAAGTGACATAGCTGCACTGGGCCAGAATCATGGTCTGATGGCGGCTGAGGTCCGCCGCGGCCAGTTCTTCGAAGAAAAAACAGTCATAGGGGATGCCCGCCAGATTGGCCGCGGCGCCCCAGCCGTGCGCAGCCATCTGGGTCACCCCCCATTTCTGGTCGAAGCTGGTGCGGCTGATGACGATTGCCAACCGCGGATTTTCAAAGGCGGGCAGAGTGCCGGCGAGAGCGAGCAGCAACAGGATGATCTTTTTCATAGGACCTTTCTCTCATTGAACCCAAAGAATCGCGCCGCGTTGAAACTCGGGCAGTGTGCAGCTGATCATGCCGTTAACCGGCTCCTCCGGGAGGATCTGTACCTGCCCCAGAAAGGGCAGAAAGTGGACCCGGCTGCCGGCCGCCGCCGGCAGAACCACACGGGCAGCGCGGACAGGGGTCTGGTTGGCATTGCGGCCGCCCTCCAGACCGTTGAAATTGGCCATAAAAAGGTGCGGCCTGCCGTCCACCCGGGCGATCTGGGCCACAACCATGGGCGAGGCCTCGAGGCGGATGGCCGGCGCATAGCCGAGGGCGCTCAGCTGCTGCTGGAAATCGGCAAGGAGGCGCTGGAGGGGGGCTCCGGTGGTCGAGATGGAGGCGAATCCCTCCTTCCGGATCAGAGCGAGACCGCCCTTGCCTGGGCACTCCGGCAGGTGGATGGCGCCGGTGGCGGCGGCGCCGTTGATCCCGAGCAGCTGGTGCAGGGGATTGACCTCCAGCCGCTGCCGTTCCCGGCCATAGGCGCCGCTCTCCCCGGTGAGCAGTATTTTCCCTCCCCGGGCGGTTATCTTTTCAAGCTGCGCCAGCTCCTCTGCACTGAGGATGCGGACATCCGGCAGGATCAAAACCCCGCCGCTGAATCCGGCCAGGGTACGCGGGGTTACAACCTCAAATTCAACATGAGCATTGAGCAGCAGATGGAAAAGACCGTGGTAGGAGGCGATGAAATCATCGGCGAAGTAGTTGCGGGTCAGCGGAGAGAAATAGAGGCCGACCGGCTGGATGGGCTCGCGGGGATGATAGAGGGTTTTCTCGTAGGCGGCGATCCATTTAAAGATCTCCGTGCGCGTGGCATAGTCATTGGAACCGGACATGACATGGCCCCGGGCGTCCCAGAAATTGGTCCCCGCCATTACCTGGGAGAGGGCCAGGTTCTTCATCGCATCGCCCGGATGGATGCCTGCATTATCGTCCCAGGAATAGCTGAGCATCCACGAGGCCTTGCCTTCAGCGAAGGCCCGGAAGGTGAACATCCCCTCCATGTAGGTCAGCCAGGAGATGGGATCGCGCTCGGCGGCGGTGTAGCCGCCGGCGCTGTATTCATGGGCGATGGCATCCATCGATACATACATCTCGTAGACGTCGCTGCCGACGCGCACGGCCTCTTCGCCGATGCCGGGATAGATCTCCGGAATGGTCATGCAGGCCGGATTGACCGACTTGACATTGTCGTTGATCTCGGCCATGAAATCGGTGAGGGTCTGAATGCGGAAATCGACCCATTTGAGAAAGCCCGGATCAGTAAAATCCCCGAGCCGGATCTGGGTTTTGGCATCCAGGCCGGTCTGCTGCTTGAAGGCCGCGACCGTATAGTCGTCAAAGCTCGCCCAGCTCTCCTCCCAGCCGTCGAAGTGGGTCATCCAGTAGGGAATATCGACATAGACCCCGTCGATGCCGGTGGCTGCGATCTGGCGGACCCGCTCCATATAGATCTTGCGCCACTCCATCGCATAGGGGCTGATCCAGACATCCTCATCCCCTTCGCTGATCCAGAAAGCGGAGCCGCCGCCAAAGACCGCCGGCTCGCCGGTGATCTTGCGCTGCACCCAGTCGGGGTGATCCTTGAAGAAAGAGTGTGGTGTCTGGTCCGCATTTGCGGTGATGCACTCGGTACCGGCGATGTAGACAAAAGCGTAATTGCCGATGCGATGTGCTTCGTCGGCCATTTTCTTGATCGCCGCCAGCTTTTCGGCTGGATCGAGAAAACTGTCATAGCGGCCAGTGATGTCGTTGTCGGTTTCTATGCCGAAGACCCCCGTCTCCTGAACGCTCTTGATGATTTCGGGTATCCGCTCCATGTTGAGGCCGTGGCCGCCGATGCGGACAAAGTGGGTCCAGTTCAGGGCCTTGGCAGCCCCTTCCGGTCGGGGGGATTCCGACGCACAACCCAGCAGCAGGAGCGCGCCGGTCAGGCAAATGATCCAGTTCTTCATGTGCATACCTTTTCCTCAGGGTTCTACTCAGGAGTCGCCATGAGCAGGAGATGATTATGGAAGTCAACCTTGATTTTGGCTTTCGGTCCCCGAACGCTGCCGAAGGAGTGCCCGACGACATAATCCTTGATCTGATAGGATTTATTCTCCAGTCCGCGCAGCTCAACCTCGCCCGAGTACTGGTCGGCGTAAAAGGCATAGTACATCCTGCTCTCTTTGGCGATTGCGTGGGTCTCGGGACGGTCAAAGCCCAGGTCATAAAGCTCGCCGCGGTAGATGCCCTTGCTGAGCATGTGCTCCAGGTAGATATCGGTCCATTTCTTCCATTCCTTTTCCCGCGCCTGGGTGAGGTCGTTTCTCGGCCGGCGGGCTGCTCCTTCCGGCCAGGTGAACTTGGTGCCGATCACGGCGCCGACACCAACCTGGGAGGCAAAATCATCCCCGCCATCGGTCAATTCGACATGGTCGCCATAATAAGCCGCATTTTCCCCCATCAGCGCCTTGAGGGCCTTGCCTTTGAGGCGGGTTTGCCACGAGCTGGTGGGATCTGAAGCCACCGACTGGTTCATGTAGGGCATGGTGTGGAAGGCGTAAGAGGTCCCGCAGGGACAGATCTCCACCACCGCTTCGGGATAGATGCCCAGGGCGGTCTCGTAGATCATCTTGAAAAAGTCGGGCAGCTTTTCGCAGGACTCTTCGGGATAGGCGTGATGGTGGGCCGGATTGTAGCAGGGCGGAACGGCGTTGAGATGCTGGCCGTCGATCTTCAGCCCCTGATAGCCCCATTTTTGCATGATCTGCACCACCTGGCTGCGGGTGAATTCCACCACCGGGGCGTAGGCGGGACAGAGATAATAAGAGTCCCACCAGCTGATGTCCTGCTTGGAGCCGTCCTTGTTGAGCAGCAGGTATTCCGGGTGGTCTCTAAGCAAATCGGTGCCAGGGTCGACGGCCAGTGGGCACCACCAGAGCTGCGGTTTGAGTCCGCCGGCCTTGATGCGGTCGACAAAGGCGATCATGTCGGCATCGCCATTGGGGAATTTGTCCTTGGTCAGGTACCAGTCGCCCTCGGCGGTCTGCCAGCCGTCGTCGAGCACCGCCCACTGATAGCCGAGTTCCTTGGCCTTGGGCAGGGTATTGACGACCTGGTCCATGGTGAACTTGCGCTCATAACCCCAGGCACACCACTGCGGCTCATAGGCGGTATCCGGGTATTTGTTGGCAGGGATGCCGCGGCGGATCATCATCTCGCGATAGGCGGCCAGGGTCGTGAAACAGTCGCCCTGGTGGACCATGACGAAAGTCGTAAAGGTGGAATAGCTCTCACCCGGAGGGAGAGGCTTGTCCGCTTTGTACTGAATGCTCAGCTCGGCGGCGAGGCTGTCCGCCATTCGCACCGGCAGGGAGACCAGTTTGGGCACCAGTTCGAGGTGGCCGATGCCGAGACCGATGTCCGGCCGCCAGAGATCGGCGACCGGCGTGCCGCCGCCATAGTCGGAGGCATTCATGCCGAGGAAATTCTCCTGGCTGAATCCGGGCTTGACCGGCAGGAACCAGTCGGGGCGGGATTCATAGGTGGCCGGTTCATAGCTCCAGAAGGGCGCTTGTCCGCTGACAGCCGGCCCCGCCTTGACGGAGTAATGATGGTTGGTCCAGCTGTCGAGCTGGACGGTCTTGGTACCGGTATTGGTATAGGTCACCTGCACCACGGCGGCCGCCGGAAAATCCTCGTACAGGGTGACGGTGAGCTTTTTCTCCAGGCCGGGCGCCTGACCGACAAGGATGTGCTGTTTGCCTTGGCCGAGGGCGTCGCGGACCCCTGCGATATTATGGGTTTTAAGCTCGAAATCGGTCACCGCCACGCCGTCGATGACCGGATATTCCGAAGCGGAGATCCCGCCGATGGCAGTGGATGCGCCGGACAGAGCGATCACCTCGCTGTGCAGCAGGTGATCATAGCGGATCTGGATCTTCTTGTGAGTGATGGTCACACTCTCCGGCGCACCGGTGCAGAAAAGGACGAGAGCGGTCATGGCCAGCAAGGCCACAAGTGCAGCTGTTTTCTTGTATTGCATGTCAATTCCTCCGGAAGTTGCTGTGGATTCAGGGTGAAGGCCAGAATCTATCTGGCCAGTACTATTCTTCTAATCTCTTCACTGGAACGGGTTCGCAGCCGGATGAGATAGACGCCGGAAGCGGCCGGGCGGCCGGCGCTGCGTCCGTCCCACTGCACGGTATAGCGGCCGGTGTTCTGTGGACCATCGGCCAGGATGCACAAGCTGCGGCCCTGCAGATTGCAGATCTCGAGATGCACAACCTCCAGCCTGGAGAGACGATACTGGATGGTGACTTGGCTGTTGAAGGGATTGGGAAACGCGGCGAGTTCATACACCGCGGGAATCGCCGGGCGGCTGCCAACCTCGGCCCGGGAATCGATCTCGACCAGTTCACGGGCCTGCATATCGACCTGGCCCTGGGCGCCGGGATCGATTAAAAGCTGATCGGTGATCCGGTTCATGCCCCGGTTCTGCTCCCAGATGCCGCTGTTGGCGAGGCGGATGGCATAGCGTGGATCATCCCGCAGTGAGGGTTCCGGATCGGGCAGCCACAGCGCAACTGAAGTAGCACCGGCGGGCCAATCCCCGGGAAGGCGAAACCGGCGTGAAAAGGAGAGGGTGTCGCCCGGCAGCCAGGTGCGCGGATCCAGCGAGATCGCGGCCGCGGCCTCGCGGCCGGAGGCAGCATCCCGCAGCACCAGGCAGAGCGCGCGCGGATTATGCGGTGCGGCG
Organism: bacterium; assembly: GCA_029554865.1. Lineage (GTDB taxonomy): Bacteria > Zhuqueibacterota > Zhuqueibacteria > Residuimicrobiales > Residuimicrobiaceae > JAKPUX01. Next base: position 5,717 of record JAKPUX010000189.1, on the reverse strand, counting down.
AAGCCCACATTTTCGATCATGAAATTAAAAACCAGCACTCCGCCCGGACGCACCGCTTCCGACAGCTCCGCTCCGCGCAGCACAAAGCGATAGCCCAGGCGCTTTTTAACTTCGGACAGGCAGCCGGAACTTTTCCAGAGTGCAAGGACATCCGGATGATAGCCGTCATTGAGATAGGAACAATGGAGTTTTTCCATCTCTGCAACGGCATTCCGGCATTCCGCATAGCTGGAAACACCGCAGGTCTCTCCACCGAAGGGGGTAAAGCGTGTTTCGCCGCCGATATACTCGATCTCCTTTGCCCGCGACCGCTCGATGTAGGTGCCCATATCATCCGGTCCCGACAGAAAACAGTCGTTGTGAAAACCGGTCCTGCTCAGATAGCTGCCGTCAAAGACGCGGCCGGCAGTGATCACCGAATCCCGGAAGATCTGCCGTTTGAAATGGGGGGTGCGTACCACGACCATGCGGTCAGCGGGCAGGGCGGAAAGCAGCTTGAAGAGGATATCCCGCCGGTTCTCGGGTGTCTCGAGGCCGTGGGTGGAGCTGTGCCATTCGCCCCAGGCGCCGATGAATCCGGCCTCGACCAGATTGATGACATCCTTGTTCTTTGCCAGCAATGGCTGAAGCTGATCGATGTGGCGGAAGATTTGCTCCCGCGAGGCATCCGCCTGGCCGATATTGTCGCTGTAAGAGACCCGCAGATTTACCTTGACGCCTCGGGCGCGGGCGGTATCGAAACCGCGCTGGATCTGGGAGAGATAGCTCTGAGTGAAATCCTTGTCGCGGTAAGCGTTGGCGGCGACGCGCCCGAAGATCAGGCTGACAGCTTCCTTCTGCAGATCGGGCAGCGAGCTCAGATTGGGCAGATTGGCATAGCGGTAAAAGCCCCGCTCCGGGTTGGCAAAGACCTCCGCGGATTGAGTAAAATCGATTCGCCTCAGCGCCGGCTCCTGCGCAGGAACAGCGACGGGCAAGATAAGCAGCAGGGCAAAAATATACCTTTTCACGTACTACCTTTCAAGCTTAAGGATGGCGCATCCCGGGCGCCGTCCGACTGCAGCGGTGCCCGGGATGCGCTGTGGAAAGAAACCGGTCCAGTCTTTGCGACTTCTGACCGCCTTGCTGGGACGCAGGGTCAGGGTGGTGTCCTCGTTGAGCTTCTGCCGGCAGGCCCAGGTCACCGGATAGCGTTCACCCTTGACCTCCAGCCCGGCCGCGAGGGCGGTCACCCCCGCGCTCTTGAGAAAGGTACGTCGTTCCCTTGTCACCTCATTTAAACCATCCCCATTCCGGATTTTTCTGACTGAAATAGGCTGCCGGCGACGGCATGGTGTAGACCTTGTCCTTCAAGCCCAGGCTGTTTCCGCGCAGCTGGGCAAAGGTTTGATCCTGGATCCGGCCGGAATAATCAAAGCGGAAGTAGCGGATGCCCAGATCGACAACCCGTTCCGGGGCCATCTCCGGCCAGACACGGACGATGTGATCAATCATGGTTCCGCCCGGCTCGAAAATCTGGGTATTGCCTTCCCAGCGCGAATTGAGGATCATGTGGATTGAAAAGCCGAGATCGACCTCGATGCCCTTGATGATATAGGTTCCGCGCGGCACATTCTGCAGCATGAAATAGCCGTTCTCGTCGGTGCGGCAGCGGTAGCCCTCGATCTTTTCCACCCCGTTCTCGACGCCCTTGCCCACCAGCACGACCCAGATCCGGGCAGTTTTGGCCTCATAGACCTCTTCCAGGCCAAGATTTTCCACCAGGACGGCCCCGACAACCAGGCTCTTGTCCGGCTGCGGCGGCTGCAGCATCATCTTTTCCGTGCCCGCGCAGCCGATGATCAGCAGAGCCGCACAACCTATCCATAATGCTTTTCTCATTTTAACCTCCGTGTATTCTCTTCGAGCGTCGTCTGCCGATTCGTTAGCAGCAACCGGGAGGCGGGGTGACGGCGCAGCCCCTCATCAAAGATCCGCAAGGCGGCGGCATAGTCGCCTCTCTTCCGGTGGAGCATGGCCAGATTGTTAAAATAATCGGACTGACCGGGATCCAGGCTGATGGCGCGTTCCAGCAGCTGCACCGCCTCCCGATCCTGATCCAGCCGGATCAAAACCCCGGCAAGATTGTAATGGAGTTCTGCATTGTCGGGATCCTGCCGCAGCGCACTCCGGTAACATTCGACTGCATCACCAGGAATGCCGAGCAGCGCGAGGGCATTGCCCAGATTATGATAGAGGTGCGGCCCGGTTTGGCCGAGGAGCCGGGCCCGTCTGTACCAGGCTGCCGCCTGCTCCGGCTTTTCTTCAAAAAGAAAGGCGTCGCCCATCTCCATCGCCACCGCTCCCTGTGCCGGCGCGGCCTGCAGACTTGCGAGCAGGCTCTGCCGCGCTTCCGCGTAGCGGCCCTTCTGCAGCAGGATGTGACCAATGCGCGCATGGGCCTCGTGCATGCCGGGATCGCGGGCGAGGGCGCTGCGGTATTCACCCAGGGCGCGGTCGAGCGCATTCTCCCTCTCGGCGATGCGCCCGGACAGAAAACTGGCGCCGGCGCTCTTTCCGCCCTCATTCACGGCGCGATCAATCCAGATACGGGCGGAATCGATCCGAGCTTGTAAAAAATGGATCCGCGCCATCTCATAGGCCGCCGCCGGCTGCTGGACATCAACACGGAGCAAAGAACGCAGGAGATGTGCAGCCTCCTCATAACGCTCCAACCCGATGTAATGCCGTATCACTTCCAGCCGGGGAGCAATAGCTGCCGGGGCCCGGTTTATGGTCTGCACCAGAATCAGGGTCTGGCGATCCACCTCTTCGTAAAAGCCGGAGGCAAGGCGGCTCTCCGGAATCTGGCGCGAGCTGTTCAGCATGGTGGAGAGAGCCCGTCTGGTCTGCCCCTGATAAAACTGGAGCATGCCCTGGAACATCTGCCGGGAAGCCCGCGCATAGCGTTCGATCTGCGCCATCGCCCCCGCCTCCAGGCCGGAACGGTTGGCGTCCAACCGGAGATACTGCCGCCAGTCTGCAGGTTCGGCCAGCATGGCGGAGAGATTCTGAAAGGCGCAGAGGTCGCGGGCGCGGACATCACGGGTCGAGAATTCCAGCACAGGATGGTCATCGCTGTTGAGGGCGGCACCCGCGCTCAACCTGGCCATGCCCTGCTCGTCCAGGAGCAGACAAGCGAATAAATCATGCGGAGAACGGATATCCACACTCTCCAGTCCTGCTTCCGCTTGCGGCCATCTCTCCTGCCATTTCGCCCAATCGATTTTGAGGGGATCCACAGAACCCATCAGCACCACCTGTTTGTTGATGCAGTTGGGGGCCATCCACAGCACGGCGTGGGGAAAAACCGACTGAAATGTTTTGAGAACGATGCGAAAATCCTCGGGATGGAGATCCGTCGTCATCCAGGTCGAGAAAATGCCGCCGGGATTGAGCCTGCGACGGCCGTTCATAAAGTGGTCGCGCGTAAACAGGCTGGCGCTTGCCGTCGCGACCGCATAGTTGGCATCGTTCATGATGACGTCGTAGCGCTCGCCAGTGTAGCGGAGCTGGTTTTTGCCGTCAAGGATGAGCGGCTGGAAGCGTGGATCCTTCATCACATCCCGGTTCAGGTCCTGGAAAAACTCCGAGGAGAGACTGAGCACATCCGGCGAGATCTCGACAAGCTGGAACGAAGAGATGGGATGTGACAGGGCGGCCCACGAGGTCTGGCCGGTGCCAAAACCGATCTGCAGTACCTTTTGCGGATCCGAATGAAGCATCATGGGCAGATGGCCCTGGAGCAGTTGCAAAGTGCGCAGCATACGGCTGCTGCCCGCCACATTCAGGCCGTCCACGTCGATGCGCCTCTCCCCTGTATCGCCGCTGGCATGCCGGTGCACTGTCACGGTGCCCTCGATGCCTTCACGCATCGCCACAAGGGGATACTCCGTCTCGGAGATGGAATAGAGCCGCGTCAGCAGGGCCGGCGGCGTCAGTCGGGTGATCGCTGCGGCCAGTATCAGGGCAAATATCGCGAGAATAAGGGACTGCCGCAGCAGCCGGCCGCTCAGCAGCCAGGCGCCGAGGAGGATATTGAGCACGATCATCACCAGCATCGCGGCGGCGGCCCCCAACCAGCCGATGAGCAGCAGTCCGGTTGCTAGCGAACCCAGAATGCCGCCTAGGGTGTTATAGAAGTAGAGTTCACCCACTTTGGTTCCGGTCTGTTCCGGGCCGTCCGAGAGCGCTCTGTATCCGGCAGGAAAGGTGGCGCCGAGGAACAAGCCCGCCAGGCTGGTGACGAGAAAGGCTTGCAGAAAACGGATGCCGTTCCATTCCCACCAGGAGGTCATGGCCGTGGGCATGAAGAAATGGTGCTGCAGCTGCGGAAGGTACAGAAGAAGCAGGAAGGCCAGTGCCGCGCATAGGCCCGCCCCGATCTCAAGCAGGCCCAGCAAGCGCCGGGGGTTGGCGGTGCGCTCCGCCCAGCGACCGCCGGCGAAGCCGCCCAAGGCGATACTGGCCAGAAAGGCGGCCAGCATGATGGAAAAGGAGTAGGTGGCGTTGGTGAGGATAAAAACCAGGAGGCGGCTCCAAAGCACCTCGTAAGACATGGCGATAAAGCCGGAGAGAGCCATGGCGGTCAGGATCACCCTCTCGGCCGCACTCAGGGAAATCCGCGAGCGGCCGGGTGCGTTGATGGCTGACTCCCCCGAACTGCGGGCGAGCAACCATGCTGCGCATGCGATGAGAACATCGATGGCCATCGCCGCCGCATAAGCGGCTGTAAAACCCGAAAAGCGAAGCAAGAAAAAGGCCGTGGCCAGGCATCCGGCCATCCCGCCCAGGGTATTGATGCCGTAGAGCCATCCCAGCTGCCCTGCGCCCCGCTGCCGGCCGCGGATGAAAGCCCTGCTCATCACCGGCAGGGTGCCGCCCATGAAAAAGGTGGCCGGCAGCATCACCATGAAAGCAATGACAAATCTGATCAGATAGTAGAGCAAGGGATGCGGCACCAGCCACGGATGGGCCCAGGTGAAGAGGGCCTGGACCGGCCCGCGCAGCAGCAGAATGAGCAGACCGCTGACAAATATGGCTGCCGCCATTGCGGCAAAGAGGAAAAGGGGACGGGAATGGAGATCAGCGCGGCGGCCGAAGTAGCGGCCGCCCAGGGCGAGACCGGTAAAAAAAGCGGCCAGAACACAACTGATGGCAAGGGTGGTATTGCCCAGCAGCAACCCGAACAGGCGGGTCCACAAAACCTCATAGACAAGGCTGGCAAAACCGGAGAGAAAAAAGAGAATTAACATGAAGGCATACATTCTGGCTCTGCAAGTTGGGAATTGAGAATGCCCCCGACCTGTCCGGAATCCACGGTGGTTTATTGGAACAGGGTCAGACTGCGGCTGATGATATGCTGTCCGCTCTTGAGCTGGAGGAGATAGGTGCCCGCGGGAAGCGGTCCACCCCGGCTCTCATGCAGCAACAGGCGCGAGGGTGATCCCGCCATCTCCCGGCTGATGACCGCCTGGCCGCGAAGATTGAAAAGCGTCAAGGTGGCCGGTCCAGCCGGAACGGCGGCCGTGTTGATGGTAATCCAGGGCTGCCGCGATAGGGAGACCGGATTGGGGTAAATGTGCAGGCTTTGCGGCTGCAGCGCAGCAGAGTCCCGCCGCTTCACCGCCGTGCCGAGGGGGATGAGATCCTGCCGGCGGCCGCTGATGCGCACATCA
>JAKPUX010000188.1 GCA_029554865.1 bacterium | reverse complement strand
TAACAAGGAGCAGATCAAGGATCCGGATCTGATCTACCCGAAGCAGGAGTTCAAGATCCAGCGCGAATGCGGCCCGGATGAGTACCTGGTGGTCAAGGGCGACAATCTGAAAAAGATCGCCGCCAATCCCGCTGTGTACGGTGATCCTTCCGCCTGGACCAAGATCTATCAGAAGAACAAGGCGGTCATCGGCGAAGATTCGCACCGTATCTTCCCGCACACCGTCCTGATCATTCCCAGATAGGGAGAGTGTTTCAGGCTGCGCGCAGAATGGTGGTTCGGGTCGATGCAGCAGATGCTGATCTGTCCCGCCTGCATCCCCAGTTAAAAGCCCATGCGGCAGGGATGAAGGATGGAGGAGGCGCCACGCGCGTGTGAAATTATGGACTCTCGGTCTTGCCGCCTTTCGGGCGAGACCGGGAGTTTTTTATTGTGGAGCGGATATTTTTACGGACAAACCATTGAACGAACCTCTACCTGTAGAAAAACGGATCGGCCTGCGCGGCATCGATCCGGTCGATTTCCTCGGCGCCCAGGATGCCAACCTGCGCCTTCTGGAGGGGGAGCTCGATGCCCAGGTGATTGTGCGCGGTCATGAGATCATTCTGCGGGGGCTGCCCGAGCAGGTGGATCAGGCCGAGCAGATCATCAGCGAACTGGTTTATCTGGCCAACCGCAACGGCCGGGTCATTCCGCAGGACATTGAGACGGTGCTGCGCATGAACGAAAAAGGGGGGACGATGGCGGAAGCAGCCCCCAGTGCTGAGTCGGTCCTGGTCTATACCAAGGGGGGCGTGATCAAACCGCGCACCCCGGGTCAGGAGGAGTATGTCGCCAGCGCCCAGAAGAACGACATCGTTTTCGCCATCGGTCCGGCGGGGACGGGCAAGACCTTTCTGGCGGTGGCCATGGCGGTGGCGGCTCTGCGCGATCACCTCGTCGATCGACTCATCCTCTGCCGTCCGGCGGTGGAGGCGGGCGAGAGTCTTGGCTTTCTGCCGGGCGATTTTCGTGAAAAGGTCGATCCCTATCTGCGGCCCCTCTATGATGCCCTGCACGATATGATCC
>JAKPUX010000186.1 GCA_029554865.1 bacterium | reverse complement strand
ATCCGGGATCCGGGGGCCAGGGTGAGATCGTAATAGCCGATATCGACGACCAGATCTTTCATCGGGCCCTGTGCGCCCGCCAGGCTGCCACTGATCACCTTCGCCTGGATGCCCGGCTCGAGCTCCACCGCCGGGATCTGCGAGCTGAGAATGCCATTGTAGCGCGGGATCATCATCTTTTGCGCCGCCGGCAGGTTGACCCAGAGCTGGAAGCCGTTGAGGGGTTCGTCGACGTGGCGCGGCATCTCCTGGTGGACGATGCCGCTGCCGGCGGTCATCCACTGGACCTCGCCGCTGCCGATGATGCCCTTATTACCGAGGCTGTCGCCGTGATCGACTGCGCCGGTGAGAAGATAGGTGACCGTCTCGATGCCGCGATGGGGGTGCCAGGGGAATCCCGCCATATAGTCCTCTGGATTCTTCGAGCCGAAATGATCCAGCAGTAAAAAGGGATCCAGGTTGGGCGTCTGCCCGAATCCGAAGACGCGCTGCAGGCGTACACCCGCGCCCTCCAGGGTCGGCACGCTGCGGCCGATCAGCTCAATTGTGCGGTAATGCATCATCGCTCCTTGGGGTTGTTCATTTGCTGCAGTTCATCTACGGCCGCGTCCGGTTCCTGAATGTTGAGCGGCGTGACCAGCACCTTGTCCACCCTGGTGCCATCCATATCCATCACCTCGAATCGCCATTTGCTCCACTCGAAGAAATCGGTGGCTACCGGAATGCGGCCGAGGTGCATGAGCACAAATCCCCCCAGGGTCTGGTAGCTGCTCTCCTCCGGCAGATCCTCGTCGATCTCGAAGAGCTCCTTGAACTCCTCCATGTAATAGAGGCCGTCGATGAGATAGGAGCCGTCGAGCCGTTTCTGCACTCCCGGCCGGTCGTCGGTCTCATCCATGGAGGGGATGTCGCCGACAATGGCTTCGAGAATGTCGAAGATGGTGACGATGCCCTGCATGACGCCGTACTCGTCGACGACGATGGCGATATGCTGCCGCTGCTTCTTGAAGGTCTCAAGGACGTTCAGGGCCATGGCGCTCTCCGGCACGTAAAGGGCCGGCTGCATGTGTTTGCGCAGGTCGATTTCCCTGCTCGAGATGGCGTTTTCGAGCAGATCCTTGGCGCGCACCACCCCGATCACTTCATCGAGGCTCCCCTCACAGACGGGAAAGCGGGAGTGCTCGCTCTCAAGGATTTTCTTGTAGGTCTCCACCGGGGCATCCTGGGTCGAGAGCCAGACCACGTCCGTGCGCGGGGTCATCAGGGCGCCGGCGCGCTTGTCGGCCAGACTGAAGACACTCTCGATCATGTCGCGCTCGGCCTCTTCGAACATGCCGGCCTCGATGCCCTGGTCGATCATCACCTTGATCTCCTCCTCAGAGACCGGCTGCTCCGCGACCTTGCTGACGCCGAAAAGGCGCAGGACGGTGTCGGTGGAGTAGCTGAGGATGGCCACGGCCGGCCGGGCGATCCAGGCGAGCCGCTGCATCGTGGGGGTGAGGGCCCCGGCGGTCTTTTCCGGATTGTGCAGGGCGATCTGTTTGGGGACCAGCTCGCCGAGGATGAGGGTAAGGTAGGTGATGATCAGGACGACGATGGCGAAGGCGAGGGGATGTGCGTAGCTGGCGATGGCTTCGAACTTGCCCAGCCACTGCGCCAGTCCCTCGGTGAAACGGGCGCCGCCGAAGGCGCCCGCCATGATGCCGACCAGGGTGATGCCGACCTGGACGGTGGAGAGAAACCGGGAGGGATTGTTGGTCAGGTCGAGCACCGACTGCGCCCGCTTGTGGCCTTCGTTGGCCAACTGCTGCAAGCGGGTCTTGCGCACCGAGACCACGGCGATCTCGGACATGGCAAGAACGCCGTTGGCGAGGATGAGGGCCAATAAAACAATAATATCCAGTGTCATTGCTTTCCTGTATGCTAGCGTGGTTCTGGCGCAGCCGGGCAGTTTTCACCCCCGGCGTCGCGGTGAAGCGGCACGGGGCTCCGGCCGCATGGCCGCAGCGCCGCCCGGTACGACATCGTCAGGCGGATTTGACCGGCAGCTGGATTTTCCGTTTTGCGGGATCAGTGCTGCAGCGGTAAAAGATCGCCACATGGCCGATGAGCCCCGCCAGCTCGCAGCCGGTCCGGCCGGCGATCTCGGCACTGATCTGCTTGCGTTCCTCTTTGAGTTCCAGAAAACGCACCTTGATCAGCTCATGATCAGCCAGGGCGGCATCGATAGCCTCGATGACCTGGCCGGTCAGGCCGTTTTTGCCGATCTGGATACAGGGTTTCAGGGGATTGGCCAGCCCGCGCAGATAACGCCGCTGATAGCCGGTGAGGGTGGACATGGGGGCTCCTTAGCCTTTGATTCTAGTCATTATATTAAAAATTACATATATTTAGTCCTAGAGTCAAGAAAATTCTGGCTTGCGAGCGGGTTTTCGCCCCGAAGGCTGAATTTTTGAGATGCGGCGTTAAAAAAATGTAGACTGGCAAGGAAATAAAGCTTACATTGAGGCGTGAAAAAGAGGAGATACCATGATGAGTAAAATTGCCCGAACAGCAAAGCCTGTACAAGTCAGTGTGTCCCCCTACCGTCCCATCCGTCTCCATCCCGTGCAGCCGGTGCCGAGTGACATCGCTATTGCCCAGGCCGCGCGCATGAAAAAAATCACCAGCCTGGCCCGCGAAGCCGGGATTCTGCCTGAGGAGCTGGAGCCTTATGGCGACTACAAGGCCAAGGTCCGGCTCTCGATTCTCGACCGTCTGGCGGACCGGCCCAACGGCAAATATATCGTCGTGACCGCGACGACACCGACGCCCCTGGGTGAAGGCAAGACCACCACCACCCTGGGACTTTCCCAGGCCCTGGGCGCCCATCTTAAGCAGCGCGTCTTCACCTGCATCCGCCAGCCCTCGCAGGGCCCGACCTTCAGCATCAAGGGAGGGGCCGCGGGCGGCGGCTACAGCCAGATTGTCCCGATGGAGGACTTTAACCTTCATCTGACCGGGGATATTCACGCCATCACCGCTGCCACCAACCTGCTCGCGGCCGCCATCGACGCCCGGGTGCTGCACGAGAGCAAGCGCAGCGATGACGAACAGCTGGCGCGGCTGCTCTGCAAGAAGGGCGAGTTCGCCATCTCCCAGCGGCGCCGGATGGAGCGGCTCGGCATCAAGGCCCAGCGTCTTGCCGACCTCTCCCTCGAGGAGATGCGCCGTCTCTTCCGCCTCGACATCGATCCGGAGCACATCACCTGGAAGCGGGTCGTGGATGTCAACGATCGGCTGCTGCGCCGGATCCGCATCGGACTGGGCGATGAGGAGAAGGGCCAGGAGCGCGAGACCGGCTATGATATCGCGGTGGCCAGCGAGGTCATGGCGGTGCTCGCCCTGACCACGGGGCTGGCGGATCTGCGCGAGCGTCTCGGCCGCATGGTGGTCGCCCGCAGCCGCAGCTCCGAGGCCGTCACCGCCGAAGATATCGGCGCCGCCGGGGCGATGACGGTGCTGCTCAAGGATGCGATCATGCCCAATCTGATGCAGACCCTCGAGGGGAGCCCGGCCTTTGTGCATGCCGGCCCCTTTGCCAATATCGCCCACGGCAACTCCTCGATCATCGCCGACCGCATCGCCCTCAAGCTCTCGGATTATGTCATCACCGAAGCCGGTTTCGGCGCCGATATCGGCCTGGAAAAGTTCGTCGATATCAAGTGCCGTTATTCGGGACTGAAGCCGGATGCCGCGGTGATCGTGGCGAGCATCCGCGCTCTCAAGATGCACGGCGGCGGTCCGACCGTGGTGGCGGGCAAGCCCCTCGATCCGGTCTACTCCGAATCCAACCCGGAGCTGGTCGAGAAGGGCTGCAGCAACCTCGCCAAGGCCATTGATATCGCCCGCCAGTTCGGCATCCCGGCCCTGGTGGCGATCAACACCTTTCCGGGCGATACCCCGGAGGAGATCGCCGTGGTCAAGCGCGCAGCCCTGGCGGCCGGTGCTCACGGGGCCTATGTCTGCAACCACTATGCACTCGGTGGGGCCGGCATTATCGAGCTGGCGGAGGCGGTCATGGACGCGACCGGCCAGAAGAACAACTTCCGCTTCCTCTATCCCCCGGAATGGCCGATCAAGGACAAGATCCATGCCATCGCCACCTCGATCTACGGCGCGGACGGGGTCGACTACAGCCCTGAGGTGGAAAGCGCCATTGATTATTATACCCGGCTTGGCCTTGGCAGCCTTCCCATATGCATGGCCAAGACCCATCTCTCGCTCAGCCATGATCCCGCCCTCAAAGGGGTGCCGACCGGCTGGCGGCTGCCGGTAACCGAGATCAAGGCCTCTGTGGGGGCGGGATTTCTTTATCCCCTCTGCGGGCAGATGCGCACCATGCCCGGCCTGCCGACCCGGCCCGGCTTCCTGGATGTCGATATCGATACGGAAAGCGGCAAGGTGATCGGTCTCTCCTGAGTCCGGAGCTCCTGGTGCTGACCAGGGGACCCGCAGCCTATCCCAGCGGAAAGGAAGCAGAGAATGAAAAAGAACGACAAGAGTATGGATAAGTACCGGATCCTTCCGGGCAAGCCGGTCGATCTGAAAAAACTCGATCCAAACGACTCGTCCAACTTTGGTGGCGACAAGAAGGAGGGCAAGGAGGAGCTGCTCAAGCTCAACAAGAAGCTGGAAGGCCTGCAGGAGCTGCTCTACGCCGAACAGAAGCGGAAGTTTCTGGTGGTCCTCCAGGCCATGGACACCGGCGGCAAGGACGGGGTGATCCGTCATGTCTTTGAAGGGGTCAATCCCCAGGGCGTGCGGGTCGCCAGCTTCAAAACCCCGACCGCCATCGAACTCGCCCATGATTATCTCTGGCGCATTCATCAGCAGGCCCCCGCCCGGGGCGAGATTGTCATCTTCAACCGCAGCCATTATGAGGATGTCCTGGTCGTCCGCGTTCACGAGCTGGTGCCCAGGGAGGTATGGTCCCGTCGCTACGACCAGATCAATGCCTTTGAAAAACAGCTCACCGAGGAGGGGACGACCATCCTCAAGTTCTTCCTCCATATCGACAAGGATGAGCAGAAAGCAAGGCTTGAGGCGCGCCGGGATGATCCGGAGAAGCGCTGGAAGTTCAATGTGGATGACCTCAAGGAGCGCAAACTCTGGGATGAGTACGTGCGCGCTTATGAGGAGGCGATCAGCCGGACCAGCACCGAATGGGCGCCCTGGTACGTAGTGCCGGCGAACAAGAAATGGTACCGTAATCTTGTCGTGGCCTCGGCTATCATCGACAAGCTGGAAGGGCTGAAGATGGCCTTTCCCGAGGCCGATTTCGATCCCAAAAAGGTCAAGGTGGATTGACGTGGCGGGTCTGAGGTGAGGAAGAGGATGCCCGCCGGACTCCGTGCGGGGATTATATTGTTCCTGTTTTGGGCGGGCGCGGCCCTGCATGCCCAGGAGTACGTGACGGTCTCGCCCGGCAAGAGTGATGGGGTATATACCCTGTTGAAGCGCTATGGCCTCCCGCCCAGCAAGGTGATGATCGCCCGTTTCTGGGAGCTCAACAGCGATCTGGTCCGCGGCGGCGAATATCTCCGCCTGGGCTTTGAGTACAAGCTGCCGGTCTACAAGCTCTACTACGACGGCGCCAGTATCCGTTCCTCGCTCGGGATCAGCGATCTGGCCCTGGCCAGGAGGATTGAGGCCTATAACCACTCCCTGTACGAGGCCGGCGTCCTCGCGGCCCCCTTCAAAAAGAGCCGCGAACTCCTGGTGCCGGCGTATTGGCTCTCCGAGAGCAGCGCCGCGGCCGAGGCGGCGAGCTTTCCCATTTTCGGCCCGGCCTACCAGTCGGTGAAGCAGAAGGACCAGTCGCTCAAGGGATGTGTCATCTATCTCGATCCCGGCCACGGCGGTCCTGATCCGGGCGCGATCGGCCAGCGCGGGCGCGACCGGCTCTATGAGGATGAGTACGCCTACGACATCACCCTGAGACTGGCGCGCCGCCTGCTGGAGCATGGCGCCAGCGTCTACATGGTGGTCCAGGATGAGGACGACGGCATCCGCGATCTGGCCATCCTCAAGCACGATGATCATGAATACTATCTGGGCCGTCTTCCCATCTCCAGGGACCATCTGCGCCGGTTGAGCGACCGCGTCGATATCGTCAACAATCTCTACGAACGCCACCGCAAAAAAGCCCGGCAGCAGATCATGGTCACCATTCATCTCGATTCGCGGTCGCATGGCAAGCGCATTGATATCTTTTATTATTATCAGGCCAACAATCCTAAAAGCAAAAAACTGGCCAATACCCTGCTCGCCAAGGTGGATGAAAAATATGCGGCCAAGCAGCCGGGACGGGGGTATGAGGGATCGGTCTCGACGCGGGATCTGCACGTCCTGAGCGAGGCCAAACCCGTTGCCGTTTATATCGAACTCGGCAATATTCGCAACAAAAAGGACCAGGATCGCTTCATCATTGCCGACAACCGCCAGGCGGTGGCCAATTGGCTGTGTGAGGGCGTGATTGACTATGTGAAATAGAGCGGAGATGGCGCAGCCCAGTCTCACGGCTGCGGCGGCGCCCATCGGTACACCCAGGGCATCGGACGACGGAGAGGGAAGAACCGCTTGGGGCCCCTGCGACACTCCTTGTTGGGAAAAGAGCATGCTGGTTTGGGTGGTCTACGAATCCAGGTTGGGCAACACCGCCGCATTGGCTCAGGCCATCGCCGGAGCGCTCGCCCGCGAGCATCGGGTGCGGCTGCTGCCAGTGGAGGAGGCGGGACCGCCGAGTGGGGTGGATCTGCTCATTATTGGCTGTCCCCATCACCGTCATCACCAGCCCGACGGCATTCTCTCCTGGCTCTTCAAGCTGCCGCCGCGCGTGGTGCAGGATCTCAACTGCGGCGTCTTTGAAATTCGTTACAAGAGGCATCATTTCTGGCAGGGGGAGAGCGCAGCCACCCTGATCTGGCGGCGGCTGCAGGGGCTGGGGGGCAAGCCCATGCTCAAGCCGGTCAGCTTTTATCTGCAGCATCGGGGCCGGCTGCTGCCGGAGAGCGAAATCGAGCGCGGGGCGGCCTGGGCCGCAGCACTGGCACGCAAGGCTGTCGGGGGCAGAGTGAAAGCCCCTGTCATTCACGCCGGCGATCACATCTGGACCTGATCGTCCGGATTGGGGCGGAAGAAGCAGTGGGGCACGTTAACCAGCAACAGGAGGGTGCGATATGTTCAAGGAATTCAAAGAATTCGCCATGCGCGGCAATGTCGTCGATATGGCCGTCGGTATCATCATCGGCGCTGCCTTCGGCTCCATTGTCAGCTCCCTGGTGGCGGATGTGATCATGCCGCCGATCGGTATGCTGCTCGGCAATGTCGATTTCAGCAACCTTTTTGTCGTCCTCAAAGAGGGCGCCGCTGCCGGGCCGTACGCCAGCCTGGCCGCCGCCAAGTCAGCCGGTGCGGTGACCATCAATTACGGAGTCTTTGTCAACGCTGTCATCAATTTTCTTATCGTTGCCCTGGCGATTTTTTTCCTCATTCGCGGCCTCAACCGTCTGAAACGGAAAGAGGAAGCACCGGCGGAAGTGACCACCAAGGAGTGTCCGCAGTGCCTTTCGACCATTGCACTCAAGGCCAGGCGCTGCCCCAACTGCACCTCCCAGCTCGAATAGACGCTGCGCCTGAACCTGTCCGGGAAGCGGCCGATGCCGGGCCGGCAGGTTTGGCACGGCCGCCCGGCCTTTGCAGGGCCCGGGTGTACACTCTGCGGCCGGAGGAGACTCCGGCCTGCTGATGGCTAACAAGGAGATTTGCACATGATGCCGTCCAGCGGATCGATACCGATTTGCGATCTTCACTGCGACACCGCCACCAACCTGCTCCTCGGATCCCCCCTCACCGACAGAGGGATGCAGGTCAATCTCCCCGGCATGATTGAGGGGGGGATTGGTCTGCAGGTCTTCGCCTGCTATATTCCGCCCGCCATCCCCAGGGGCCAGGCGTTTCCGATGGTGGAAAAAATGATCGTCAACCTGAAAGCGGAACTGGCACGCCATCCGGAGATCGCCCTCTGCACCAATCTGGCGGAGATCGGCAGCGCCCGCGCCTCAAACCGGATCGCCGCCTTCATCGGGGTGGAGAACGGCAATGCCATCGACGGCGATCTGGCCAACCTGGAAAAGCTCCGTGATCTCGGCGTCCGCCTCATGACCATCATCCATGCCGAAAGCAATGAATGGGCGATCAGTTCCAATGATCCCGCGCCGCGATTCGACGGCCTCACTGACCTCGGGCGCGACGTGATTCAGGCCATGGATGACCTGGGCATCATCATCGATGTCTCCCACAGTCATGACCGAACCGTGGAGGAGGTGCTCCGGCACAGCCGCAAGCCGGTCATCGCCTCACACTCCTGCGCCAAAACCCTTTGCCCCAATGCGCGCAATCTTTCCGATGAGCTCATCGCCGGCCTCGCCTACTCGGGCGGAGTGGTGGGGCTGAACCTCTATCCCGGGTTCCTCGACGCCGGTTACAGCCGCCGCATCACCGAGCGGGCCGGAGACCTCTTCAGCGAGCTGGGCAAAATGGAGCGGGCCGCGGGCATGGATATCGTCAAGATCGGCGAGCTCTACCCGGGATTTGTGGCCCGATTCACCGAGGCCATGGGCGACGATCTGCTGCCGCTGGAGCGCTATTACGATCACATCCTCTACGTCACGGAGCTGATCGGCGCCGAATATGTCGCCTTTGGATCCGATTTTGACGGCGTGCCGATCCTTCCCGAGGGGGTCGCCGGGTGCGCCAGCATGCGCCGGATCCAGGAAGGGCTTTATGAGCGCGATTACAGCCTCGATGAGATCCAGGCGATCAGTTGGGACAATTTTATGCGCGTCATCGGCGCGGTCTGCGGCTGAGCAGCTCCCTGCCGGGTGTCGTCATCGCTGCTGCAGTGGTGAAAATTCAATTTGCTTCATTCTGAGAGTTTTTGTATTATTACACGTGATCAGGGCTGATGCGATCTGCCGGTCACGCCGCAGAGTCCTTCCAGCGCGGGGAGAGCACCATGCCGCTTGTCTACGTCACCCGTCTGCTCCATTTCAATGCTGCGCACCGTTTGCACAGCGATCTCCTCTCCAGCGAAGAGAACCAATCCATCTTCGGTGCCTGCAACAACCCCCTTGGGCATGGCCACAACTATGACCTGGAGGTGACGGTTGCGGGCGAGCCGGATCCGGTGACCGGTATGGTCATCGATCTCAAGGTGCTCAAGGAGATCGTCGAGGAAGCGGTGATCAGCCGGGTGGACCACAAACACCTCAATTTTGATGTCGATTTCATGCAGGGCATTGTGCCCACAGCAGAGAACATCGCCATCGCCTTCTGGGAGCAGCTCAAGGACCGCTTCACAGGCTGTGAGCTGTATGAACTCAAACTCTGGGAAACTCCGCGTAATATGGCGGTGTATCGCGGCGGGCGGTGATCCAGGAGGGGAAAATTAAACGAAGGGAACCCGGTGTGGCCAAGAGCTTGGAACCGTTGGTCAGGGAAATGCTGGCAGAGCTGGGTGAGGATCCGCAGCGGGAAGGGCTGCTGCGCACGCCCAAACGCGTGGATGCGGCCTTGCGCTATCTGACGCACGGATACAGCCAGAGCGTCGAAGAGATCCTCAACGATGCCATCTTCACCGAAGAATGCGAAGAGATGGTGGTGGTGCGCAATATCGAGTTTTACAGCATGTGCGAGCACCACATGCTGCCTTTTTACGGCCGGGCGCATGTCGCCTACCTGCCGAAGGGCAAGATCATCGGTCTGAGCAAGGTCCCCAGGCTGGTGGATATGTTCGCACGGCGGCTGCAGGTTCAGGAGCGGCTGACCAATCAGATCGCCGGGACCCTGATGGAGGTGCTCAAACCCTACGGCGTGGCAGTGGTTATGGAGGGCAAGCATCTCTGCATGATGATGCGTGGTGTGGAAAAGCAGAACAGTTTCGTCACGTCCAGTGCGATGCTGGGCGAGTTCAAAAAGGACCGCGCGACGCGGATGGAGTTCCTCAATCTGATCAAATCGTGGGAGTAGTATGTCGCAACTGGATTTGAAAGGCCGTATCGTCTGGGTGACCGGTTCCGGTCGCGGCATCGGCCGCGCTATCGCCCTTTCACTTGCCGCACACGGCGCGCACCTGGTGCTATCGGCGCGCACCATTTCCGACATTGAAGCGGTGGCCCAGGAGATCACCAACCAGGGGGGGCAGGCGGTGGCAATGCCCTGCGATGTCCGGCACCCGGACCAGGTCAAGCGGGTGGTCGTCGCAGTGGAGAGGACGCACGGCCCCATCGAGGTGCTGGTCAATAACGCCGGGGTGGCCATCTTCGGCAAGATCGTCGACACCAGCGAGAGCGACTGGGATCTGATGATGGAGACCAACGTCAAGGGCGCCTTTCTCTGTTCGCAGGCGGTCCTGCCCGGCATGATCGAACGCAAGTCCGGCCATATCATCAACATGGTCTCGGTGGCGGGGCGGACGCCCTACTACAACAACGCGGGCTATTGTGCCAGTAAATACGGCCTGCTCGGTTTCACCGATGTCCTCCGCATGGAGGCCCGCAAGCACGGCATCCGTGTCACCTCGCTTATGCCCGGCGCGACGGATACCCTGATCTGGGGTGATGCCGACGTCGACAACACCAGAATGATGCCCGCCGACGAGATCGCCCAGGCGGTGACGGCCATTCTTCTGACCGGCGAGTCGGCGATGATGGAGGAGGTCGTCATCCGGCCTCTGGGCGGGGATCTGTAATTCATCCATTCCAGGCGTTTACCTTGGTCTGTTCTTCCCTTTCCCTGGAGAGAAATCATCTCGGCGATTAAACTGCAGCATCTCCTCCTCCTGCTCCTCCCGGGCCTGCTGCTCCCCTGCGCCCCGCTGTTTGCGGCGGAGGGCTGGCGGCTGGAGACCATACCGGTCGCGGAGATCAAACCCGGCATGACGGGGGTGGGGAGGAGCGTGTTCCAGGGGGAGGAGATCGACACCTTCGGCGTTGTGGTTGTCGATGTCGCGCCCAATTTCTATCCCGGTGAGGATGTGATCATCGTCCGTCTGACCGGACCCCGGGCCGAGCAAGCCGGGGTTGTCGCCGGGATGAGCGGAAGTCCCATCTACCTGCAGGGACGGCTGGCGGGCGCCCTGGCCATGCGATTTCTCGAGTTTCAAAAGGAACCCTACGCCGGGGTGATGCCCATCGCCTCGATGATGCGCGCCAGCGATTACGAGACCAGACGCGGCACCGAGCGGCCCTGCGCCCCCCAGAGCGGGCAGCACTACCTGCGCGCTGTTCTGCTCGGTGCGGAGGGGGACTTTTGGCAGCGGATGGCCGCCCCGCTCCTGCCGGCCTCCCCGGCCGGGATGGCGATGCGCCGCATCGAGACCCCCCTGCTCTTTTCCGGATTTTCAGAGCAGACCCTCTCCGCCAGCGCCGAACTGTGGAGCAGCCTCGGCTTCGCTCCGATGATGGGTGGAGAGAGCGTGCAGGAGGGCTCCTCGGGCGCCCCCCTTGAACCCGGCAGCGCTATCTCGCAGCTCTTCATCCGTGGCGACTTTAGCATGGACATGACCGGCACCGTGACTGCTGTTGAGGGGGACCAGCTCCTCGCTTTCGGCCACTATCTCTTCAATCTCGGCCCGGTGCAGATGCCGATGGCGCGGAGCCGCATCCTGGCCACCCTGCCGAGCCTGATGGGATCAAGCAAGCTGGCCCGCTCCCTCGAGGTCATCGGCACCATTCGTCAGGACCGTCTCTCCGGCGTCTACGGCAGGGTGGGGGTGATGCCCGCCTGGATTCCGGTGCAGGTGGAGCTGACCGGCCCGGCTGGACGGCGGAGCTTCCATTTCGAGATGGCCGACGATCCGGCCCTGCGCAATCTGACCCCATTTTTTTTACGCTCGGCCCTTTTTCAGGCCCTGGTTGCGGGCAAACTCGGCGCTGAGCCCTCGACCGTCCGCCTGAGCTGCAACATCGATCTCAAGGACGGCCGCCGCATCACCGTCGGGGATTACATTTCCTACCAGGAGCGGCTCGGCTTTCTGGGTGCGGGCAGCGAGATCGCCGAAGCGGTCGACCTGGTGACGATGAGCATTGGAGCCCTGACGGTCAACACCTTTGATCCACCGCCGCTTCGCGCCGTCGAGGTCACCGCTCAGGTCGAGCCCGGAGAACGGGTGGCCGCCATCCGTTCGATCCGTCAGGACCGCCTGGAGGTGAGCCCCGGGGATTCGCTCCATCTCACCATGACCCTGCAGCGCACCAGCGGGCAGGAGATCAGATTCACCCAGTGTGTCGTTCTGCCGCGCTACCTTCAATCCAGCACCCTGACCGTCATCGCCGGCGGTGCGGCCGGACTGATTCAGGCCGAGATGCAGAGCAATCCCGACAAATACCGGCCCGACTCCTTCTCCCAGCTTTGCGCGCTCCTGGAGGAGCGCCGCACCAGCGACAATCTTTATCTGCAGATCCGCGAGCCCGCGCGGGGTATGGTGGTCGATGGGGAGGAGCTCACCGGGCTGCCCCCCTCGATCCTGCGGACGATGAACGGACGCGGCAGTGAACGCATCCTGCGGGATCGTGTCCTCGCCGAATGGGCCATCCCGGCAGACTGCGAAATCACCGGCCTGAAGCGCATGACCGTCCGTATCACCCAGCCTCGCACAAACTGGCCGGATGATGTACAGGATGGCACCGAACAGCTTTTCCTGGAATGACCATGAATAGAGCCAGAATACTCCGACATATTTGCCGTTTGGCGATGCTCCTTTTCGCGCTGCCCGCCGCCCGGGCGGACGCGGCGGGACCCGCCCTCCGCACCTGGCAGAGTTTTGCCGATTTCATCACCGGCCGGCTGGACAACCTTTCCCTCTCCGCCGATGGCCGCCTTACCCTCGCTCCCTCCACCACGCAGATCGTCGATACCGGCGAGCCCTACGTCTGGGATATCGCCAGCGATGCCGCCGGCAATCTCTACCTCGGCACCGGCAACGGGGGCAAGGTTTTCCGCATCACCCCTGCGGGCGACACTACGCTCTATTTTCAGGCCGAAGAACCCGAAATCTATGCCCTCGCCCACGACGGCCGCCGCAGCCTCTATGTCGCCACCTCCCCCAACGGCTTTATCTACCGCATCGACGACGGGGGAAAGGCTGCGCTCTTTTGCGAACCGGGGCAATCCTACATCTGGGATCTGCTCTGCGATCCCCGCGGCGATCTCTGGGCGGCCACCGGCGGCAAGGCCCGTCTCCTGCGCATCTCGCCCGACGGCCGCATGAGCGTGGTGTTCTCCAGCGAGGCTGAGCACCTGCGCTGCCTGGCGCTCGACGGGGAGGAGCTCTTTGCGGGGAGCAGCCGGCCGGGGCTGGTCTATCGCATCCGCAAAGGGCAGGCGCCGTTCGTACTTTATGACAGCGGAAGCGAGGAGGTGCACAGCCTCGCCGTGATGCCGGGCGGACACCTCTACGCTGCGACCATGACCCCTGCCGGCCCCGAGGCCGCCATCACCCGGATTCTCGCCGCGGCACCGGCTCAGAGCGTATCCCCGGAGGAGGCGGCGGAAGAGAAAAGCGGGGCGCTTCAGCAGCCGCCCCTGGCTGGCGGCATCGAGAGCGCCCCGGCGGCCAAATCACAGCTGCTGCGCATCGAGGCCGATGGCTATGGGCGCCCGATCTGGCCAGCCGGACTCGACGAGGTGCAGGCCCTTCTGCCCGGGCCCGACGGCAAACTGCTGGTGGGCACCGGCCGCGAGGGACGTCTTTACAGCATCGACAGCGCCGGCGAAATCTCCCTGCTCCTCAAAATCGGCGCCGCCCAGATCCCGACCCTCCATCGCACCTCCGCCGGAGAGGTGATCCTCGCCACCGCCAATATGGGGCTCGCCTGCCGCGTCGGCCCGAGGGTGCGCGAAGGGAGCTTTGAATCCGAGACCGTCGATGCCGCCGCCCTGACCCGGTGGGGGGCCCTGCGCTGGCGCGGCGAGGGCAGAATGACCTTTCAGACCCGCTCTGGCAACACTCGCAAACCGGAGGCGAGCTGGAGCGAATGGCAGCCCCTGCAGAGCAGCGGCGGAAGCTGGCAGATCGCCAGTCCTGCCGCACGTTTCCTGCAGTGGCGCTGCACCCTGCAGGGAGGGAAGGAGGAGCCCGCTCTGGCGGAGGTGAACCTCGCCTGGCTGCAGCAGAACCGTCCGCCCGAGATCGCTGACCTGGTCGTTCTCCCGCCGGGCAGCTATTTCGAGATCACACCGGATCCGGCCGCCGGGACAACCGGCCTCAGCGCGCCCGCACCCCTGCCCAAACGCGACCAGCGCAAGGGCTGGCGCAGCGCCCTCTGGCAGTTCGATGACTCGAACAGCGATCCTCTCCTCTTCGCACTCTGGTATCGCCGCACAGGTGATGCCCACTGGCGCCGGCTGGCCGGACCCCTCACCCAGGCGGCCTATTCCTGGGATGCCACCCAGATGGCCGACGGCGAATATGAACTCAAGCTGGAGGCCAGTGACAGCCTGATGCTTCCCGCCGGCCAGGGACTGCGCGCCGAAAAAATCAGCCCCCCTTTCGTCGTCGACAACACCGGCCCGGTGATCAAGGGGTTCGAAGTGGAGAACAAGGATGGGATCCGCCACATCCGTTTCTCGGTCTGCGATGCCGCCTCACCCCTCGCCCGGGTGCGCATCAGCATCAACGCCGGCGGCTGGAAACCCCTCAGCCCCGTGGATGGCATCTGCGACAGCGTGTGCGAGGAGTTCAGCTTCACCCTCCGGAGCGGGGAGGAGCTCCTGGAGCTCTCACTGGAGGCTGCGGATATCTTTGAGAACAGCAGCATGGCCCATCAGCGTATAAAAGGTTCCAGATGATCCATACCCGAGAGTGGCAGACGGTTCGCGATTTTATTCAGGACAGGACGAGGATAGCGGTCACCACCCATGTCAATCCCGATGGCGACGCCATCGGCAGCCAGATGGCCATGGCGCACTATCTGCGCCAGATCGGCAAGGAGGTCGTGCTCCTCAACTGCGACCGTATGCCGGATTACTTTTCTTTTCTCGATCCGGAGGGCGAAATCGCCCTCTTTGAGGAACAGGCGCACGACGCCCTGGTCGCCGGGCTCGACGGCTGCATCGTCGTCGATATCAGCGACTGGGCGCGCCTGCGCGGTCTGGGCAGCGCCCTGCGCCGCCACAACATTCCTGTCGCCTGCATCGATCATCACATCCCGAGCGACAAGATGGGCGAGGTCCATGTCTGCTACCAGGAGGCCTCCTCCACCGGCGAGATGATCTACGATTTTCTCCTCGATTCCGGAGCGGAACTGACGCTCCCGATCGTCGATGCCATATACACCTGCGTCATGACCGATACCGGATCCTTCCGGTTCAGCAATACCAATGCGCGCACCCACCGCATCGCCGCGGAACTGCTTGAACGAGGTGCGCATTATCGGGCGATCTACGAAAAGGTTTACGAAAACAATTCAAAGCAGCGCACCCTTCTCATGGCCAAACTTTTGGAGCGGATGCACTTCACCTGCGATGACCGGCTGGCCTATTTCAGCCTGACGCAGGAACTGCTGCGTCAGACCGGCGCCCAACTCTGGGAGACCGAGGGCTTTTCGGAACTTCCGCGCACCATCGCCAGGGTGGAGGTCAGTCTGATGTTCACGGAAACCGAAGCAGGCAATACCAAGGTGAGTTTCCGCTCCAAGGGACGCGTCGCCATCAATGGCATGGCGACCCTCTTCGGCGGAGGCGGACACAAATACGCCTCCGGGGCAACCCTGGCCATGAGTCTGAACCAGGCAGTGGAGGCGGTAGTGGAAGAGGCCAGGAAGCTGTTCACGGACTGAAACGCGAATCAAACCTCCGCATGTCCCATACGGATTATGAAAATATTGATCGATTCTATGCCCTTGCGGCGAATGCATCCCTGATCTCCGACCCGGCGGAAATCTTCCGCCAGGCCCGGCCCCTGCTGCTGGGCATGATCCCCGCCGACTATTTTCTGATCTTCTTCAACGACAAGCTGCGCGAATGCCTGTCGGCTTCCTTCGCCTATAACATCCTGCCCCTGCCGACCATCGAGGAGGTGACGATCCCCTATCAGGATCTCCTCATCAGTGATCTCCTGATCAGCCGGCAGACCGTCAGCCGCCAGGATCATATCGATCCCCTCGTCCTCGATGTCAGCCAGGAGCTCTTTGTCCCCATCCTCACCCCGGAGGAGGTGCCGGGTGCGCTCTATTTCGCGCGCATGACGGAGGAGCCCTTCTCTGCCGAAGAGATCGCCCTGGCCGAGTTCTGCGCCTATCTCCTGGTCGCCCCTATGGAGCGAGCCCACTGGGAGGAGCGTTCCCAGCGCAGCCACGAAATCCTCAATACCTTTCGGGAAAAATATCTCGCGATCCTCGATGCCCTGCCCTATCCGGCCGTCGTAATCGATCCCGCCGAGGACCGTCTCGAAGAGGTCAACCGCGCCTTTCTGGAGTGGACCGGCTACGACCGCCGGCAAATCTTCATGTGCCGCTTTTCCGATCTCTGCCGCACCCCGCTGGCCTTCTGCCAGACCGCAGCCTGGCCCTCCGGCCCTGAAAAGGCGCAGGTGGCCGATGCGAAAGGCGCCCTCCACGAGGTCCAGGCCTTTCACTCCTGGCTCACTTCCCGGGAGCCGGAAAAGCGCATCGTCACCTTCGTCAGCGACTGGCGCCCTGCGCGCGGAGAGGAGCCGCAGCCGGATGCCGAACTGCTCATCCGCACCCTCGCCCACGATCTCAAGGCCCCGCTGCAGAGCCTGAAGGGCTACGCCACCCTGCTCTGGGAGGAACAGGGATACCATCTCCCCGCCGGAGCCGTCACCTACCTGGAGCGCATCTCCGCCAATATCGAAAAGATGGAGCATCTCATCGCCGATCTCCTCGACCTCTCCCGCCTGAACGGCGGGGAGGTGCCCTTCCAGGAGGCCGATTCCTTCGAGATCCTCAAGAATGCCCTCGATTCCCTTGCGGGGCTGATTGAGAAGAGGCCGGTGAACATGATCATCGATTCCACCCTGCCGCGCATCACCTGCAACTCGGTGCAGATGACCCAGGTTTTCACCAATCTTATCTCCAATGCCCTCAAATTCACGCACGGGGTGGAAATCCCCAGCGTCGAGGTTGGCTGCACCGCCGTCGAGGATGATTACGAGTTTTACGTCAAGGACAACGGTGTCGGCATCGCCCCAGCGGATCTGGAGCACATCTTTGACCTTTTCTACTCCCGTGATGCCGATGAAAAAAACCGCAGCACCGGGGTCGGCCTGACTATTGTCAGGCGCATCATTGAAGCCCACCACGGCCGCATCTGGGCCGAATCCACGCCGGGCAAGGGGACGGTCATCCGTTTCACCCTTCCCCAGCTCTTGAGCCGGCAGGTGACCTTCGCCGGGGAGTGATACGATGCAGCGTGATTACCAGATCCTGATCATCGAAGACCATCCGGAACAGGCCCACCTGATGGAGCTGATCCTGCGGCGCCATGGCCAGCCCTTCTCCGTCAGGATCATCCACGATCCGGAAGAGGGTCTGGCCTGGCTGAAGCATAATCCCGTCGACGCCCTCGTCCTTGATTACAGCCTTCCCAAGATGTCCGGACTCGAGGTGCTGCAGCTGCTCAAGAAGGAGTATCCCGGACTGCCGGTGATCATGGTCACGGGCCAGGGGGATGAACGCATCGCAGTCGAGGCCATGCGCCACGGCGTCTATGATTATCTGGTCAAGACCAAGGATTTTCTTGATCTGCTGCCGCGGGTGGTGACGCGAGCGATCGAGGAGCAGCAGCTCTCCTCCCGCCTGGAGCAGAGCGAACAACGCTATTTCGCCCTCTTCGACAAGGCGGGAATCGCCATTTTCATAGCCGATGCCGACAGCTATCGCCTCTATCAGGCCAATGGCATGGCTCTGAAGCTGCTCGGACAGCCGGTCGAGGCGCTGCTGCAAAAGAGCTTTATCAACCTCTGCGTCAGCCGCTCGCTGCCGGAGGTCGAGGAGTTTCTCGCGCGCATCAAAAGCGAGGGGCAGGCCAACCTCGATCAGGTGATGCTGGTGCATGCGGACCGCCGTCTCATCCCTGTTGATCTCACCGGCAGCCTGGTTTCGGTCGGAAATCACCAGGTCATCCAGTGTTTTGCCCGGGATATCAGCGAAAAGCTCAAGATGCAGCGGCAGCTCCTTCTCAGTCGGCAGCGGCTGATCTCCCTCTTCGACGGCATCACCGATCCGATTTCGGTGCAGGACCGCGACCACAATCTCATCATGGGCAACAAGCGCTATATGCAGCTCACGGCGGCCAACACCCCGGGGCTGGTGGGCTGCAAATGCCATCTGGCCCTCTTTGGCAGCGACCAGCCCTGCGCAAACTGTCCGGCCTTCGAGACCTACCGCACCGGCGAATCCCGTTTCATCGAGATCTTTCATCAGGGCCGCACCTACCACATCTGGACCTTCCCGATGGCGGGCCTCGACGGCAAGCCGGAATTTCTGGTCGAATACGCCAAGGATGTCACCGACCAGAAGGAGATCGAGAAGCAGCTCATCAAGTCGGAGAAGCTGGCCACCATCGGTCTGCTCTCCTCGGGGATCGCCCACGAGCTGCGCAATCCGCTCAATATCATCGAGACTGCCCGCTATTCCATCGAGGACGGGCTTGGCCACACCCAGCCGGAGATCGACCGCAAGCTGGAGATCATCAAGAAGAATATCCGCCGCGCCTCAGTGATCATCGAGAACCTGCTCCAGTTCTCCCGCCATTCCGTGCACGAACGGGAACCCGTCGACGTCGAAAAACTGATCGATACCACCCTCTCTTTGGTCGAGAAAGAGACCTCCGTGCGCAATATCATCCTGGAAAAGGGCTACGGCGGGGTTCCCCGGGTCTTTTTCAGCCTCGACTCACTCAAGCAGGTCTTCCTGAACATTATCTACAACGCTGTGCAGGCGATGCCCAGCGGCGGGGTGCTGCGCATCATCACCACGGCCAGTTCGGATGAAAAGTGGGTCAATGTCGAGTTCACCGACAGCGGCGTCGGCATCTCCCCCGAAAATCTCAGCCACATCTTCACCCCCTTCTTCTCGACCAAGCGTGAGAGCGGGGGGACCGGCCTGGGGCTCTACCTCTCCTACACGATCATCAAGCGCGAAGGGGGGGACATACTCGCCCGGAGCCGTGAGGGCAGCGGCACCACCTTCACTGTCCGGCTGCCGATGGTGAAAAGCTCCGGAGCGCCGGAACCTGCTGAGTTAGCAGGCTACCCCCCGAAATCTGGTGCCGACCCGAGTGTAATTATAGGAAAATAATTGGTCTAAGGGCGAGAAAAAGCTTGTAAAAATAAAAAAAGGTTGCCTCATTATAGTCGACCAAACCATAAAAGGAGGCAACCTATG
>JAKPUX010000401.1 GCA_029554865.1 bacterium | reverse complement strand
TTGAGATAGGCGCCGGTGTCCTTGGCGGGCGCGGTCGCCAGAATGGCCTGATAGAGCTGGTTGCGCACCTCGTCGATCTGCTGGTCGAGGGCGATCGCCCGGGTGCTGCGCTGCGCCGTTGCAGGCAGCTGCGCGCGCTCTTCGATGAGCTGGTCAAGCTGCCGGCGCAGTTCCTTGGTGCGCGGGGTGTCGATGTCGTTCAGCTCCGGGGTGTTGGGCGCCTTGAGATCGCCGAGACGCTGATTGTAGGCGGCGATGTTGGCCTCGGCCAGCTCGCGCTCCGACTGCACTTCGGCCAGAGCGCTCTCCAGCTCGACCAGTTTCTTGAGCAGGCCGCCCTCTTCATCGGAGACGGCAAAGCTGGAAGTTTCGTTGAACTCCTGCAGCGAACGCTCCGACTCTTCGAGCTTGCCGCGCGAGATCTCTTTCTGCTTGTCGACATAATCGACGATGTTGCGGGTCTCCTCCATCTCGATCTGGCGGCAGCGCGACTTGAAGACATCGGTGGCGAGGGTGGCCATGCGCCAGGCCAGCTGCGGGGAACCGGCGGTGACGCCGAGCTTGACCATCTCGGTTTTGTCCGCCGTCAGCTTGATGGCTGTTCTCTGCAGGCGGCGGATATCCTCGCCGGTCAGCGCGGAGGCCATGATGAGGCTGTCGCCGCGCAGCTCCTGAAAGAGCTGCTCCTGATAGACCTGGCTCTCGAGCAGGGCTTCGTAGAATTCGAGCGGACGGCCGGGCTCGGCGAGCGCGCGGCCGGTCTGGTTGCCCAACAGGCTGCCCAGGCCCATGTTGGGGCTCTCGATGATAAAGGTGGCGGCGGAATAGTACTGGGGCGGACGGATGAAGGTATAGATCGCGCTGGCGGCAAAGATGATCAAAAAGGTGAGCAGAATGGAGGTTTTGCGGCGGAGGAAGAGGTTGATATAGTCGTGCAGGGTCCACTCGCGCTCCATGCTGTCGTACTGGCTATTTTCAGGAGGCATGATTACTCCGATGCGGTTAAAACCGGCAGGTTTGATTCCGCCGGCGCAATGCTATTCATTCTGAATGCGGAAAATATAATAGATACTAATCACCACGCTGGAAAGGCCGCTGATGATAGGAAGATAGGTCCGCCAGGA
>JAKPUX010000181.1 GCA_029554865.1 bacterium | reverse complement strand
AGTTCCTGGAGACGGGGATAGCTGTCGCCGATGCTTGCTCCGATCAGGCGGTTGGCGATGCTGAAGCTGAAGCGGTTGCGCGGCTGGTAGTGCCGGCTCTCGAGGGAGGTGAGAAAGAGACCCCCGCGGTAGTTGAATCCGCTCACCCGTCCGGAAACATCCAGCCCGCCCATGGCGATGCCTTCACTCTTGCCGCCATAGCTCTCCTGCAACAGATCGGCATAGCTGTGTGCCTGAAACTGTTTGTCGGGTCGTTCCGTCCGGGCGAGCTCCGCCGCCGATTCGACAAAAAAGCGGAAGCGCAGGATCGGCAGATTTTTCCCGTCGGTGGCGGCGGCCTTCATAGCCACCGTATGGACACCCGGGGCGAGCGCGGGAGGTTCAAGGGAGATCATCGCCGCGCTGATCTCGGCCTGGCGGGTGACCTCGCGCCCGTCCATCACGATGCGGACGCTGGCGGGATCGATGGCGGAGGAGGCGGAAAAGTAGCTGACCACAATCATCACCTCATCGGCGGCGAGGGTGGCATCCCGGTCGGGGGAGAGCAGCTGCAGGGTATCGCCATGGGCCGCGGCCGGGACTCCGGCAGCCGCCGGCGGGAGGGAGGGACTCGGTTGAGGGACGGCCGGTGCCACAGGTGCAGCCTGGGCACCCTGGACAACCCTGATCCGGAAGGGATTGTTGTAGGGATTGACCTCCGGCCAGGTGAGCATCGATTGGTCATCGAGCAGGACGGAGATAAAGTAAGAGAGGGAGGGGCCGGCGATAAAACGGCCCGGAATCTCTCCCCGCCATACCGGGGGCTGGCCGACCAGATCGATGGCGCGGTAGGCAGTCTCGCCTTCGCCGCGAAAATAGAGCTTGCCCATCATCACCCTGCTGCCGGTGCCGGTGAGGCTGACCTGCAGGGCCAGATTCTGTCCGGAGGTTGCCTCCCCGGGGGGGAGGTGCTGCAGGGCCGGCTGGGCTCGCAGCGGGAGCGGTCCGGCCCATAAAAACAAGAGAAAAAGCAGGTAGAGGCGGAGGTGCCGCCTCTCCGGGATAGATTTCATAGAGCGCCCCGTATCGCTATTTTGTGTACCTGATTTTCAGATGCTTTTTCTCGCCGGCATCATTCTGGTATTCGAGGTCAAGTTCCTGGATCTCATCCTCCGCGGCCCAGTCTTCATACTCCGTGCTCGGGCCGACCTGGGGTTCGCCTTTTTTGGCCGCCCTTCCTGTTTCCCCTGCTTTGACCAGCACTGAACCGAGCTGGTTGTAGAGCTGGATGATGCCTTCGATGCCGATGATGACAGTTTCTCCGTTTTCATCGATGAGGCCATAGAATTCTGTGCCCTTGACCGCCGCGACGCTGGAG
This sequence comes from bacterium, assembly GCA_029554865.1. Lineage (GTDB taxonomy): Bacteria > Zhuqueibacterota > Zhuqueibacteria > Residuimicrobiales > Residuimicrobiaceae > JAKPUX01. The sequence goes on along the minus strand of JAKPUX010000181.1, from coordinate 9,914 downwards.
GGAGTCTCGAGTTGGAATCCGCCGCGGCCGGGCACAACCTTGCTCCACATTTGTCCCATCTCCATCAGGACGCGCTTGTGCAGCCCCTTTTCGCCCCTGGTGGTCTCGATCCTGACCTCTGAATCGGAGCGTATTTTCATCATGGTCTTGTCATCGAGAAAGACAATCGCCACCAGGGCGTTCGGCCCGGTGCGAATCTGGTCCTGGTTATGGAGTCTGGCCCCCTTCTTTAGGGCAGTCCAGTCCGATTTAGCCGATTTGACCTGGGCTTCGCCGGTCACCTTGAGCACAAAAGCGACCTCTTCCGCCGCGCTCCGGAGCGGCTGCAGGAATAACAGCCCGCACAACAGCGCCAGCATCCCCGAAATTTGCCTGATCTTCCGCATGATCCGCTCCTTTTTCGCTCATTCAATCCGGGATTCGATCAATTTGTACTCCCCGGTGGAAAGCTTGATCAGTATGGCCTGCAGCTGTTCATACGTGATCCAGCGTCCGTTGAGCCAGTATCGGCCTGTGAGGGTAAAGCCATCCAGCTCCCCGCCGCTGCGAAACAGGGGGGCCATGCCTTCACCGGAGGCGGGACGCAGGCTGGCGAGCATTTCGCTCATACCGGCACGGATCTCCAGGCTGTGCATTCCGCCGGCATCCGTCCTGAAAGCCCAGATCTCACTCGGAAACTCGGCCTCGGCCCCCGAGCTGGGCGCCACTCCCGTAATCCGCCAGTAATAGGTCTTGCCCTCCTCGAGGGGCCAGGCCCCGGCGGAGGGATAGGGATAGCTTGTGCCGGAGATATACTCGGATCCGTCGGGCGCGATGCCTCCGCTCCTGGCGGGGTCGACGGTGAAGAGGCGCTCGAAACGGATGCGGTCCTGAATGATTTCAGCGGGACTGGCCGCATCGTGCACCCCGGCCAACTTTTCAGCAACAGTCAGTTTAAAACGGCTGAGATTGGAGTTCCAGCGAAAGAGAGGAAAGAGCGTCGGGGAGAGACCCGGCAGCGCGCGGTCGGCGGGCTCTCCCGGGCCGATCAGATCGAGGCTGGTCGGATTGGAGACATCGAACTCGATATAGGTCTCCGAGGGGGAAAAACCACTGCCGGAACAGGGGCTGATCAGGAAAGTGAAGCGGTAAAGCCCTGTGGGGAGCTTGCCGGTGGCGAGAATTCTGGACTGCACCTCCTCGCCCTCATCCTCGATGGCATAGTCGTCGAGTGAGAACTGCTGGGCCTGCGAGAAAAGGTTGACGTTGGTGATGCGGATGGTCCGGCCGGCGGCGAGGGTGAAGGGATTGGTCGTCCCGCTCGCCAGGAGCTGCGACCGGCCGCCCTCCTGTTTGCTGAGATCCATGTGCAGGCAGCAGATCTGCTGGATTGCGGCCGAATTGATGATGGAGATGCTGAAAACCTCATTGGTCGCCCTGCCGCGTCCGGTGAGGTTCAAGTCGCTGAGGAAAAAGAGGCGAAGATCCCGCTGCAGGACCTGGGCCTGGATGATCACCTGGGCCTGCACCGCCGAAACGGTGATCAGCCAGATCAGCAAGCCTGTGGCCAGTTTTCGTCCAGACATGGTTCCTCCTGAGGATAAAAATACCCATCGCATAATTATTGCAAATTGAATGCCATCGAAAAGAAGAGACGAGCTGTTATTAATTAATGTGTTATAAACATGTCCTCCGGCCTGGTCATGCCGGGTTGTACATAGATGGAATAGTGTCTCAGCGGGTGACAGCAGCTTCCGTCGGCATGGAATGGTCTTGCATTTTCAGGTCTAAATGCATACATTAATCAACACCCGGCGGCCCACTTTTATTTAATATCACCCATACCCATGAAACTGGCTCAACAGACCATCCTCATCACCGGGGCCTCCTCCGGAATCGGGGCCGAACTGGCCCGCCAGCTCGCAGACCGAGGCTGCCGTCTGCTGCTGACCGCCCGGCGCGGTGCCCTCCTCGATGAGCTGATCGCCGGGCTGCCGGGAGGCTCGCAGCGCCATTGCGCCTTCTCTTGCGATCTCTCCTGTCCGGAAGAGGTCGAATCCCTGTGCCGGACCATTCTGGGGGAGCACGCGCAACTGGACGGGATGATCCTCAATGCCGGCGTGGGCGGAGGCTTTAACGCCGCCGCCATCGATGTAGCCGGGCTTCGCTATCAGTTTGAAGTCAATTTCTGGGGTGCGGTCGGGTTCATCGCCCGGCTCTCGCCCCTGCTGCTGGAGCGGCGGAAGGGCTTCATCGCCGTCACCTCCAGCCTCGCCGGCTATCGTGGTCTGCCCGCCGCGGCTGCCTATTCAGCCTCCAAAGCGGCCCTGACCCGCTTCATCGAGAGCATGCGCATCGATTGCCGGAGGAGCGGCGTCCATTTCGCCGTCATCTCGCCCGGCTTTGTACGCACCCCCATGACCGAGCGGGGCGAGGGCTTGCGGCCCTTCATGATAGACGTACCCCGGGCCGCCGCGATCATCATCCGGGGGCTTGAGAGGCGTCGTTATGAAATCCGTTTTCCCTGGCTCATGGTCCTGCTCGTCCGCTTCGGTCTCATCCTCCCTGAGGGCCTTTACATGAAGCTGCTCGCTGGCAGGCGCAAGCCGCAGCCAACCCCGGGGGCCGGGAGCTGACCCTGAAACTTCAAAATGGATACCTCTTTTATGAAAAGAATCGCACTCCTGCTGCTCGCCGCCTTCATCACTGTCGCGGGCTGCGGTAAATCTCCACAGAGCCAGGGCAAGGTGATCGTCGCCGCCAGCATCCCGCCCCTCGCCGATTTCGTCCGGCAGGTAGGTCAGAATAAGGTGGAAGTGGTGAACATCGTCGCCGGTGCGGCCAACCCGCACACCTTTGAGATTACCCCGGAAACCATCCGCCGGGCCAGCCGTGCCCGCATGCTCGTCCTCAACGGCCTGGGACTGGAGTTCTGGGCCCCCAAGCTGGTGGATGCCATCGGCAGGAACTCCCTCAAGGTGGTCGATACCAGTCAAGGCATCCAGCCCATTAAAGACGAGGAGCATGATCATGACCATGGCGGAACCAATCCCCACATCTGGCTTTCACCCCCACTGGCCATCCATCAGGTAAAAGCCATCCGCGATGCCCTGGTCGAAATCGATCCCGGCAATGCATCACACTACCGCCGTAGCAGCCAGGCCTATATCGACTCCCTGCTTGCCCTTGACAACGAAATCACCCTCGAGATTGCCGGCTGGCTGCAAAGGTCATTCATCTGCTTTCATCCCTCCTGGAATTACTTCGCCGACAACTACAAGCTCAACCAGGCGGCCGTAATTGAAAAACGCTCCGGCTTTGAGCCGACTCCGCGTGAAATCGTCGAGATCATCGAGCTGGTTAAAAAACTGGATATCTCCACCATCTTCGCCGAGCGGCAGTTCCCAACCCAGAGCAGCGAGACCATCGCCAGGGAGTGCGGCGCCAAAGTGATCAGCCTCGATCCCCTTGGGGAGGAGAGCCCCGGCTTTTCCTACCTCAGCCTTATGCGCCTGAATGTTGCAAAAATGGCCCAGGCCATGAAGTGAGCCCTGCATGAACGACATCGTCATCGCCTGCGAGCACCTCTGCGTGGCCTATCAGGACAAGCTCGCGCTCGAAAACATCACCTTTAATATCCACCGCGGCCAGTTCTGGGGTATCCTCGGACCCAATGGTTCGGGCAAGACCACCTTGCTGCGCACCATGCTCGGCCTCATCGAGCCCCTGAGCGGCACCGTGAGCCTCTTCGGCCGTGCCCCGCGTCAGCTCGGCGCGCTGCGTGACAAAATCGGCTACGTTCCGCAGTACGCCCAGATCGATTTCAATTTTCCCCTCCGAGTGCGGGAGATGGTCATGCTCGGGCGCAGCCGCAAGATCGGCATGGGCAAAAGAGCCGGAGCCGATGACTGGCGGGCGGTCGACCAGGCCCTCGCCCGGGTGGAGATGACCGATCTGGCGGATCGCCAGATCGGCCGGCTCAGCGGCGGACAACGCCAGCGCGCCCTCATTGCGCGCGCCCTCGCCCTCGAACCCGACCTGCTCATGCTCGATGAACCGACCGCTGCCCTCGACGTCGGCGCCACCGAGGGCTTTTACGAATGGATCCATCACATGCACCGGCAGATGCAGATCACCCTGCTGCTGGTCTCCCATGATGTCGGGGTGGTTTCGCGCTATGTCTCGGCCGTCGCCTGCCTCAACAAGCGTCTCGTCGCGCACGGACTGCCCCAGGAGGTGCTGGGCCGCGAGACCCTCGAGGGCATGTACGGCTGCGATGCCATGTTCTTCCGCCACGGAGATGTGCCGCATATGGTCGTGTCCACCCCGGGACACGACCACTCCCATGAACACCCTCACTCCTGATCGAGGTGCCTGTGGATATCCTCACCTTTGCATTTATGCAGCGCGCCCTGATCTCGGCGACCATCATCGGTACTGTCTGCGCCGTCATCGGCGTCTATGTCGTGCTGCGCGGCATGGCTTTTATCGGGGCCGGCATCGCTCACGCATCCTTCGGCGGGGTGGCCATCGGCATCACCCTCGGAGTCCATCCCCTTTTCACCACCATCCTTTTCTGCCTCGCCACCGCCTGGGGCATCGCCTTCCTCAGCGAGGAACGCAAGGTACGGGAAGACAGCGCGGTGGGCATCTTTTTCGCTTCGAGCATGGCCTTCGGTGTGCTCCTTATCGGCATCATGAAAGGCTATCAGGCCGATCTCTTCGGCTACCTCTTTGGCAACATCCTCGCTGTCAGCTCCTTCGACCTCTGGTCCAGCCTCGTCATCGGGGCCCTGGTCATTTTCGTGGTCTGGCTTCTCTTCAAGGAATTCCTGCTCTTCACTTTTGACCCGGAGCTGGCCAGGGTGGCCGGCCTGCCCGTCAAAATGCTCAATCTGCTCATGATGAGCATGATCGCCGTCACCATCGTCATCTCGATCAAGAGCGTGGGCATCGTCCTGGTCTCCGCCCTCATCGTCACTCCCGCCGCCTCCGCCTACCTGCTCAGCGATGATTTTAAAAAAATGATGCTGCTGTCGATCCTTATCGGGGTGGGATCGACCTGGACCGGTCTTTTGCTGTCGGTCTGGTTGAACCTTGCCTCCGGACCGACCATCGTCATGGTCGCGACCCTGATCTTTTTCATTTGCTACTTCCTCAGCCCCCAGCGTCGCAAGCTGCAGCGCGATATCGAGGAGCTCAAGGTGGAGGTGAAGGAAAAATAAAAAAAGGGGTCCTGCCGCTCAGACAGGACCCCACAAGGCGGGCCGTTCACGCTGGAATCATGACGTCCGCAGCATCGCCCGCACCGTTTGGGCCACAGAACGAAAATCGATTTTACCGCTGCCCATCTTGGGCATCTCCTCAATGACGACAAAATTTTTCGGCAGCGCAATGGATGGCAGCTGCTTGCCCATCTTTTTAAGAATGTCGCGCTCATCCACTTTGGCCGTGACGGCAGCGACGATTTTGGCCCCCTTGAGGGAGTCGGGAATTTCGACCACACAGCAGGAGACTCCAGCCGGCAGAAAGGATTCCAGCACGCTCTCGGTGCGCACCAGCGAGACCATCTCGCCGCCGATCTTGACAAAGCGCTTCAAACGACCGCGATGCCAGACAAAACCGTCCTCATCGATCACCCCCATATCCCCGGTGTCATACCAGCCATCCTTGATGTGCAGGGCGGTCTCCTCCAGATCATCAAAATAGCCTTTCATGACCAGATCCCCCTTGACCATGATCTTGCCTTCCTTGCCCGGCCCGAGGGCAGCCCCGGTGCTGAGATCCGCGATCTTGAGCTGCACGCCGGGAAGGGGACGGCCGATGCTGCCGGGCCGGTTCGCCTCCGGGGTGTTGACGGTCACTCCAGGGCTGGTTTCGGTGGTGCCGTAGGCCTCAAGCAGTTCAATGCCATGCTTGGTCCGGTAGCCTTCCCGCAACCAGTCGGGGGTTTTGTCGGCGCCAGGGACCACAATCCGCAGGGAGGCGAGATCACCGGGCTCGGACTCGCGAAGATAGCCGGCGAAAAAGATCGGTGTGCCAGCCATCATTGTGGGTTTTTCCTCACGGATGATCTTGGGGATGTTCTTGTACTCGAGTGGGTTAGCGACGGTCACATTGGTCATGCCGACGATGAGGGGCAGCCAAAAATTGGCGTTGTGGCCGAAGACGTGGAAGAGCGGCAGCACCCCCATCATCACATCCTGCTCGCTCAGGCGAAAGACCCTGACCAGATCGATGATATTGGAGCTGAAATTGCGGTGGGTGAGCTGCACCCCCTTGGGATCCTTCTCGCTGCCGCTGGTGAAAAGGATCACCACGGTGTCATCCTCCTTTGCGGAGGGGAGGGTGGCGAAAAGCAGGGGGAGAGGAAGCTTGGAACGCAGCGCGGCCTTGAGCTTGGCTCCGGTGCCGATGGTGGCCAGTATGTCCTCGATGAAGATCATCCCGGGCACGATCCTGCAGTTGATCTTTTCGACCAGGGCCTTTGAGGTGATGATCGTCGAAAAGCCGCACTTGTTCTGGGCGTATTCGCAGTTCTCCGCCGCTCCGGTGGAATAGTTAATCATCACCGGCACCTTGCCAGCCATGACAATGCCAAGCGTGGAGAGGATCGAGCCGGAGGAGGTCGGAATCATCACCCCGATAAAACCCTCCTTGAACCTCTTGATGTAATCGGCAAATATAAGGCCTGCGATCAGAACCTTGTCGTAGGTCAGCCGCCGGTCAAGGGTGCGGTCGATGATGGCCATCTTGCCGCCCTGACGCTTGGCGGTACGGATGAATTCACGATGAAGGATCATAGGGACCTCGAATTGTCTTTCTGCTCGTCTGGAATGAATGTTATTCATTATTATACAAAATAAGCAGCACAAGCGCAACTAAAAAATGAATAATATTCATAAAGCTGCAGCAAGAGGCTGTTTTTACATGATAGCAGGGGTTGCAGGGCAAGGGGGTGTCGGGGAGAAGGGTCAAGCAGCGGCGGCAGAGGGGCCTCGATCAGGAGGGATGGGCGGAGACGGCGGAAAGGATCCCAACCCTTGCCACCTGATCGAGGATGCTCATTTCTCACCGAGATGGAATTTGAGCCACTGGTCCATCTCCCAGAGCATGTGCAGGACTGATTCCCGCGCCCGGTAGCCGTGGCTCTCCTTTGGCAGAATGACCAGTCGGGCGACCTTGCCGAGTCCCTTGAGCGCGGCATAATAGCGTTCGCTCTGCATCGGGAAGGTGCCGCTGTTGTTGTCCGCCTCACCGTGGATGAGCAGGAGTGGGGTATCCATCGTCCCGGCCGCCATGAAAGGTGACATCTTTAAATAAGTCTCCGGGGCCTCCCAAAGAGTGCGCTCCTCGCTCTGAAAGCCGAAGGGGGTGAGGGTGCGGTTGAAAGCCCCGCTGCGGGCGATGCCGGCCTTGAAGTGACGGCAGTGGCTGAGCAGATTGGCGGTCATGAAAGCGCCATAACTGTGCCCTCCAATCGCCAGACGGGTCGAATCGGCCACACCGCGGTCCTTCAGTTCCGCGACGATGGCCTCAGCACTGGCAACCAGCTGCTCGATGTAGGTGTCGTTGGGCTCCCGGTCGCCCTCACCGACAATCGGCATGGCTGGATCATCGACCACCGCGTATCCGCGCATCACCCAGAACAGAGGGCTGAGGGGGGAGATGCGGATAAAACGGTACGGTGAATCGGAAACCTGGCTGGCTGCGGCCGCGCTCTTGTACTCCTGGGGATAGGCCCACATCAGCACAGGCAGGGGCCCCTGGCTGCGTTCCCATCCGGGTGGGGTGTAGAGCGTGGCTGTAAGTTGGACCTTGTCACCCCGTTCGTAGCGGATCAGCTCCTTGCGGATGCCACGAAGCTGGGGAGAGGGATGAGGAAAAGAGGTCACTGGCACCGAAGACTCTTGTCCAAAGCGGCGCAGGTGAAAATTGGGGGGTTCATCGATCCCTTCCCGCCGGGTTAAAAAGCTCTCCGCTCCTGCGCTTGCCAGGTCGATGACATATTCATAATAGGGCGCTGTGCAGCGCCACAGGCGACGGCTCTGGCCGTTCTCGATGGTGCGCTCATCCAGGAAGGGGAAGCTCCCTTCGGGGGAGGCGCCTTCGCCGCGCATGTAGACGGCTTTATCATCGCGGGTGAGGCGAAGAACACGCGTGCCCCACTCCGTGGAGGTCATGAGGGGCGTGCCGGGATCGTTGTAGCGGTCCTCCATGGAATAGTCTGCGAAGAGGCGGCCCTTTCGGTCACGGCCAGCCGGGTCGACAGCCCAGATCCGCACCCTGCGCTCCTTCCAGATCCACTCCTGAACCAGGGCGAGGTGCTCGTTCCCCCAGTAGACCCCGCGGAAACGCAGGGAGAGATTGGCGAGCAGCTCGGCGTCGCGGCCGTAGGGAGCCGCCAGGGTCCAGACCTTGTCGCGAATTTCTGCGGGACGTTTGGGATCCCCGCCATCCTGGGCTTCGCACCAGCAGAGCGTCTGCGGCTGATCGGCGCGCCAGCTGAAATAGCGCGGCCCCTCCGGTACGGCATCGAAGGCGATCGGCACCTGTTCGGCGAGCGGAAGGTCGGCCATTTCCCTGATGAGAACTCCATGCTGATCCCATATCTGCACCCGGTGGGGGAAGCGCATCGCCGGCACCAGATAGGAGTAGGGACGATGAATGATCTCGACCAGAAAGGCGAGTCCGTCAGGGGAGGGCTCCGCTGAGCGATAGATGGCTGGCCCGCCAATCCGGGTGATATTCCCCTCTTCGTCGACAAGCGCCAGAAGGCAGCTGAAATAGTGGTCGAAAAGCAGCTCGTCGTGCGGATTCCGGAGCAGATCCTGCCAGGTTGGCGCCGGTGCGCTCTCACCTCCGCATTCCTGGATTACCGGTCCATCCGGTACAGCCGGAGCGGCCGGCGCTTCAGGTCGATCCATCGGGATCAGCCGGCAGAGCAGTCGTTTGCTGTCGGGCATCCACTGGAAGGGATCGTCATAAAATGCGGCACTGAGGGGCTGGCCGGTCAATTCACGCGCCTCTCCGCTGCCGATCTCGAGCAGCCAGAGGGTGATCGCGCTCTCACCGGTGAGGGTGAAGGCCACCCTGCGGCTGTCGGGAGACCAGGCGGCATGGCGGATGCGGGCACCGGGGGGGAGCCCCAACACCGGTCGGGTTGAATTGTCGCGCAGCGACACAAGCTGCATGCCGGTGTGATAGCTGATTCGGCTCGGTCCGCTGCTGAGCGGATTGATGCGGAGGCCGGCCAGACCAAGCTCAGGCTGGGAGAGCTCTGCAATGGTGGGCAGGGCGGGATTGTCCAGCACCAGCAGCCATTGGCGGTCAGGCGAGAGGCTGACCGACGGCGTTGTCGGTGCATCGACCAGATCAATCATCTCGCGGGGAGGCAGGCGATAGCCCGTCTCCTGTGATGCACGTAGTTCTGCATGCAGCATGAAAATCCCCCACAAGGTGAGAGTGATCGCTGTCTTTCTGTTTGATTTGCTCATGGTTCCCTCCACAGTTCGCCCCATCCAACCGGGATGAGCCCGGCTCTGGGCGACGGTGTGTCGCCGGCACGTAAGCTAAGGGAAGTTGCAAGGGCGGGTCTGCCTGAGCAATGATGCAGCTGGAAAGAAAAGGCAATGGAAGCAATCTAATTTAAATAAAGCAATTACAGGCAGATTTGCAACTCTTTTTATTACCTTCGGCCCTGATCGGACCGGCCAATATTATGTTGGCAATATCAAAATAATATCCGTATCTTACCCATTGGCAAAAGATCACTGGAAACAGGGCGGAGAGCCGGCCATGCTGCGCTGCTATAAAATCGATAAAGAGAAAATCCAGAGCTGCGCCCGTGAAGAGGCGCAGATTCTCATCTATATCAGTCCGGACGACTCGGAAAAGCGATATCTGACCAACGAGATGAAGCTGGATGAGCACAC
>JAKPUX010000400.1 GCA_029554865.1 bacterium | reverse complement strand
GGAGAGTGAGGATTCGTTCCACCCAGCGGTTGCCTTTTTCTGAGCTGGTTCCCTGAGAGCACTTTCGCCATAGGACCCCGAAGCGGATCATCCGTTTGGCATGGTTGTTCGTCGGCGCTCCCCCATGTTATCCACAGGCATCACAGGGTGCCGCGGCAAAGTTATCAACAGGGTATGCCGGAGCTCCGGCATAGGTAAAGTACCTATAATCATTGATGAATCGACCGAGGGTCGAAAAGTTTTCACTCCGGATTTCCGCCCGACAGAGCGGTCCGTTTGCCGCTGCAAGCTGCTGTGCGCTTGGCCTCGCATCCCGCGGGCGACAGCAGGCTGCCGATGGAAACTGAGGCGCAGGGCTTATTTTCTGCACACAAAACAGGCTCAACTCAGATTTATCTCCCCCGGCAGGAGCCCGCCGATGGTTTCCTGGAGGGCGGCCAGGGCCTCGGTAAAGGCGGCCTGTTCTTCGCCGGTCCAGGCGGTGGCGTCGATGGCGGCGAGTTTGGTGTTGGCCTTGCTCACCCAGTCGATGAGTTCCTCCGGGGTGGCGGGGGCCTTTTCCTTGCGGGTGCTGCCGGCGGCGGCCTTGGCCTGTTTTTCCTTGTACTTGGTCCAGGCGGTCTGCATGCCCCGGGCCTGTTTCTTCCGGGCGATCTCGATGAGGGTGCTCTTGGCGACCTTGCGGTCCCCCCGGGCCTCGTCCCGTATCTCGGCGGGGAGGCGGCTGATGAGGAGGATGTCCGAGAGGGTGGTCCGGGCACGGCCGATGACGCCGCTCAACTGCTCGTCGGTGTACTGCTGGTCGTCTTTGAGGCGCTGGAGGGCCTCCGCCTCTTCCACGGCGGTGAGGTCCTGGCGGAGGAGGTTCTCCACCAGGGCGATCTCCGCATGGTTCCCCTCCACCAGCATCGCCGGCAGGGTCAAAAGTCCCAACTCCTTCGCCGCCCGGTAGCGCCGCTCCCCGGAGACGATGCAGAGCCACCCCTGATCGCCCTGACGGAAGAGGAGGGGCTGGAGAATCCCGTGGGTCTTAATGGAGGCGGTCAGCTCCGCCAGGG
>JAKPUX010000399.1 GCA_029554865.1 bacterium | reverse complement strand
GAATAGAGTTCCTTTAATTTGCGGGCGCCGTCGATCTTTTCTCCGCTCTCCAGGGTGATCATCCCCGGCCCGAGGCCGTGGCTGACCTCATGCATGAGCACATGGTTGAAGTAGGCATCGAAGGAGACGGCGGCAAGAGGCTTTTCGGCCAGGACGGTCACGACGATCGGAATCCAGCATTTCTCGTATTTAGCCTTGGCGATGTTCTTGAGCATCACCTTCTTGGATCCCTTGGCCTCGCGCACACGTTCATCGTTGGGCAGATTGAAGGCAGTGGTCTGAACCCCCGCCTTGGTGTCTCCGGCTGAAAACAGCTCCTGCACCACCTTGATCGGGGAGGAGCTGCCGCGGCCGAAATTCTTGTACTGGTCCGGGATGGGCAGATTAGCCTCCATGGCGTTCAGATGGCCCGCAATAGCCTCGAGCTTTTTGCTTTCGGCGTGGTCGACGAGGCAGACGAAGGCTTCGTAGGCCGCTTTGTAATTGAAGAGATTGTCCTCATAGACTTCGTAGGGTCCGATCACCACCTCAAGATCGCCGGCCAGGTCCATCCAGGCCATGTCGCTCTCGTAGTAATCGTCCGTTCGCAGCCCCTGCGCGCGCAGCCGCAGGAAATTCACCAGGGTGGGATCATCGCTGAAATTCGCTGCGGCCTCGAGGTGTTTGGCCGCCTCTTCCACCAGGGGCTGCCAGTAGGTGTGGAAGGGCACCGCCGCCAGGCGCCTTCCCTCGCGCCGGATCACAGTGAAGGTCCCCTCAAAGGCCGCCTTGTCCTCGGGATGGGCAACGATCCAGGCCTCGAATTGGTCCCGGGTCAGATCGTGGGGATAGAAACCGGCCCCGGCCGGCTTGGCCTCTCCGGTCAGCCAGGGCGCGTCGTGGTCGAGACGGTTCCAGGGGCCGAACATGAGGCGGAACATCTCCAGATAGGGGGCATTTTCGGGGGATTTGTCACCTTCGAGCTTTTTGAGAAGGGCGGGATTGTCGGGATGAACCTGGCGCAGGAAGAGCTGGTCCATCACTGTAGCCGCGCGGATGATCTCGCCCAGGGCCATCCTGTCCGCAGGGGAGAGAGATGTGAGATCACAGTCGAGAGCAACCGGTGCGAGTTTATCCAGTTCGGCCTGGACGGCCGTTGCGGCCGCCCTGGCCGGAAAGTCGGCCTGCGTGCGGCAGCCGCAGAGGGCGAGGGCAAGGATCATAAGGACTCCGATTGGGGTGCGCATAAGGACTCCTGCATTAAAGTACATCAACGGGATAAGGTGGAACTCGGGAATTTAAGCCCGGAGGGAGAAAAATGCAAGCCTTAAATGAGGGGAGCGCCGGACGCACAGCCGTCCGGCGCCGGCGGATCAGATCGTCCCGCGCAGGGTGATCATGTAGCTGCGGATGGGCTGCAAAGTGCGCTCCATCTGGGTGTGGTTGTGGTTGCGCGCGTTGTTGATGTGGCCGCTGAGCGACCAGTCGCGATAATGCCAGGTGAGATGGAGGTCGAGGGTCTTCTGCGCCACCCGGTCCTCGCTGGGATAGAGTTTGACGTTGTCCAGCCGCGAGATATAGCGATAATCGGCGCTGATCTCAAATGGGCCGGCGGTATAGAGCAGGGTGGTCTGCGAGATCTGGCGCGGCCGGTAGGCGAGGGTCTGGTCGAGTTCCAGATCCCGGGGATCCATCCAGGTATAGGCGCTCTGCAGGGAGAGGCCGGGGATCCCGGGTTGCAGGCGCAGGCCGGTCTCGATCCCGCTGATGCGGGCACGGGTGACATTGGTGAACTGGATTTCCTGGGTGACTGTGGGTTCAGGCTCGATCAGATCCCAGTAATCGCTGCGGAAGGAGCTGATATCCAGCGAAAGCATGGGAAGGAGAATCAGCGTGGCGCCGGCCTCGTGCGACCAGGCGGTCTCCGATTTCAGATCGGGATTGGGAATCAGCTGCAAGCCTGAGTAGACCGAGTTGGAGAAGCGTTCGGACATTGAGGCGGCGCGGAAGCCGCTGCCCGACGAGCCGCGCAGACTGAGCCAGGGCCTTGCATGCCAGACCAGCCCCACCTTCGGACTCAGGTTTTCATCCTGAAAGCCGGTGTCGACCCTCTGCAGGTCGTAGCGCGCCCCCAGGGTGAGGGCAAGACCAGCCAGAAGCCGGCGTTCATTCTGGATGTATCCGGAGATGACGTACTGGGTGTGGTCGCCAACCAGTCCGGATTCGACAATGTCCCACGACTCCTCGGTGCCGAAGGTAAGGGCATTGATGTTGGAGAACTGATAATCCCCCTGGATCTCCAGACCGATGCGATTGGCCTGTGAGGCGTTGAGATTGTCGTGAAAGTAATTTTTCCAGAAATTGCGGAAATAGGAAAGCCGCGTGTTGAGGGCGAACCTGGAGCTCGCTGCCCAGCGGTGGAAAAGATTGAGTCCGAACTTGTCCGATTTAACCTTGTCGCCGATCGCTTCGGGGGCGACCGAGAGGGCCTCACTCTGGCTGCGCCACATCAGGCCGGTGCCGTTGTCGTTGGTCTCGAAATTGCTCGACAGGGTCAGGTTGGCCTTCGGGGTGAGCTGGCGCTGCCATTTGAAGAGGCCGTTGAGGCGCTGATACCAGCCGTTCTGGGCATAGCCGGTGGACTGGTGGCGCCCGAGGGCGACCATCACATTCGATTTGCCGATCCGGCGCGAATGGTCGACATCGAGATCGTCAAAGTGAAGGAGCCGGTCAGTCCAGCGCCATTCGGCGTATAATGGTTTGTCGTAAAAACCGGCCGAGAAGCGCACATGGGTCACCGGATTGGCCGAGGCCTCTTTGGTGATGACATTGACCACTCCGCCGAGAGCGCTTGAGCCGTAGAGGGCGGATCCCGCGCCCTTGACGATCTCGACGTGATCAACCTGACTGGCGGGGACCATACTCCACTTGATGTCACCGCTGTCGCCGGGCATGACCGGCACGCCGTCGATGAGCATGAGCACACGGCTGCCGGCGCCGTAGTTATAGCCGGAGGAGCCGCGGATATTGATCTGGCTGCCGATAAAATTGACCCCGGAGGCGTGCTCGAGGACCCGGTCGAGATAGACCTGGTTTTTCTGCGCCAGCTCGCGCGTGGTCATCACCCCGACGCTGGTCGGTGAATCCTCAAGGCTCTGGCGGCGCTTGCTGGCCGAGACCACCACCTCACCGCTCTCGATCAGGGTCGGCTCGAGGGTGACATCGAGGGTGACGGTCTGATCGGCAGTCAGAGCGATGCCCCGGCGGTTGAAGACCAGGTAGCCAACCGCTGAAACGCGCAGCTCATAGCTACCTGGCGCGAGGGAATTGATGCTGAAACGCCCCTCGGCATCGCTGTTGACGCCCAGGACCGTGCCCTGGATCATGACGTTGGCCCCGGGGATGGGCTCACGGCTCTTGACGTCGATGACGCGGCCGCTGATCCGGCCGGTGTGGGCAAGGATGGCGCCGGGAAGCAGCAGTGCCGCTGTCAGCCAGAAGAGAAGGCGGTTGCGCATGGCTCACTCCCCCCGTCTGTGCTGGAGTGACCGGGGTCCGGTTTGTGAATCCCTGGTCTCGGCTTTAGCAGAGCCCGCCGGGAAGATGAGATTGAGATCCACATCCAGTTTTTTGGTTTCCGGATTAATGATCTTGATTCCGCTGAAGCTGTAATAGGCCCCCTTGATACTCTCCAGGCCGATGCTCTGGCTTTCCTCAATGACCAGGGCGGCGACCAGCTTGTAGGTGCCGGGCTGAACAGAGATAATGTAGCGGGTCGAGTCAAAACCGGCATCGATCGGAAAGGAAAAAAAGAGATCCAGAAGGCTGGTAGGCAGGAGGGGGGCAGTCGATGCCGCCACGACCACCTTGCTGGCCCCCGGGGGCCAGGCCCCCTGCACGCGCAGCATTCCGCCGATGGCGCTGTTGACGCGACGCTTGACCTTGGTGAGGTCGCAGGTAATGTCGATGTCCTGAATCATCTCGTCCTTGCGGCTGATCGTCACCGCGCCGGGAGTGAGATGGTTCTCCGTGGGGAAGTAATAGCCGATGATGTTGGTCGCATCCCAGCCCTGTCCCTTTTCCTTCCAGACCACGCCGACCGCCTGCAGTGCGACCGGATCGGTGTAAAAGGTATAATGGAGGGAATCGCCACCGACAGGCAAGGCTTCGCCGAGAAGGACATCGGCGATGGTCGAGGGGGGAAACCTGAGTGCGGCGGCGAGGCGGATTTGGTCGGTATCCTCAGGCCATGTGCCAGTGAAGGTGATGGTCCCGGTAAAGCCGCTGAGCTGGGAGGGAGGTTTGATACCGCTCTCGTCGTCACAGGCCAGGAGGAGCAGGCCGAGCAGAAGGGCAAGGGGGGCAATTCTCATAAGGGAATCCTGAATGGTGTGAAAGTGCGTGGAACCGCGATAATTTTATAACCTGCCTGCAACGCGGATTATTTCAAAAACAAAAGGGAGACCCCCTTGCGAGGATCTCCCTGTAAAGACGTCGGCGGCAGGGCGGGCGCAGCAGATACACACCCCATGCCGCTTGGGGATCAGAAATTGTAGTCCAGACCGAACATGATGTTGTTGACGGTCATGGTGTAGAGGCCGCCCAGATTATGGAAGGGCGGGGTCTCAGGCGACCATTCAACGGTCTTGTCGCCGATAAACATGTGCTCATACATCAGGCCAGCCTCGAAGGGACCGACCGGAAGGCCGAAGCCGAGGACGACCACGTTGCGGCGGTTGATGTCCGGAATGGTCGGGTTCATGGTCTCGGCGACAGGGGCGGCGGGCTCGCTGTAAAAGGAAGCGCGCAGTTTGGCGTTGGCCAGGGCGAGGCTGTATTCGAGGGCCAGGCCGGCGCGGATGCCGTCTTCCCAGTTCATGGTCAGTTCGTTGATCTTGTTGCCGTCGTCGTCGTTGACCTCGATGACATCCCAGGCGGACCACTGGCTCAGGGCGACAT
Organism: bacterium; assembly: GCA_029554865.1. GTDB lineage: Bacteria > Zhuqueibacterota > Zhuqueibacteria > Residuimicrobiales > Residuimicrobiaceae > JAKPUX01. The sequence continues at coordinate 3,474 of JAKPUX010000399.1, read as the reverse complement.
CACCAGTGATGAGCAGGTTCTCGATGCCGCTGTAGGCGAAGCCGATGCCCACATTGAGCGGCAGGGGCAGGTCAGCCGTGACGTCGGTCTTGGCGACCGCCGTGGCCTTGACACCGGAGTAGGCGCCGAGAAGCTGCTGATACTGCTGGGTGGTGATCATGCTCAGGGCCAGGAGCTGGTCCAGGGTCGGCTTGACATTGCCGGGATCCTTGGCATAATAGGTCTCGCCGCCGACTGTGCCGTCCAGGGCGATATCATTGTACCACTTGAGCGAAGCGCCAAGGGTCAGGGTTTCGACCGGTTTGTACTGGACGCCAAAGGATGCGCCGAACCCCATGCCGCTGCCCTCGAGATTGGCCTCGGTCAGGAACTGGTCGAAGGGAGCGAGCGCCGAAGCACCAAGGGCCGCCTTGAGAGCCGCATAGGCCGGGGTGTAGGTGACCGGATTGGGAGTGTAATTGGGCTGGCGCATCATGATGTCGCCATAAAGCAGGGTCAGGCCGAGGCCGACCGAAAGCTGTTCGTTCACCTTGTAGGCGAAGGTGGGCTGCAGGGCCATCACCTTGAGGTCATCTTCGTATTCGAACTCGGGATAGTTGGGATTGTACTTGCTGGTATTGAGCAGGTCCCATTTGGCGCCGAGACCGAAGGGGGCCCAAAAGCCGAGGCCGTAGGCTATCTTTTCATTGCTGTAATAGACGCCAAAAGCCGGCATCAGGAAGGTCTTGGGCTCGTTTTTGATCTCCGCGCTGGAGGTGCCGCTGAAGGTCATACCATTAGCCTGCGCGGCCGTGTAGGTCGCCGAAGGGGTGATGAACTCGAGGCTAACGCCCGCCTTGAGCCCCTTGCTCCAGACCAGGCCGGCCGGGTTCCAGAACATGCCGCTCCAGTCATTACTGATCGCGCGGTAGTTGCCGCCCATGCTCGTGCTGCGCACGCCGACACCGGTGAGATCCACGCCGGCGGCGAAAAGACTGGTGGCGATCAACATCAGGGCCAATACAGCTGTAGAAACTCTTTTCATGCTTCCCTCCTCAGGAAAGTTGAATGTCCGAAAATCTGCTTTACCAATCTGCTGATGTTTAGATGCTGCATTCATGAATTTGCTTCATATATTTTACTCAAAAAAAGTGCGATTGTCAATAGAAAAGTGAATTGCGTTCATTTTAAATGCAGGATGCATAATCTGGTTGATTTTCCGGCGAGAATTTTCTATATTGAATCCAGTTCATTGCAGGCCGCCCGGGTGCGGCTCACCCAGGGTGAAGTGAGGAAGGATATGAGCGCAGGAAAAAGGGAAAAAATTCTCAAGGCCGCCATCAGCGTCTTCGCGAGCCGCGGCTTTTATAATGCCAAGATGGAAGATATCGCCCGCGAGGCCGGTGTGGCCGTGGGCACGACCTATCTCTATTTCGAGAACAAGGATGATTTGATGATTTCCATCTTCGAGGAGGAGATGGAACCGCTCATAAATCGCATGCGCGAAAATATGGCCACCAAAACCACTGCGACTGAAAAAATCGCCACCTTTATCCACAGCCATCTCACCTTCGTCGAGCGCAATCCCGATATGGCCCATCTGCTCGAGGTAGAGATGCGCTTCTGCAGCCAGTTCATCCTCGGCTACCACGGCGGCCGTTTCAAGGAATATCTCGATCTGATCTCCGCCGCCCTGGTCGAAGGACAGATCTCGGGCGAATTCAAGACAGCAATCCACCCCTCCATCTTCAAACAAATACTCTTCGGCGCGGTGGACCAGATCGCCACCAACTATACGGTCAGCAAGCCCAAACGGACGCTGCTCTCCAGCTTTGCCGACGAGATCACCTCGGTGATCCTGCACGGCATCGCCAAATAGGTTTCTCTCCGCTTCACAGGCGCACATTTATTTATTCCCAGCCCGCTGCCCGGCCCCTGATCATAACGGTCAGGGGCACAGGCCTGTTTCAACCTGCGCCTGAGCCTGACCAGATTATTCTCCCTGAAAGGAGCATACACGCGTGAAGATCCTGGTATGCATCAAACAAGTCCCCGATACTGAGGCCCTGCTTCGCATCGCCGCCGACCAGATCACCATCTCTGTGGCGGGTGTAAAGTTCATCCTCAATCCTTATGACGAATATGCCCTCGAGGAGGCCCTGCGCATCAAGGAGGCCAATCCCGGCAGCCTGGTCCGGGCCGTGACCCTGGGTCCCGCCCGCTGCGCCGAGGTGCTGCGCAACGCCGCCGCGATGGGCGCCGATGAGGTGCTCCATCTCAGCGCGGATGAGCCCGCTCTCGACGGGCTGGCTGCCGCCCGCGCCCTCAGCCGGGCCGCCGCCAGCTTCTCCCCCGATCTCATCCTGCTCGGCAAGGAGTCGATCGACGACGGCAACATGCAGGTAGGTCCCATGTTGGCGGAGCTGCTCGGGCTGCCCTGCCTCACCGTGGTCACCCGGCTGACCCTCGCCGGCGCCAGCCTGAGCGCTGAATGCGAGCGGGACGACGGCACGGCGCTCTTCGAGGCCCCCCTTCCCGCCGTGGTCACCTGCCAGAAGGGACTCAATGAGCCGCGCTACCCCTCCATACGCGGCAAAATGGCCGCTATGGAGATGGCCATCCCTGAAGAGCCGGCTGCGCTGGAGGCGGGACGCCTCCGCATCGCCAGTCTGATCCCGCCTCCCGCCCGTGCCGGCGGCAGAAATGTCGGCGAGGGCGCCGCAGCCGTACCCGAGCTCATCCGTCTGCTTCATACTGAAGCCAGGGTTATCTAAACAGAGAAGGAGTTTTTATGCCGATGGTTTTAGCGGTCGCCGAGGCCGGCGAAAAGGGACTGCGCAAGGTGAGTTATGAAGTGACCACCCAGGCGAGGCTGCTGGCCGATGCCATGGGGGGGGAGGTAACCGCCCTGGTGATTACCGGTGCCGGGGGTTGCGCGGAGGCTGGCGCTCTGGGCGCCAGTGGAGCGGATCGGGTGCTGATCGCCGCCGATCAGACCCTCGCCGTTTTCCAGGGCGATCACTATGCTCAAGTGGTCAAGGCCGCGATCGGGCAATGCGGGGCGAGGGTCGTCCTCTTTCCCGCCACCTCGGCGGGCCGGGAATTGGCGCCGCGCGTCGCCGCGGCCCTGGATGGAACCCTGGCCAGCGATTGCATCGCCATCAGCTGGCAGGAGGGCGGCCTGACGGCCCAAAAGCCTCTCTACGCCGGCAAGGTCGTCGCTAAAGTAGTGCTTGCGGGGGATCTTCAGATGGCTTCCCTGCGCCCCAATGTTTTTCCGGCGGGAGTCTGCCGTCCCGGTGCAACTGCGCCGGTGGAGCCCCTCGCCCTGCCGCCCCTGGCCGCCCGGACCCTGCTCAAGGAGGTGCGCAGGAGCGATTCGGGACGCCTGGATGTGAGCGAGGCCGATGTCATCCTCTGCGGCGGCCGCGGCATGCGCGCCCCCGAGAACTTTGCCCTCCTCGAGGAAATCGCCGCCCTGCTCGGCGGCGCGGT
>JAKPUX010000139.1 GCA_029554865.1 bacterium | reverse complement strand
CCGAGCAGGGCGCGGTGAATCATGATCGGGCGGTGCTCCTTGCCGTCCTGGCCGACGTAGGTGAGGTCGAAGCGTTCGGGTTCGTTGAAATCCACCTGGATGGTGCTGCACTGCCAGGTGCGGCCGATGGAATCCCTGATTTTGATATCGATCTTGGGGCCGTAAAAGACCCCTTCGCCCGGATCGATCTGGTAATTGAGGGCCGCTTTTTCCAGTCCGGCGCGCAGGGCATCGGTGGCGCGCTCCCAGTTCTCCGGCGTACCGACATAGTGTTCGGGCCGGGTGGAGAGGTAGATCTCGAACTCCGAAAAGCCGAAGGAGCGCAGGATGAAGAGGGTGAAATCGAGCAGCATGTCGATTTCAGCGTCGAGCTGATCGGGACGGCAAAAGTGATGGGCATCGTCCTGGGTGAAGCCGCGTACGCGCATCAGTCCGTGCAAAACTCCCGAGCGCTCGTAGCGGTAGACCGTACCCAGTTCCGCCCAACGGATGGGCAGGTCGCGGTAACTGCGGGTCTGGCTGCGGAAGATCTGCAGATGGAAAGGGCAGTTCATGGGCTTGATCTGGTAGAGCTGCTCGTCCACCTCGGTTGGAGAGTACATATTCTCCTTGAAAAAGCCGAGATGGCCGCTGGTATTCCAGAGGTCGAGGCGCGCGATATGGGGCGTATAAACAAACTCGTAGCCGTTTTTAAGATGTTCCTGGCGCCAAAACTCCTCCACCTTGTAGCGGATAAAGCCCCCTTTGGGATGCCAGAGGATGAGCCCCGGGCCGATCTCGTCATTGACACTGTAGAGATCGAGCTCACGGCCGAGACGGCGGTGATCGCGCTTTTTGGCTTCCTCGATGCGCAGGAGATAGTCGTCGAGCTGGGACTTTTTCGGGTAGGCCACCCCGTAGATGCGCTGCAGCATCGGATTCTTCTCGTCCCCGAGCCAATAGGCCCCGGCCACGCTCATCAGCTTGAAATAACGGACATAGCCGGTGGAGGGCAGATGGGGTCCGCGGCAGAGGTCGATAAAATCGCCATCGCGATAGATGCTCGGGGGTTCGCCGAGGCGCTCGATCTGCTGAAGCTTGTAGCCCTCCTTGCGTTCGCGGAAGAGGCGCAGGGCCTCCTCCTTGTCCATCTCCTCACGGATGAAGGGGTGGTCAGCCGCAACGATCTCGGCCATCTTTGCCTCGATGCGCTGCAGATGCTCGGGTGTAAAGCTCTCCTTGACGTCGATATCGTAGTAAAAGCCCTCCTCGACCGGGGGGCCGAAGGCGAACTGGGCCTCCGGGTAGAGCTGCTTCACCGCATGGGCCATGATATGGGCAGCGCTGTGCCAAAAGACATCCATCCCCTCGGGAGAGTCGGCGGTAAGGAACAGGATGCGCCCGCTCCTGGTCAGGGGCCTGGAGAGATCAAGCACTTCGGCGTCGAGTTTGGCAGCAATCGCCTCACGGGCGATCCGGCCGCCCAGTTCGGAGAGCAGCTCGCTCGCTTTGGTGCCTTCGGGGTACTCCCGTGAACGTCCATCGGGAAATGTCAGAGTGATCATGGCCAAACGGTGACCCTTTCCGAAAAGTGATCTCCCAAAACAAGAAACCGCCCATGGAAGGCGGCATCTGTAAGAGGAGGTAATAGCGCTTGGTACTCGAAAGTGGGCGGTACTGGATTTGAACCAGTGACCCCTTGCATGTCAAGCAAGTACTCTAACCAGCTGAGCTAACCGCCCGTATACTCTGAACGTTGCCAGGCCCTTAAAAAAAAGCGTTTCCCGAAGGCAACGCTGTTTTTTCGCGGGACCCCTCTTCCCTTTGGGTGCCGAGGGCCGGAATCGAACCGGCACGGACTAAAAGCCCGAGGGATTTTAAGTCCCTTGCGTCTACCTGTTCCGCCACCCCGGCTCGCAGCCCCTTTTGGCGTTGGAGGCGGCGATCGGAATCGAACCGATGAATAGAGGTTTTGCAGACCTCCGCCTTAGCCACTTGGCTACGCCGCCAGGTGTAGAGCGGGAGACGGGACTTGAACCCGCGACCCCAACCTTGGCAAGGTTGTGTTCTACCACTGAACTACTCCCGCTTGAAGCCCAATAATATAAATATATTTCAAAAGTTATGCAAGAGTTTTTTTTATGGGTTGTGGTAAAAATGGTCACATTCGTCAGGAGCGCAGAAAAAAATCTCCGGAATCATCTGCAGAATGGCCTGTTTGCAGCTACTCTTGAATGCAGTAAAAAGATTGACCCAATTGTTGTGGAGGTACCTACGAAATCAGAGATCATCGCACCACAAACCATGATCATCTCCTGCGAAGCCTGTGGCGAAGTGCGCTATTTTGATGCTGCCAGCGATGATGAATCCGCCAACCTTTTCAGCAGCTTTCGCTGTAAAAAGGGATGCGACCGCTCCTACTACAGCTACATCACCATCGGTCAGATCGCGATGAGCGAACCGCGCCACCTGGCCGCCGACGAAACCGCCCCGCTGCAGAAAAAAGCCGCTGTACATGGATAAAAAAAAGCCGCTGTCATACAGCGGCTTTTTTGTGGAGCTAAGGAGGATCGAACTCCTGACCTCTTGACTGCCAGTCAAGCGCTCTCCCAGCTGAGCTATAGCCCCATCTTTTCTATTGTGGCATTTAATTTATAAAAAAAATCCCTCATTGTCAATCTTTTTTATCAGGTTTTTCCAACAGCTCCCGGGCGGTCCGCAAGGCCTCGCCGATTTTGTCCACCCGGCTGCCGCTGCCCTGCAGGAAGGCGGCCTCTCCCCCACCCCGTCCCTCGACGATTTGCATGGCGGCAGTAAATGCCGGCCTGAGATCGAGGTCCGCTGCGCTGGCCGCAAAAACCAGAGCGGCGCGCGCAGAGGCTCCCGCGAAGAGGTAAATCCCCGCACGTTTGCGCACAGCGTTGGCTGCGAGTGAACGCACCAGCTCCAGATCGCTTTCTGTGAAGATGTGGCTGATGATGGGGGCCTCTCCCGCCGCAGTGCACAGAGCTTCCAGGGCCTGCTCGGCCAGGAGCTGGTTCTTTTGCTGCAGGGTCTTGCGCAGGCTGCGGTTTTCCTCCTGCAGTTTCGACACGACGGTGAACAGGCTGCCGCGATCGGTGGTCAACAGGCGGGTCAGCTCATCCAGGATCTGACTAAAGTTCTGGATGAGGCGCCAGGCGCGCCCCCCGGCCACAAAGGTACAGCGCGTGCCCTGGCGGATGCGTTCGCGGCTGATGATTTTAACCACCCCCACCTGACCGGTGCTGCTGACATGGGTGCCGCCGCA
>JAKPUX010000125.1 GCA_029554865.1 bacterium | reverse complement strand
CTGAAGCAGAGCTGCCGGCCTCTGATCATCGACGGGCCCAACTGCGTCATCGGCTGTCTGCCGGACAAGTCGATGTTCATGGTGCAGGACGCCAAGAAACTTCGCCCCGGCGTGGTGGCGGCCGTCCCGGCATTTTCGCGTTTTCCTCGGAAATGTGCGGCCTGGATGCCGCCATTCCGGAGCGCGACATCAACCTGGACGATCAGCCGATGAGATATGAAACCGTTCTGGTCCGCCGCGAGCGGCAGGAGATAGAAAAATGGAACCAGTGGGACGCATTACCCCCTCAACATTAAGCGCCAAAGACCTGCCCTGGCAGATTCTCTGGAGCAAGGACAAGTGCACCCTGTGCGGCAAATGCACGACCGTCTGCCCGGTGCGGGCGATCGAACTGGGCGTCCACCGAAAACGCACGCTTGCGACGCCGTCCGGTCTGGGGAACCGTCCCGCCAATCTGTTTTCCGTGTATCACGGCATCGATCAGCGCACCGATCCGGCGCATGCCTGTGTCGGCTGCGGCATGTGTGCGCTGGTCTGCCCCAACAGCGCCATCGTCCCCATGCGCGCGGATGAAATCGACCGGCTGCGCTTTCACGTCAACCAGGGCGGCGAAGCGAGAAGACGGGGCGGACGGAGAAACGATTCGAAAAGCGTCCTCGACCAGATCAAGTTTGTCCGCATTTCCATGCTGACCGACCCGGCCCTCGACGCCGGACGCCATGAATTTGAACTGCACACGCTGCTGGGCAGAATCCTGCCGCCGGAAAAGATGCTGCAAGCCGGTCGCGAGAACGGCTGGATACCGCCCGTCCGTGAAATTTATCCGCTGATCATCGGCGGCATGTCCTTCGGCGCCCTGTCTCCGAACATGTGGGAGGGCCTGCAGATGGGCGTGGCGTATCTGAACGAGGAGATGGGCATGCCGGTCCGCATCTGCACCGGGGAAGGCGGCTGCCCGCCCCGGCTGCTTCAGTCGCGCTTTCTGAAATACGTCATTCTGCAGATCGCCAGCGGCTATTTCGGCTGGGATGAAATCATCCACAACCTGCCGCGGATGAAGGAAGACCCCTGCGCCATTGAAATCAAGTACGGACAGGGGGCGAAACCCGGCGACGGAGGCCTTTTGATGTGGTACAAGGTCAACCGGCTGATTGCCGCGATCCGCGGCGTACCGCAGGGCATCAGCCTTCCCAGCCCGCCGACGCACCAGACCAAGTATTCGATTGAGGAAGCCGTGGCCAAGATGATCCAGTCCATGTCCATGGCGTGGGGTTTCCGCGTGCCGGTGTATCCTAAAATCTCGGCCACCAGCACAACACTGGCCGTCCTCAACAATCTGACCCGTAATCCATACGCGGCCGGACTGGCCATGGACGGGGAGGACGGAGGCACGGGAGCGGCCTACAATGTGTCGATGAATTCCATGGGTCATCCCATCGCCAGCAACCTCCGCGACGCCTACATGACGCTGGTAAAGCTGGGCAAACAAAACGAGCTCCCTCTCTTTGTCGGAGGCGGCATCGGGAAAAACGGCAATCTGGCGGCCAATGCCGCCGCGCTGATCATGCTGGGCGCCAGCGGCGTTCAGACGGGAAAATACATCATGCAGGCGGCCGCAGGCTGTCTGGGATCGGAAGGAGACCGCTGCAACGTCTGCAACATCGGGGTGTGCCCCAAAGGCATCACCTCGCAGGATCCCCGCCTGGACCGGCGGCTGGACCCGGAGCGGGTCGCGCAGAGGGTGGTGGACGTGTTTGTCACCTTTGACACGGAATTGAAAAAGATCGTGGCGCCGCTGGGACGTTCGACATCGCTGCCGATCGGCATGTCGGACGCCCTGGGCATCAGCGATGCGGATGCCGCCGGGCGCTTGAACATCAAATACGTTTTGTAGGAAACGCTCGCGAGCGTTCCCTGCGCCGTGATCAGGGAATTGAAAACAGGTTTTGCATATGACCAGAAAAGATACGATCAAAATTGCCGGTGTGGAAAACCATGTCCGCGTGGATTCACGGATTCTGGAAGAACGCATTCAGAAAGCCGTGGCGGACGGTTGCCGTTATATTGAAGTCACCGCCGAGGGGCAGCACGGCATTGGCGGCCGTCTCTGGCGGGCGCACGACGAACCGGTGAAGGTCGATGTGCTGGGCACGTCCGGTCAGCGCCTGGGGTCCATGGGATTTGCGAACACCACGATTCAAGTCTTCGGCCCCGCCTCTGACGACGTCGGCTGGCTCAACGCGGGAGCAAAAATCATTGTGCACGGAAATGCCACCAACGGCGTGGCAAACGCCATGGCGCAGGGACGGGTGTACATCGGCGGCAACATCGGCGCGCGCGGCATGACGATGACCAAATACAACCCGCGCTTTGAGCCGCCCGAACTTTGGGTCTTCGGCAAAGCGGGAGACTCGTTTGCGGAATTCATGGCGGGCGGCATCGCCGTGATTTGCGGCGCGGGCGCAGAAGAAGAAAAAAACGTGCTCGGATACCGGCCCTGCGTCGGCATGGTCGGCGGAAAAATATTCTTCCGCGGCAGTCAGGAAGCCTACAGCCAACCCGATGCCCGGCTGGTGACCGACCTTCCGAACGACGAATGGGAGTGGTTGAGGCAAAACCTCAAAACCTTTCTCGAGGCCATCGGCAGGCAGTATTTATTTGAGCAGCTCGCGGCAAAACGGCAAGACTGGTAGCTTTTGATCGCCCGCAAACCTTCTGAAAAGGCCTCTCGTTTCGTTCGTCCG
>JAKPUX010000121.1 GCA_029554865.1 bacterium | reverse complement strand
GCAGAGGTCCACCTGATCTCGCCCAACCTGCGCGTCTGGTACAACGAGGAGCTGAAGAATTCCGATTATATGGTGCCGGGGATTGTGGTCTTTCTCCTCACCATGGTCACCACCCTGGTCGCGGCGATGGGACTGGTGCGCGAACGCGAGATCGGCACCCTCGAGCAGCTGCTGGTCGCCCCCCTGCGGAAACATGAGCTGCTCATCGGCAAGCTGGTGCCCTTTGCGGTGCTCGGTCTGATCGAGGTGGTGTTCGCCCTCTGCGTTGCCAAGCTGATCTACGACATACCTATCGCCGGGAACATGGGGCTGCTCTTCATTTTCACCCTGATCTACCTCTTTACCACCCTGGGGCTGGGTCTCTTCATCTCGGCCAGCTCGGGCACCCAGCAGCAGGCGATGTTTCTGACCCTCTTTTTCCTCATGTTCTTCATGCTCATGTCCGGTTTTCTCTTCCCAATCGAGAACATGCCGAGGGTGATGCAGTGGATCAGCCTGCTCAATCCGATGCGCTATTTCGTGCTGGTGATACGGGAAATTTTCATCAAGAGTGCGACAGTGCGCCATCTCTACCCGCAGGGGCTGGCCCTGCTGCTCTTCGGAGGGGTGGTTTTCAGTTTTGCGGTGCTGCGTTTCCAGAGCCGGATGAAATAGCCCTGCAGCCGGTTTTTTTCCCGATCGTGCAAAATTATTGATTGGTTTTTAGCATAGAATTTGCTAAACTAGCATTTAGGGCGGGAATCATGATGCGTCCGGAGAGCTCTTCGGGCGTGATGGAGTGACGAGATGCCGGAGCTGCCGGAGGTCGAGACGATCTGCAGGAGTTTGGCCCCGCACATCACCGGGAAGGTCCTTGCCGGGGTGGAGGTTCATGCGCCCAAACTGCGCCGTCCGCTTCCGACGGCGGCTGAACTGCGTGCAGTGACGGGGCAGCGCATCACCGCCCTGGAGCGGCGCGCCAAGTACCTGATCTGGCATCTCGATGGCGGCGGGGCCCTCATCATCCATCTGGGCATGAGCGGACAGCTCTGTTTTCATCACGGGCCGCATCCGGCCGAACTCCATACCCACGTCATTTTCCATTTCCAGGAAGGCGGTCAGCTCCATTTCCGCGATCCGCGCCGTTTCGGCAGCCTTGATCTGGCCGCGCCGGGGGAACTGGCGGGGCTTCCCATGCTGTGCGAACTGGGAGTTGAACCCCTCTCGTCGGCTTTTACTGCAGAGTATTTCCGTGAGCGCCTGGGGGCGACCCGACGTGTGGTCAAGACAGTCATCATGGATCAACGCGTCGTCGTCGGGGTGGGCAACATCTACGCCAACGAGGCGCTCTTTCAGGCGGGGATTCATCCCCTGCGCCCGGGGCAGAGCCTGAGCCCGGCGGAGGGGGAGGCCCTGCAGCTGGCGATCATCTGTGTGCTCGGCAAGGCGGTGGAGCGCGGCGGCACCACCCTGAGCGATTATCGCAATGCCGACGGCGAGCCGGGATTTTTCCAGCTCGATCTGGCCGTCTACGGCCGTGAAGTGGAGCCCTGCCCGCGCTGCGGAGGCCAGATCGTTCGCCTGCGCCACGAGGGACGCAGCTCCTACCTCTGTGAAGCATGTCAAAAATAATGGTCCTGTAAAATGGCAAGAATACCTTCGGAACACTTTTTCGAAAAGCTGGGCGAGCGTTCGATCTCCTTTTTCACCACGGTGTACGAGATCGCCATCCTCTTCATGCAGACAATCCGGGCCCTGCCCTCGCTCTGGTTCTACCGCCGCCAGTTCATCGAGCAGCTCTATGCCTTTTCGGTCAAGACCCTGCCGATTGCGGCGGTGATCGCCATCTTCATCGGACTCGGAGCCACCGTGCAGAGCACCTATCAGTCCTCCGAGCTGCTTACACGCGCAGTGCTGGTCAATGTCATCTTCAAGACCACCATTCTCGAGCTCTGCCCGATCGTCCTCTCCCTGGTGCTGGCCGGCAAGCTCGGGGCCTCGCTGGCGGCCGAGATCGGCAGCATGAAGATCTCCGAACAGATTGAGGCTCTGGAGACCATGTCGCTCGATCCGGTCGGCTTTCTGGTCGTGCCGCGCGTGGTCGCCGGGCTGCTCATGCTGCCGGTGATCACCATCATCGCCAATTTTCTCGCCATCTTCAGCTCCTTTTTCGTCTCTGCGGTCACTTCGGAATGGATCTCGGCGGCGGAGTTCGGCAGCGGCCTGGAGATGGATTTCAAGGTCTTCGAGATGTACTTTGGCAACCTGATCAAGCCCGCTGTCTACGGCGTGCTCATCGCCCTGATGGGCAGCTATTTCGGTCTCAAAACCAGCGGCGGCGCCAAGGGGGTCGGAGCGGCCTCGACCAATGCCGTTGTCGTCTCCGCGGTTTTCATCGTCATTTTTGATTATTATCTGGGAAAACTTTTGCTATGATCAGCGTGCGCGGCATCCACAAAAGCTTCGATGAAAAGGAAGTGCTCACCGGCATCGATCTCGATATCCCGGATAATTCCACCATGGTCATTCTCGGCCCCAGCGGCCAGGGCAAGACGGTCTTTATCAAGACCCTGGTGAGGCTGATCGAACCCGATGCGGGCTCCATCTCCTATGACGGTGAGGATATCCTCAGGATGAGCCGGAGAGAGTGGCAGGCCTATCAGAACAACATCGCTTTCGTCTTCCAGAACAGCGCCCTCTTTGATTTTCTCGATGTGCGCGAGAACCTGAGCCTCTTTTTGCGCATGCATAAAAAACTGACCCCCTTCCAGATGTACGCCGAGGTGAGCAGGGCGATTACCTTCGTTGGCCTGGGGGATGACGTGCTCGACAAATATCCCGAGGAGCTCAGCGGCGGCATGCGCAAGCGTGTGGCCATCGCCCGGGCCATGATCAAGCGGCCCAAATATATCTTTTACGACGAGCCCACCACGGGACTGGACCAAAACAATGCCGAAAAGGTGAGTGAGCTTATCCTCATGCTCAAGAAGGAGATCGCAGCCACCTCGATCATCGTCACCCACGACATCAAGCTCATGCGCGATGTCGCCGACCGGGTGGCGCTGCTCAGGGAGGGCAACATCTCCTTCACAGGCACCAAGGATGAGATCTCTGCAGAAACCCTGGATTTTCTTTACGAGACGCGAGGAGAATATGACCTATAAAAAGATGAGCTATATTTCCGGCATTATCATCTTTTTCAGTGCCGTCATTCTGTTGTGGGCCATTCTTTGGCTCTCCGGACAGCGGATCATCTCGTCGAGCGAGTACCGCCTCTATATCAAATTCGCCGACGTCGTCGGCCTCCGCGACCGCTCGCAGGTCTTCATGCGCGGCTATCGCATCGGCTGGACCAAGGGCGTGCGCTTCGAGCCGGATGGCGTGGTCGTGCGCGTCGACATCAAGGACCGCTTCAGAATCCCCGTCGATTCCAAAATTGAGATCAACACCCTCAACCTGATCGGGGAAAAGGCGATCACCATTGAACCGGGCACATCCACTGAGATGGTGCCGATCGAGGGCCAGCTCAGCGGTGAAAACAAGGACATCATGATCGTCGCCAAGACCATGCTGACCAATATCCGCGACAAGATGAGAGAGGGGGAGCTCGACCTGCGCATCAAGGACGCCTCCAACTCCCTCAAAACCCTTAGTGCCGTGCTCGACAAGGTGGACCACAAGGTCGACGGCCTCAATATCGGCATGTACAACGCCCAGATCGCCGAGATCGGCGAGGCCGCCCGCGCCCTGCGCAATGCCGGCACTGAAGCCGCCGAACTGGCGAAGGAGAGCCGCGGCAGTGTCAAAAAGGTTGATGAGACCGCGGGCAAGCTCTCCGACCTCTCCGACCAGCTGACCGGGGTCGCTGCCAAACTCAACAGCGGCCAGGGATCCGCCGGCGAGCTGCTCAACAACAAGGTCTATGTGGAGAACCTCAACGCCACCGTGGTCGAACTCAAGCTCCTCATCGAGGACCTGAAGAAAAACCCCGGCAAGTACGTAAACGTCTCGGTCTTTTAGACCGCCCCGGTTTTGGCCGGGCGCCCCCCCTTGAGCGCAGAGGATCGCGAGATCGTCTGCGCTTTTTATTTACCCGGCGGTGGGAAAGCGGAAACAAATATATTTGATGGATTTGCCTTCTTGAAGGTGGCGGCGTTCGTAGGCGGTCTGGATCCCGGTGAGATCGGGATTGGAGGCGCCGGTGTAGAGGTCGGGCAGATCGGCGAGCAGTTCGGCGCCTTCATCACGCAAGGTGAGGAGGGTATAGTAGTAAAGTCCTTCATCGTCGGTTTTAAGGTGGATGAGGCCGCCGGGCTGGAGCAGGCTGCGATAGATCGCGAGAAAGCGCGGCGAAGTGAGCCGTTTCTTGCGCCGTCCTGCCGGGGGATGGGGATCGGGAAAGGTTATCCAGATTGCGGCGATTTCGCCGGGGGCGAAAAATGTTTCAATCTGTTCGATCGCGGTGCGGACAAAGCCGGCGTTGCCGAGCTGGAGTTCGAGGGCGCGAGTGGCGCCGACCCAGAGGCGCGGTCCCTTGATGTCCAACCCGAGAACGTTGATCTCCGGATGGCCCTGTGCAAGGGCGACGGCATAGTCGCCCCGCCCGCAGCCCAGCTCGAGGATCAGGGGATGATCGTTGTGAAAAAAATCGGCAGCCCAGCGGCCGCGCAGGCCGTCCGGCTCCTGGCGGACGTTGGCGAGACTGGAGAGGGCGGCGAAGCGGATGAGTTTTTGTTTGGCCATGACGGGGGAGATTTACGAAATTTTCACCAGCAAATCAAGAGATTTTACGAGCGGGGTACCCCCCCCGAGATCTGGATCCCACCCAATACCTTGCGCGCGTACCCCCCGAAATCTGGATCCCACCCGACACCTTGCGCGCGTCCCCCTGCAGTCTGGTGCGGAAAAGCCTAAAAAAAAAGCCCCCCGGGGAAACGGGGGGCATGGTGTGGAGAGCCTGGGTCGGCCTATTTGTTGCTGGTGAAGCGCGAGGCGATGATGTAATAGACGACCAAAGCGAGGCCGCCGCAGAGCAGCATGCTGGCGAGGACATATTCATCCTGCCCATCGGCGAAATTGAGGCCGATAAAGGCGCCCAGACCGACGGCGGTCAACACCAGACCCCACTTGAGCGAGGCGGGGGTGTTGTCGCGCACCGGCTGGCTGAACATCATCTGCATGGTCTCTGCGGTGACGCCCTTGTCGAGCATGTAGCGTTTCAGCTTGTTGTCCGAGCTGAATTTGATGATCCAGGCGACCAGTCCGAACAATACGATAGGAATGAGCGCTTCCATGGTTTTCTCCTTTCTGGTTGGGGGGACTCTTTCTACTACATCCGACAGTCATGGCGCGGAAATGTTGCAGCCGGCAGGAAATTTTCTTGAATATTTGCCAAAAAATGTGCTTCTTGTAGAAGAGTGCAACCTTTTCCCTCTTTATCTGTCTAATCGGATTAGAATGGAAGACCGGGATGACAAAATAGTGATCGAATCGATCCTCGCCGGAGAGCAGTCCGATTTCGCTTCTCTGCTCGAGCGCTACCAGAAACTGGTTGTTCATCTGGTGGCGAGGATGATACCCAGGGCAGCGGACCGCGAGGATCTCTGCCAGGAGATCTTTCTGCGCATCTATCGAAGCCTGGGCGAATTCCAGTACAAATCCCGGTTTTCCACCTGGGTGGCCGCCGTCGCCCACAACACCTGCATCAACTATCTGCAGAAGAAGCGCGTGCCCCTTTATCAGGATCTGGCGGCGCCGGGTGCGGACGAGGAGGACGAGGAAGTGCGCCGGGTGGAATGGGTGCCCGCAGCCGAGCCTTCACCGCTCGAGCGCGCGGAGGCGAGCGATCTGCGCATCACCCTGGAGCGCGAAATCGAGGCCCTCCCCCTGCCTTATCGCACCATCCTGACCCTTTTCCATCTCGAAGAGATGAGCTACGCCGAGATCGGCGAGATCACCGGCCTACCCGAGGGCACGGTCAAAAACTATCTTTTTCGTGCGCGGCGCTTTCTGCGCGATCGGCTCGCCGCGCACTATCCTGTGGAGGCCACATCATGACCGACCATTTGCGCGATGCAGAGCTGCAGCTCTATCTCGACCACCAGCTGGCGGACAGGGCCAAACTCGACCATCTCCGCGGCTGTCCCCTTTGCCAGGAGCGGCTCGACGCCTACGAGCCCATCTTCGCCGCTCTTGCGGCCGCACCGGCCTGGAAACCCTCCCCGGCCCTGCCCGAGAAGGTGATGC
>JAKPUX010000119.1 GCA_029554865.1 bacterium | reverse complement strand
AAGGCGCTGGACGAGAAGGAAATCGAGGAGGGGATCATTCGCGCGAGCGACCTCGACTGGATCATCGTCCGGCCGGGTGGACTGGAGGACGGGGCAAGGACCGGGGTCTACCGCTGCATCACCGACCCGCTGACGAAGGTCGGCCAGCCGCGCATTGCACGCGCGGATGTGGCGGATTTTATCCTGCAGAACCTGACGGATGTACGTTTCCTGCACCAGGCGGTCGGTTTGACCTACTAGTGCCTGCGGCGCGGCCGCGGACTTTTATTTGGATGGGGGCCTTATGCAGCAAACAGTAATGTTCGTCATCCTTGGCTTTCTCGGCTTCCTGGTCAGCACATCCGCCCTCGCCCAGTGTCTGCTCAAGACCATCGGGATGCTGCACAAGAAGGTGAAGCACCCCGGATTTTTTGCCGGCTGGTCAAGGCAAGCAGCGGATCGTCCTCTCGCCACCGGCATTTATTACGCGGTGCTGACGTCTTCTTCGGCTAAAAGGATCATCAAGATGGTGTTGATGCAAAAGGCTGCCGGCGGTTTTATCCTGGGGCTTGCCAATTCACGAGATGCGGCCGTACCCTCAAACTATTCCGGCCTGGTCTCGAGCGGTTGCTCCGCCTGATTATAAAATTCTTGCTGAAACTGAAGGACTTTTGCATCAGCCTTGACACTGGCGATCATTTTAACCAGCTGTTCCACCTCGTGCTCGATGAGCAGCCTGCCAAGTTCGGCCTGCGCAGGAGCGCCATCGCCGGCATAATGATTGGGAAAACGGGCATACCACCAGATGCCGGTGAAGAGGAAAGGCAGCTCCGCCAAACGCGCCTGATCGGCGCCGGATTGCGTGTTGGCCTGATCCAGATGCACCAGCTCCGGCCGGTGCGAGAGCATCATGGCCGTCTCTGTCTCATCAGCATGCCCACCGGTCTGCGTTTTCCTCATCGCGGCGATCTTTTTTGTAAAGGCCTCATCCTCGGCCGGCGCAAAAAGTAATACCGCGTAATCATGCCGTCTCTCCAGCTGCACCTGACAAAAATAACGCAGCAGATAGTTGTTGCCGCCGTGGCCGTTGACCAGAATGATCTTTTTCATGCCGTTGCGCGCCAATTCCTCACAGGTTTCCTGCAGGATATTCCAGACGAGTTCATGACTGTAGGCCACCGTGCCGGGCTGATGTTTGGCCTCGTTGATCTGGCCAAAGTAATAGGGGGGAAAAACAACGGCATATTCGCGGGCCGCTGCCGTCAGGGCAATCTTTCTCGCATCGATGAGATCGGTTCCGAGCGGCAGATGCGGACCGTGTTTTTCCATGATACCGATCGGAATGATGCAGGTGGCTTGACTGGATTTGACCGCCTGCACGAACTGCGGCGAGGTAAGCTCCTCATATTGCACCGGGAGAACCGGCACTTTTTGCCCCGCTGCCGGGAGCCACACCGCCAATAGCAGTAATGGTAACATTCTGGGATAGATCACAGATACCTCCTTTAGCTGGTTTCTCCGACACAGGGTTAATTAGCCGTTGCCCGAGCGCTGCGGATCCTCTCTTTCATTCCGCTGTCCATTGAAATCTCTCCAGATCGATCCGACCGCGGCCGTCCACTTCGACGTCCTCCTGACGCAGCAGCATCACTTGCACCGCTTTGCCTTCGAACTCGGGCAGACGGACGAGTCCCCCGGCACCGACCACACGGTGCCAGGGCACCTCGCTGCCCTCCGGCAAGCCATGCATCGCCCAGCCGACGGTGCGTGCGCCGCCCGGCACCCCCAGCATCGCCGCTATCTGCCCATAGGTGGCCACTCTGCCCGGAGGAATTTTCGCCACCAGCTTGTGTATGCTTTGAAAAATGCTCGACATGTGTTAAATTTAATTAACTAATGATCAGATGCAAGGATAATATCTGTAACGGAAGTTTCTCACAAGAAATCGGGAGTCAACCCATGTCCGCTTCCAGTCAAAAAACCGGCGGTACAATGTTCATGATCGCCGGAGCTCTTTTCCTGATTATCGCCATTTTCGGGATCAAAATAATCTTTTTCACCCTTGGCCTGAGCTTGCTCCTTATCGGCGCCATTGTTCTCAGTAAAGCGAAGAGCAGCCCAAAGAATAAGGGATAAACGAAGTCAATCCGCAGGCGAGGAGTGCCATCTCGCCTGCGCCCCATGGTAGTAGAAAAACAGAGAGGGCGTGAGCCATGCAGCAGCCGTTTCTTTTGGGTGTCAACTACTGGCCGCGGCGCAAGGCCATGTACTGGTGGTCGGATTTCGATGCCGGGGAGGTCCGGGAAGAATTTGCCCTCATCCGCGAGATTGGCCTCGAGGTGGTGCGCCTTTTTCTTACATGGGAGGACTGGCAGCCGGTCCCCGATGTCGTCGATCCCGGGGCGCTCAACCATTTCGAAGAGGTCTGCGAAATCGCCGCCGGACTGGGTCTGCGCCTCAATGTGACCTTTTTCACCGGCCACATGAGCGGTCCCTCCTGGACCCCCTCCTGGATGCTGCACCCGGGCCAGCCGATGCCGCCCCGCATCTGGCAGGTGGTCAGCGGCGGGCGCACCGTCGACTGCGGCTACCGCAACCCCTTCACCGACCCGCTGGTCCTGCGCGCAGAGGAACTGCAGCTGCGCACCGTGGTCTCACGCTTCCGGCAGCACCCGGCCATCGAGGTCTGGAATCTTGGCAATGAGCCGGACATCTTCGCCTGGCCGGCCGATGCCGCCGGGGGGAAGGAGTGGACGCGGCGGATGACAACCCTTATCCGCGAGATCGATCCCAACCATCCGGTCACCTGCGGACTGCACGTCGCCAGCCTCCTCGAGGACAATGGACTGCGGGTGAACGATGTCTTCAACGAGGTCGATATCCCGGTTATGCACGGCTATCCGATGTATGCGGACTGGTCCAATGGCCCGCTCGACAGCGATTTCGTCCCTTTTCTCTGCGCCCTGACCACGGCGCTCTGCGGCAAGCCCTCCCTGATGGAGGAGTTCGGCGGCTGCACCGCGGCGCCCGGCCAGGCCTCCTTCGTCCATGAATGGCAACGCTACGGAAATCCTTTTCGCCAGTTCATGGCCTCCGAAGAGGATCTTGCGGCCTATATTGAAGCGGTGCTGCCCAAACTGGTTGAGGTGGGCGCCCTGGGTGCGATGATCTGGTGTTATGCCGACTATATCCCCGCCCTGTATGACCGTCCGCCCTGCGATCAAGCCTGGCATGAGCGTTTTTTCGGACTGGTGCGGCCGGACGGCTCGCTCAAGCCGCACGCGGAGGTGATCAAACGCTTCGCCGCTTCCCGTCCGGTCGTCCAGCCCGCGCGGCGCCCGGTTTCACTTGATGTGACGCCGGAGGCCTACTATCAGGCGCCGAAGCGCCACGCGGTGCGGTTGTACCACACTTTCAGCGGCGGCCGGTAACCCGGGCGGTCATTTTTCCGGGCAATGGCGGAGGTATTCGAGCAGTTCCTTGAGGCTGGCGGTGGCGAGGGCGATGCAGGTGTCGGCCCCGCCATAATAGAGGCGCAGCTGGTCGCCCTGCTGGGTCCAGCCGCAGGGGAAAACGACATTATCGACATCGCCCTGGCGTTCATAGTTCTCCATCGGGCCGAAAATCCACTCCTCGCTGCGGCGCAGCAGTCGCCGCGGATCCTCCGCATCGAGCAAAGCCAGTCCCAGCCGATAGATGACCCCGCCGCCGGTCACGCGCACGCCGTGATAGAGGACCAGCCAGCCCTCAGGGGTATGGATCGGCTGCGGCGAGAGGCCGATCTTGTTGGCGTCCCACCAGCCTCCGGAGCGGGCGCGCATGACGATCTGATGGTCGCCCCAATGCTTGAGGTCCGGTGAAAAGGCGATCCAGATGTGGGCGCCGCTGTGGAGGACATGGCGGTGGAGCATGGCATAGCGGCCGTTGATGCGCCGGGGAAAGAGGGCGGCATCCTTGTTCTCGGGCAGCAGCACGCCGCCGAGGCGCGTGAAGCTCCTGAAATCCTTCGTACGGGCCAGCGCGACCAGGGGGCCATCCTGGGAGTAGGCGGTGTAGGTGAAGTAAAATTCCCCCAGGTCCTCCATCCAGGTGATGCGTGGATCCTCCACGCCCCAAAGCTCCTCCGGATAATGGTCGGGATCGGGTGGAAAGGTGGGTTGGGGATCGATCCGCCAGCCGCCGACGCCATCCTTGCTGCGCGCCACCGTCAGATGCGAGATGCCACGCCGGTCCTCGATGCGGATCAGCAGCAGGGTTTCGCCGCCTACCAGAGCCGCTGCGGCGTTGAAGACGGTGTTGGCCTGATAGGGCAGATCCGCGGTGACGATGACCGGATTTTGCGGATGGCGGGTGAAGAGCTCCTTGAAATCAGCATGTGACATAGTGTGGCCTCTTGAAAAGTTCGTTTGACCTGAACGCCAGTGATACTCAATCAAAAACAATCCATGGCGGCGCCACCCGGGCGTTGTATTGCCCGGGCCGCAGCGCCAGCAGTGGAACGGGGCTGAGTTCGATCCCGCGCATCATAACACTGTCGACCTGAACTGGGTTCTCCCTTCTCAGCTGTCCCAACGCAGCCGCTGCCGAGCTGCCTTGCCGGCTCATCTCCTCCTGCCAGGCCAGGGCGAGATAGTAATCCCGCCAGATACGCACCTCTGAGCGCACCGCTGCCGATTTGTCCAGCCCGCGCCGGCGCGCCTCCTGCGCGAGCATGGCGTCGCGCACGATCAGACTGAAGCTGTGCACAATGGTGAGGCGGCGGGCTGGTGGGGTGGACTGGCCGGATGAGAAATTCACGCCTTGCCACCGCTCCAGCAGCTCTCCGAGGGTGATGCCCCCGCCGTTCCAGGTGGCCAGCGGCGTCGCCAGTTCGGCGGCGAGCGCCTCCTGCGCCCCGTGGACGATCTCAACCGCAGCCGGGCGCTCCGCCGGCAGGGTGCCGGAAGCGCCCGGCCGCGATTCTTCCAGGCCGGCCAGCACTTTTGCGGCCTGGCCCACCAGCTGGCGGTTGAACTGCAGTCTTTTTTCGAGGGCGAAGGCGGCGATGAAACGGTCGCTTTCCACCGCCTCCCTGCGGCTGCGCATAATGGTGCGGGCGCGGCGGGTGCGCTGTTCCAGATCGGTTTCGGTCAGCGCCGGCGACGCGGTGACCTCCTCCAGGCGCATCACCATCAAGGCGCCGTCGACCTCGATAATCCCCGAGGTCTGGCCCGGTGCGAGGGCCCAGGCTGCCTCCTCGATAACCGGCTCGTTTTCCCCCCATCGGATCAGCCGCCGGTTGGCCGTGGTATCCGCGGCGGCGCCGTAGAGGGCGCGCAGCGCACCATTGAAACTTTCTCCGGCCGCCAGCCGCTGCTGATGGTGGCGCGCCAGGGATTCATCCTCGAAAACCAGATAGCCCACCTTGCGGACCTGCGCCTGCTGCTGCACGGCGAGGCCGATTTCGGCCGGATCCAGGGTCACCTTTTCCCGCACCTCCACCCGGAAGAGCTCCCGCGCCATGGCCATCTCCTCGATGAATCCGGTCAGACCCTGCAGGGTGGCTGTGGTATCCAGGCCGGCCTTCTCTGCGGACTGGGCCGCCAGCTTTTCGTCGATCAAACGGCTGAGCAGATAGCCCGCCCGGGCCGATTCGGGGCCCTGGAACTGCACCTCCGGGCTGAACTCGGCGCGCTCGACGAACTCGGCGCGGGTGATGATCCGGCCGCCGGTACGGGCGAGGATAGCCTCCTCCGGCGCCCTCGTACAGGCCAGAACGAGAAGGGGGAATAGAACAATTCTGCGGATCGTCAGCATATTCATCCTTGTTCGGGCGCTCAACGCAGCAGCAGCACCTTGCGCACCAGCCGCCGGCCTTCACCCTCGAGAACGATCAGATAGACGCCGCCGCCGGCTGCCGCTGCGCCATCATCGCGGCCATCCCAGAAGGCCTCGCCCTGGCCCGAAATTGTATTTACCGGCAATACCCGGACTTTGCGGCCGAGAATATCATATATGGTCAGGCTGCAGCCGACCTTGGCATTGCGGCCCGCCTCCGGCAGCTGCCAGCTTATGCGGGTGCCGGCATTGAAGGGATTGGGATAATTTTCCAGCAGCGCCGGCCGGGGCTGAGACAGCTCCTCCTCTTCAGCTCTGATGCCGGTGGTCAGCTCGGCTGCAAAGATCAGGGACGCGCCGGCGCCGTAGATCTGCTGCCCGAGCGAGCCCGATTTCTGCCAGCCCTCACGCAAATCCTCCAGAGGGATATGGAATCCCGGGACGTTCCAGGAATCGTAAATCGTAGGACCGGTGACCAGGGCAGCAGCGGGCAGAAACGGCGGCAGGGTGTATTTCATCACCGCCGGGGTGTAGGCGATAAAGCCGTCAAGCAGCTGCAGCAAACCCGCGGGCAGGCCGGAGGCTGCGAGCTGACGGTATTCGCGCAGATAGCTCCAGCTCTGGTGTTGTTCCATGGGCGTGATCACGGCGGCCCCTGCCATCGGGCTCAAACCGAAAAAGGTGGAGTACTCCGCGGCATATCCGTAATCGCACTCCCAGAGCCAGGAGATTGCGATCAGATTGGCGAAGGGCATGTAGCTGAGTTCCAGATAGCGGCTCTCGCTGGTGATCCGGAAGAGCCTGGCCAGTGCGGCGCAGGTGGCGGCGGTCATGTGGGCTTCGTAAATATACTCGAATCCGTGACCGGCAATATGCTCCGCCGCCAGCTTGGCCTCCTGGAGATACTCCTCGCTGCCGCTGAGCTGCCAGGCATCGAGCATGAGGTAGACATAGGCGCCGGCGACATCGTATTCATGGCCGGAGATGGCCGAATCGTCGGTGTAGCGGAAGAAGACCGGAAAATCATAATTCACCGACCGGGCGAAGCGCATTAATTTGGGGAGGGAGAGGAAGAGCAGGGTGCGTGCGCTGCCGTCACCCATGCGCGCCAGCCGCGCCAGTCCGAGATGGATGTGCAGGGCATACCAGCTGTCCCCTTCGTAGACCCCCTCATTGGGCGCATCATTGACCATGGTGTTGAGCCGTGTGTTGTAGAACTGCCAGAGATTATCCGCGAGGTGGTCGTCGAGGGCGCTCACCTCGCCGTGCACCTCTTCGAAGCGGCGGAGGGCGACGAGCACATCGAGCTGGGTGATGGCCTCGGCGTTGTCGAGGCGTGGCACGCCCACATAGGAACGGAGAAAGCGCTGGCCATGGACCGTCGAGAGGCAGCGTTCGTCGTCGAGATCAGCCAGCAGCCCGCCGGTGATCTCTTTCCAGTCGGTCTCCCCGATGGCCGGTTTGGGGATCAGCGCATAGATATCGGCCAGCGCGGAGATGAATCCTTCAGCCATGGCGCTCTCCGAGGCTGGTTTGCCTGGGGCCAGGAAGAGCCAGCCACTGGTGAGGATGGTCGGCTCGCTGCGCAGGGGCCGGTTCCCGCCCGGACGCTCGAAGCCGAATCCTGTCGAGGTGCATCGTACGCACTCCCGCGGGGCTGTCCGCTGCAGGGTGAAGTAATCGTTGAGCGAGGTAAAGTCCTGAAAATAGAGCAGCGTGCCCTGCAGGGCGAGAGGATCGTAGCCGCTGGCCAGGCCGGCGGCGAAGGGAGCCTGCTGAACCCAGGAGAGGAGGTTGGAGCTGACCGTGTAATTGCGCTCCCGGTCGAAAAAAGTGCATTCGGCCGCGCCATTGGGGATGTTGATTCCCGCGGCGCCGGAGAGTGAACATTGCCACTGGAAGAGGCCGGGATGGTTGATAAAGACCGTCACTGTCACCCGGTGGCGGAGGCTGCCCCAGTGGCCATGCAGTGTGACCTCGATGCATTCGCATTCTCCATCCGACTTGATCCCGATGCTGTCGATGAGCGCCGGGTCGAGCACGGCGAAGGGCAGGCCGTTGGCGATGGTATTGCGGACCACATACTGCCGGCCCTGGGCGGAGGAGAGCCACAGTGCGGCGCCGGTGCGGACGCTGTCATAGAGGGCGGTGAAGGCGCCGGACTGGAGTTCAAAATGTTTATGGCCCTGGCTGAGCAGGCGCACCGGTCCGGTCGCCGGCGGGATATACAGCTGCGCGGTGAAGATCGAGTCGCCGGTGATGCCGTCAGGGTCGCGAAGGGTGACGCGCAGATCCCAGGTTTCGCCTCCGCTCAGTCCGGTGAGAAGCTTGCTGAACCGTCCCGGTGCGCGGGTCATGGGGCCATCCTCCTGCCAGAGCGGGGAGGAGGAGAGCTTGTGCGCCAGCAGCGCCGAATTGTCCGCATCACCGTCGTCGCTGAAGGTCAGCTCCACCTGCACGCTGTTGTCGCTCTGCAGCATGGTATAGAGCGAGCCGGAGCGGCTGGCGTCGGGGCTCAACTCGAGGTTGAGCAAAGTCTGGATCCCATCGCCCTGAACGCCGTCGGGATCGCTGATCCAGCCGCGCACATGGTAGCGCCCGAACTGCAGCCCCGTAAAGGTGTAATCGTAGCCGTTGCTGGTCTTGTCCATGCGCTGCCGGGCGCCCCACTGGGCGTCGCCGGCGCGGGCGAGGGCGATCTCGGCGTAGCCGTCGCCGTTTGCATCGCCGCGGCAGGGCCATTGGACGGTTATGGCCCCGGCAGAGGCCGTCGCCGTCATTTCGCGGGCGATGGTCTGCGGGGAGGAGTTCGCCAGGAGCAGCCGCAGCCGGGGGCGCAGGGAATCGGCAGAGAATTGGCTTGAGGCGAAATTGAGGATACCGGCCGCGGCCGAGACGGACGGCTCGCGCAGCAGCAGTCCAAAGTTGCTGTCCGGTTGACTCAGCCAGGCCTGGGTCAGCGCGGTCACCCGCCAGCTGTACCAGTGCCCGGCCGGGTCGGCGGGATCAATCGGGCGCTCATCCTCGGCGAGGGGGTTGTGGTCGTGCGGCACTCCGTAGGCGCCCGGGAGGGACCAGGGCGCATCGGGGTAGACGGCATGGGACCAGCAGACCTCGCCGCCGGCAGCAGGGCGGCCATCGTAACCGCCGGCATCATCACCGCTGCCTTCATTCCAGGGGCGGTTGAGGCGATAGACCGCCAGGGTTTTCGTCGCAGTCTGCGGCGTCCGCCTTTTGGCCAGATAGAGCTCGATCCAGGCTGAATCGATGCGGCTTTCCGCCGGGAGGGTGCTCAGATCAAATCGGAGCAAAAGATGCTTGGCGTCTGCCTCGCCGCCGTTACCGGTGGCCTCCAGTCCCTCCTCGCCGCCGGTATTCCAGTCGGGTTTGTTGGCATGAATGTGGGCATCCTGGCAGCCGGCATAGCCATTGCGCCCCTGCTGCAGGATCAGCTCCTCCTGGGCGAGGAGCGGCAGTCCGAAGAGCATCGTCAGCAGGAAAAATTCTCGCTTCGCTGGGATCAGCATAAGGGGCATCCCGTTCTTGTCAGGGGTTCAACCGCTGCAGGGTGTAATCGCCGCTTTCCGCGTGCCAGATGAGGCGGAGGGCGCCCTGTGCGGTCCGAAAGGTGCGGCGCAGCTCCTGTCCGGGCATCCACGCCTTCTCGTTCCATTTTTCTGATGACTTGGCCTGCAGCCAGGCCGCGGCGTCCGGAACTTTTTCGATTTCGATGAGGGTGTAGAGCGCCTCGATGGTCGACTCGGCCCCGGCGTTGCGATTGACCCCCTTGCGGTCGATGCCGTCATACCCGCGCCCGGTGGCGGCGTCATACAGGGGCTCGCCGGCTATGTTATTTCCCGTCAGCCAGGAGGAGGCGATCCCGGCCAAGCGGGCGTATTCAGGATTGCCCGTCGCGTGATGGAGCGCCAGGAGGCTGAGGGCGGTCGTGCGCACATCGTAGGCGATCTGGGAAAAAACGGCCGCCCGCCCGGTGCTAAAGTCGTATTCATGCAGCCAGCCGCCGGCCAG
>JAKPUX010000085.1 GCA_029554865.1 bacterium | reverse complement strand
TCGATCAGCTTCTGCTGAAAGATGAGGATGGGATCCTGCCGCTTCTGCTCCTCCACCTCCTCCTTGGTGCGGTAATGGGAGTGGACCGGATCGGACATCGAGTGGCCGCGGAAGCGGTAGGTGCGGGCTTCGATCAGGGTCGGTTCGCCGTCGCGGGTGGCGCGGACAATGGCCTCGGCGACGACGTCGTGCACGGCGAGCACATCCATACCGTCGACGGTGGCGCGGGCCATGTCGTAGGAGCAGGCCTTCTCCGAGAGGTCCCAAACCGCGGAGGCGCGCTCGAGGGGGGTGCCCATGCCGTAGCGGTTGTTCTCGATCATATAGATCACCGGCAGACGCCAGAGCTTGGCGAGGTTGAGGGATTCGTGAAAGGCCCCCTGATGGACCGTGCCCTCGCCCATGGAGCACAATATGACCTTGTCTTCCTTGCGGTACTTGGCGGCGAAGGCCATGCCGGTGGCCACCGGCACCTGGCCGGCGACGATGCCGTGGCCGCCGTAGTAGCCTTTTTCGAC
This sequence comes from bacterium, assembly GCA_029554865.1. Taxonomy (GTDB): domain Bacteria; phylum Zhuqueibacterota; class Zhuqueibacteria; order Residuimicrobiales; family Residuimicrobiaceae; genus JAKPUX01. The sequence continues at coordinate 6,450 of JAKPUX010000085.1, read as the reverse complement.
ATCGAAGAGGTGCATCGAGCCCCCCTTGCCCCTGGATACCCCGGTGGCCTTGCCGAAGAGTTCGGCCATGACCGCGTTGGGCTCCCCGCCCATGGCGAGGATATGGCCGTGGTCGCGGTAGGCCGAGATGAACTGGTCACCGGGTCTCAGAGCCGAAACCGCGCCGACCCCGACCGCCTCCTGACCGATATAAAGGTGACAGAAACCGCCGATCTTTTGCATGCCGTACATCTGCGCCGTGCGCTCCTCGAAACGGCGGATGAGCAGCATCATGCGGTACATCTCAAGCAGTTTTTTCTTTTCCATGGTTACCCTCTGCTGGTAGGAAAAAGCGCATATAAATTCAAAAGTAATACAATTATTGCCGCGTTATTATTTCCCGGGCAGATTTTCTTTCCAGATCAGCCGGCTGGTGCGCGGGATGGTGCGTTCGAGCCGCTGAATGCTCTCCGCCGGCAGAACTTCCCTGCTGAAGGGGACGTATTTGACGTACTCCTGCCCCATCCCGGCGCGGCGGCCGTACTTGTAAGCCCAGGTGAAATTGCCGGCGGCATCGAGCTCGGCCTCGGGGCGGCTGCGGTTGGGGACGCTGATGAAGAACTCACTCCCGGCGAGATCCCGCTCCGCAAAGAGCCCCTGTCTGCGCAGATGGTCATAGAGTTCACGGGCGGTATTAATGGCGGGATCGACCAGGTGGATGGTATCGGCCATGAAAGGTTGGTAGATGTATTCACCGTTTTCCCGGTAACCCCGCAGCCGGTCGAGTTCAGCCCTGAAGCGATCGAGATAGAAGGGGTAATGGGTGCAGCCGAGGATGAGCACCCGCAGGGGATGGGGAGCCTGCGCCCGGCGCAGCTGCTCGAGCAGGGAGACGAGATTGTAGGAGATATAGTTCTCGATCGAATTGATCTGGAGGCTGCCGGGACGGTCGCGGCTGCCATTATAAAGCATGTGGTTTGCTTCCCAGTCAAAACCGTAGCGGGGGAGGATGGTGGAGTCGATGGCTGCATGGGGATGGCCGCAGGCGGGGCCGCGGTACTCCGGCCGGGGAACAGCGGCTGCAGGATCGATATAGGCGATCTCGCCGTCAACAGCGCCGGCCAGGCCGTGGCCCGGCTGCTGAAAAAGGGTGATCTCTCCACTGAAACCCAGGCCGGCCATTTGTTCGGTCAGGGCATGCGGATAGCCCTGGGCCGAGACCGTTCCCGGGGTGGCCATGACGGCGATGGTGCCCGCCTCCCCCCTGTCAAAATGTTCAAGGGCGCCGCGCACCCCCGCATCGATGACGCCGATCACCTTCAGATCGAGGCCGGCGCGGCTGAGGCACGCCTCGATCTCCTTCTTGCCGTAGGCGGTGGCGGTATTGCAGGCGATCACGATCGCCTTGACCGGCTCCTTGACCCCTTCGGGCGCAGCCGCCTGAGGGTTGCGGTAGTATTTGCGGCCGAGAAGGAACTGCAGATCCTTGAGGATGTGCTCGCGCAGCAGGGGGAGATTGTTCTCCTGGGCATAGTCGCCGTAGGGCATGTTGGCCTGGTCGCCAAGGTAGATGAACTTTTCGCGGCTGAAATCGGCGTGCCCGTCACCGTCGGGATCGGGGGCGTGGCTGCTGTTGTCAAAGCCGTCGAAGCGGACGACCGCATCGAGGACGGTCAGGCCGCCGGTGCCTGAATCAAACATGCCGATCGGCAGGGTGCGATCGCTGCGGGGATAGGCCGCAGCATTGATGTAAAAGGGGCTCCCCGGCTGACTGAGCATGGCGTCACAGATATCAACGGGTGCGGCGCCGGGCCCGGGAGAGCGGCGCAGGGAGGAGCAGCCGGCGAGGAGAAGAAGGCCTGCGCAGAAAATCCTTTTTCCGATCATGACTTTTTTCCTGTCATTCGTTTGGCGTGCCCGGCTGCAGCTGCGCGGCAAAATGACGCCAGAATTTCAGATGAAACTCGAGGCTGCCGTGCGCCTTGAGATAATCGTGCATCGTCACCAGGGCAGTATCGGCCGGAGCGGTTTTATGGCTGTCGCCCTCGGGGGCATAGATCGCACCGTTCTCGGGATGGAACTGCACCCCGAGCAGATTGCGGTAGCGTTTATGGGTGAGGGCCTCGACCACCTTGCGGTCGAGCGAAGTCGCGGCCACCTGCAGTCCCCTGCCCAGTTTTTTCACCGCCTGGTGGTGGCTGCTGCAGACCAGGGGGTGTTCCTCCCTACCCATTCCCATCTGTAGCACGAAGGGGCTTTCCGCTTCGAAACGGATGGGCTGGAAATGGCACCAAAAAAAATTGCCGTGTGGATAAAGCTTCGTCCAGTAATTGTCGTGCTGTTTGCCGCTCTCGAGGGCGAGGTAATCCTCCACAAAGCGCAGCTTGTAGATCTCGCTCGGGATATCCTGGACCATGGTGCCGCCGGCGGCGACATTCATGGTTTGCATGCCGAGGCAAAAGGCCCGAATGGCATACTCCGGTTTCTCTTCGAGCAGGGGGGTGAAGCCGGGATTCTGCCTGCCGCCGATGAGATGGAAAAGAAAAGAGAGCTCGAAATAGTGGCGCTCGGGGGTGGCGATAGCGGTGAGCAGATCAGCTTTCTGCCCGTAGACGGCGGGCGGAATATCGGCCCCGCCGTAAAAGAGGGCGCCGGCGCTTTCCGTAAAGAGGCGGCGGAAGGCCTGCGAACAGGGATTTTCGCGGTAGAGATTTTCCGGGGTGAGCTCGCCTTCGACGATTTCGAAACGGAGCCATGCCGGGCTCTGCTCGGCGAGATGGCTGCGGATGGCGGCGCCGCTGCGCTCCACCTGGGCGCCGTAGACGGCGATCAGGAGGGGATGCTCGATCGGGACGACCCGGGTTTCGATCATGCGGATCATGTCTTCGATATCGCCCCGGCCCGGGTTGACCAGGAGAATGCATGTGCTGTCGGTTCCCGCGGGGGCAAGCGCCCGGAGAGGGGTGAAGGCCGCCAGGAGCAGCAGGGCGGCGTGGAGCAGAAGGGATAAGACCTTTCTCATGGGCTACCTCTCTTCGGTAAGGGGGCGCCGCAGCAGCCGGGGCGGCGCCGGATTTGATCGCCGGCGGCAGCGCGCACAGTGGCCGCGGCTACATGATCGAGGCCGGATCGACATCGATGATGATCTGCACCCGATGGGCGCGGTGTTTTTTGCGAAATGTTTCGAGGGCTTTACGCAGGACGGCCCTGGTCAGGCTTCCTCCGGCATCGCCCTCCTTGCTGCTCATCAGCAGCATCTGATAGCGGTAGAGCCCCTCGAGCCGGGCCAGAGGCGAGGGCGCCGGTCCGAGCGCGCGGTAGGCCTCATCCGGCCGCAGGCAGGCGGCGAACTGGTTTGCCGTGCGCAGCACGGCGGCTTCCTCCTCCCCCTTGAAGAGGATATGGGTCATGCGGCTGAATGGGGGATAGCCGAGGGGTTCGCGCTCTTTAACTTCGGCGGCGTAAAAGTTGACATAGTCGTGATGGCGGACGAAGAGGAGGGCGGAGTGCTCCGGGGTGAAGGTCTGGATGACCACCTCGCCGAGGCGCTCCTTGCGGCCGGCGCGGCCGGCCACCTGGGTAAGGAGCTGGAAGGTGCGCTCGCCGGCGCGAAAATCGGGAAAATGGAGCTCGGAATCGGCCGAGATCACCCCCACCAGGGTGACGCGGGGAAAGTCGAGCCCCTTGGCCACCATCTGGGTGCCGAGGAGGATCTGGTATTCCCCGCGGCCGAAGGCGCTGAGGATGCGGTCGTGGGCATGGCGGCCGCGGGTGGTGTCGAGATCCATGCGCACCGCCTTGATCCCGGGGAAAAGCTCCTTGAGTTCCTCCTCGATGCGCTGGGTGCCGATGCCGCGGAAAAAGAGATCCAGGCCGCCGCACTTCGGGCAGACCTCCGGGGCCTTGCGGACAAAGCCGCAGTAATGGCATTTGAGCAGCCGGCCGCGGAGGTGATAGGTGAGCGAGATCGAACAGTTCTCGCATTCAGCGACGTAACCGCAGCTGCTGCACTTGAAGAGAGTGGCGAATCCGCGCCGGTTCTGAAAAAGAATGATCTGCTCGCCGCGCGACAGCTTTTCGTCGATCTTCTGGCGCAGGTAGCGGGAGAGGATGACCGGATCGGTCCGGCCGATGATTTTGGGCTCGCTGCGCATGTCGACAAAAGCGATCTGGGGCATGGGGACGTCGTCGATGCGGTTGGGCATCGAGATCAACCGGTACTTGCCGGAGAGGGCGTTGTAATAGCTCTCGAGGGCGGGGGTGGCCGAGCCCAGCACGACCACCGCCCGGTTGAGTTTGGCGCGCATCACCGCTACATCGCGGGCGTGGTAACGGGGGGTGAGGTCATTCTGTTTGTAGGAGGGTTCGTGCTCCTCGTCGACCACGATGAGGCGGACGTCGGCGAGGGGGGCGAAGATGGCCGAGCGCGGACCGATGACGATGCGGTGCTTGCCCTCCCAGGTGGCCCGCCAGGAGTCGTAGCGCTCGCCCGGTGACATCCGGCTGTGAAAGACCGCCACCAGCCGGCCAAAATGGGCGCGGAAGCGCCGCACCATCTGCGGGGTGAGGGCGATTTCGGGCACCAGCACGATGGCCGATCCGCCCTCGGCGAGGACGCGGGCGATGGCCTCGATATAGACCTGGGTCTTGCCGCTGCCGGTCACACCGTGGATGAGGGCGGTGGCGAACTGCCGGCGCTCGAGCTCGCCTCCGATGATGCGCAGGGCCTCCCGCTGGCCGGGGTTGAGCACCAGCTGCGGCGGCGGAGCGACCTCGAGCTCGCCGTAATAGTCGCGCTGGACCACAATGCGGCTGCGCAGCAGAACGCCGCGCGTCTCCAGGGCGGAGACCACATCCGGCGGGACGCGCGCCTCGCGCGCCAGATCCCCGCGGCCGAACTCCTCTCCCGCATGCTGGCAGAGGTAATCGAGCAGGGCGGCCTGGCGCGGAGCACTCTTGCGCAGCTCCGTGGCCAGGGTGAAAAGGCTCTCCTCGTTCCAGCCCTCAGCGGTCCGGACAAAATTCTCGAATTTCTGCCCGACCCGGGGCCGCGGCAGCATCAACTCGTAGCGGATAAAGCCGGCCTGGCGCAGTTTGGCCAGACTGGCGTCGATGCTGCCGGCATCGGCGCGGCTGGTGAGTTCCCGGACCGGCAGGGGGTTCTTCTCAGCAAGCTGACGGACAATCTGCGACTGGCGCGGCGCCCGCTTCTCAAGCAGTGCGGCCAGCTCCAGAGGCCTCTCATGGGTCAGGCGCACCACCTTGACCGAGTGCTTGTGGATGCCCGAGGGCAGGGCGGCCTTGAGCACCTCCCCCCAACCGCAGAGATAGTAGTGGGCAATCCAGCGCGCCAGATCGAGCACCTCGGGGGTGAAGAGAGGGACCGGATCGAGTACCTCCTCGATCGCCTTCAGCCCGCTGCGGCCTGCGTCAGCGTTCACTCCGACGACAAAGCCGGTCGATTTGCGGGCGCCGAACTCCGCCAACACGCGCATCCCCGGCAGGAGATCGCCCCGGAATTTCTCCGGGATGCTGTAGGTGTAGGCATGGTCGACGGGGACGGGAAAGACTACCTCGGCGAATATTTTGGTTTCGTTTTCGGGCTGCAAGATGATGAAGGCTTTTGTTTGAGTGAACAGGAACTGCGGCTGGGGCGGCGACGGACACTCTCCTCGCCCGCCTCTCCCGATCAAGGCAAATTAGCTATTCAGGGGCTTAAAATCAAGAAGTATTCAGGGGAAAAAAGGCCGCTCTATCTCCATGAAAAAAGCCTTGCGAATCAGCCTAATTTTTTGTATCTAATGCGGTACGCTCCGCCGCAGGGCGGGGCCAGGCAGCGATGGAAGAATCAAGGAGAAAAGCATGAAAAAGATAGTGGCTATCATGGCCTGTGCGGCCGTTCTGCTGGCCGGCTGCGGCAAGAAGGAAGAGGCGAAGAAGGAACCGGCCGCCCAGAAAGAGCAGGGGGTCGTCACCCTCAGCGACGTCCAGATCCAGGAACTCCTCAACAAGGTGAAACAGACGCCGATGGAGCCGGTGGAGGAGAACGAGGTGGCGGTGCTGGAGACCAATCACGGCAGGATGGTGGCCGCCTTTTTCACCGACAAGGCCCCGATGACCTCCACCTCCTTCAAACGGCTGGTCAAGGCCGGCTATTACGACGGCACCCAGTTCCATCGCGTGATCAAGAATTTTATGATCCAGGGCGGAGACATCAACAGCAAGGACAGCATCATTGGCAATGAGGGCGAGGGTGGACCGGGCTACTCCCTGCCGGCCGAATTCAACGACACCCAGCACGATCTGGGCATTCTCTCCATGGCGCGCCGTGGCGATGACATCAACAGCGCGGGCAGCCAGTTCTTCATCTGCCTCTCCCGCGAAGGCACCAAGGGGCTCGACGGCCAGTATACCGCCTTCGGCAAACTCATCGAGGGCATCGACGTCCTGCAAAAGATCGGCAGCCTCCCG
>JAKPUX010000073.1 GCA_029554865.1 bacterium | reverse complement strand
CTTTCATCTGAAGCAGGGGAGAGGATGGGCAGCAGCAGGTTGAGCGGATGAAAAAAATGCTGCGTAAAAAGGCGGGATATTTTCAGAGTTCGCGCACGCTGGCGTTCGGACTGATCTCCATGCTGCCCCTGCTGCTCGGGTACGAGTATCTTACCCTGGCGGCCACCCGGGAACACCTCCTGCAAGTGCGCAACGGCGCGGATGTCATCCTGCGCACCCTGCTTTCGGCGGTCGGCATCCACAGCCCATTTTATCTCGGCATCGGCCTGGTCATCACCATCGGCGCGGCCGTGCTGTTTCGCCGCAAGGGGACGCGGCTGCGGGTGAACTACTTTTTCTACGCGATCGTGGAGAGCGCCTTTTATGCCCTCCTGCTGGCCCTGGTCCTGACCACCGCGACCGATTATATCATGCTCAGCATGGGGGAGGAGCGTTCATTCCACGCCTCGCTCATGCTGGCCCTCGGCGCCGGGGTCTACGAGGAGATCGTCTTCAGGTTATTTCTCTATGGGGGCATGGCCCTGGTCCTGACCCATCTGACCCGCCTCCCCCTGACGATCATCTATCTGGTCTGCGCCGCCCTCTCCTCGGCCGTTTTTTCCGCAGCCCATTATATGGGCCACGAGGCCTTTGCCTGGTATACGGCCGTTTTTCGCTTTCTGGCCGGGCTGCTTTTCTGTCTGATCTACCATTTTCGCGGCCTCGGCATTGCGGGCTGGAGTCACGCCCTCTATGATTTATTCCTGATTCTTTGACTTTGATGCGATGGGCCGGTTTGTACTGCACAGGCCGGCCTTCAGATACGGGAGAGTATGACGAATAAAGTATTCCACTTTTCGCTTCGCCGGGCGGCCGTCGCCCTGCTGGTCCTGTTGCTCCTCGCTGCGGCTATCCCTCTGGTCTCCATCCTCTATTGGCCGCTGGGGCAGCCCCCGCAAGGACAAGCAGCGGACATCCGCATCAAATTCGGCACCTCTCCAGATTCCATCGCCGTGATGATGGAACGGGCCGGGATTGTCGGCAGTTCCAGCCGCTTCCTCCTCGCCCTCAAGCTGCTCAACAAGGGGGGAGCCCTGCGCGCCGGCCACTTTCGCATTCCCTATCCGCTCTCCAACAAGCGCGCCATCCAGGCCCTGACCGAGGGGCCGCAGATCCTGACCAAAGTCACCATCCCGGAGGGACTCACCGTCCGCCGTATCGCCGCCATCTTCCGCCGTGAAATGGCGATGGATTCGGTCCGGTTCGTTCAGCTGACGCGCGATTCCAGTTTCATCGCCCGCTTCAAGATAAATACCGCCGATCTGGAGGGCTATCTCTATCCCGAAACCTATTTCTTCCCCTATGGCTCGACGGAGGCCCAGGTCATCACCCCGCTGGTGCAGCAGTTCAAAAAGATGGTCTGGGATACCCTCTATCAGCGCTCTCAGGAAATGGGCTTCACCACCGGTGAGATCGTCACTCTCGCCTCAATTATCCAGGCCGAGGCCAAACTGAGCCGTGAAATGCCCACCATCTCTTCGGTTTATCACAACCGTCTCCGGCTCGGCATCCCCCTGCAGGCGGACCCGACCATCCAGTTTCTTCTGCCCAACGGACCGCGCCGCCTCCTCTACCGCGATCTGGAGATCGATTCGCCTTACAATACCTATCTCTACCGCGGTCTGCCGCCGGGCCCCATCGGCAACCCCGGCCGTGAGGCCATCCTGGCCGCCCTCCATCCGGAGGCGACCGATTATCTCTTTTTTGTCGCCGATACCCGGGGCGGACATACCTTTTCAGCCAATTTTCGCGGCCATCTCAAGGCCAAAAGCGTCCTCGACCGGGAGAGAAAACGCCTTTCGCAAGCGAACAGGAAGTAGCGTGACCAGAGCCAGTGAAAAAAAAGGGACGTCGCCGGAGTGGCTGACGGCCGATCTCAACGACGCCCAGAGCCAGGCGGTGGCCAAAACCGATGGACCGGTGCTCATACTCGCCGGCGCCGGCAGCGGCAAGACCCGCGTCCTCACCTACCGCATTGCCTGGCTGCTCGCCAACGGACTGGCCGAGCCGCGCGAAATCCTCGCCATGACCTTCACCAACAAGGCGGCGGGGGAGATGCGAGAACGCGTGCGCAAGCTGGTCCCGGAGATGCTCTCCGGCATGTGGATCGGCACCTTTCACTCCCTCTTCGCACGCCTGCTGCGCCGCGAAGCAGAACGTATCAATTACGCCTCCAATTTTGCTATCTATGATGATGACGATCAACACAGCCTCATCAAGACGGTGCTGAACGATCTCAAGATTCCCGTCAACGATTTCCCGCCCAAGATGATCTCTTACAAGACCAGCTCCGCCAAGAACGCCTTCATCCTGCCGGAACAGTTCGCCCGGATGGCCGCAACCCGGCAAGACCAGATCATTGCGACTATCTACTCCACCTACCAGACCCGTCTGCGCGAAAACAATGCCATGGATTTCGATGACCTGCTCATCAAACCCATTGAGCTCTTCCAGCTCTATCCCCTGGTCCTCGAGTACTATCAGGAACGCTTCCGTTATATCCTCGTCGACGAGTATCAGGATACCAACCACGCCCAGTATGTGGCTCTCAAGATGCTCGCCGCCCGCCACCGCAATATCTGCGTGGTCGGCGACGATGACCAATCCATCTATCGCTGGCGGGGTGCGGAGATCCGCAACATCCTCGATTTTGAAAACGACTATCCCGACTGCGCCAAATTCCGCCTCGAACAAAACTACCGCTCCACCAGGAACATCCTCGCCGTGGCCCACTCAGTGGTGCGCAACAACCGCCAGCGCCACGAGAAAAAGCTCTGGACCGAAAAGCCCGAGGGCGATCTCATCACCCTGCTCGAAGTGGAGGACGATCTCGAGGAGGCGCGCACCGTGGTCAACAAACTCGCCCTGGAAATGCGAGCCAACCATATGGATTTTCAGGATATCGCCGTCCTTTACCGCACCAACGCCCAGTCGCGCGTTCTCGAGGAGGCCCTGCGCCGCGAGAACATCCCCTACATCATCGTCGGCGGTGTCAAATTCTACGAACGCAAGGAGGTCAAGGATGTGATCGCCTACCTGCGTTTGCTCAGCAACCCCGCCGATACCATCAGCCTGCGCCGCATTATCAATTATCCCGCACGCGGCATCGGCGAAACCACCCTCGGCCGCATCGAGGCCTACGCCCAGGAGAAAAAAATCTCCATATTTGCCGCTACCGGCCAGGTCCAGCAGATTCCCGGCATCGCCGCCCGCACCGCCGAGCAGGTAGCCGCTTTCCACGGACTGTTGAACAAATACACCGCCCTGCGCGAGGAGATCTCTCCCGCTGAACTGGCCGCCTCCCTGGTCAATGAGGTCGGCATCCTCCGCGATTTCAAGCAGGAGGGGACCATCGAATCCCTCAGCCGCGCCGAGAATGTCCGCGAACTCTTGCTCGCCATCGCCGAATTCACCAGCTCGGCAGGCGGCGAGGCGACCCTCGACGGCTTTCTCGAAAATGTCGCTCTCACCAGCGACCTCGACAGCTGGGACGACCGCGCCAACGCCGTGACCCTCATGACCCTGCACAGCGCCAAGGGTCTGGAATTTCCGGTCGTCTTTATCACTGGACTCGAAGAGGGGCTCTTTCCCATCAGCCGCTCGCTGGCCGACCCCCCTGCTCTCGAGGAGGAAAGGCGCCTTTTCTATGTAGGCGCCACCCGCGCCAAGGTTAAACTCTATCTCTCCTGGGCCCGGAACCGGCGCAAGTTCGGCGAAACCTCAGCCAGCATCGCCTCGCGTTTCCTCCGCGAGGTCGAACCTGCCCTTGTACAGGTCGAAAGCTCTTACCGCGCCGCCCCGATCCGCCGGCAGCGCTCTTCCTTCCCGCGCCGGGAGGCGGATCCGATGCCGCGTTATGAGGATGAATCCCAGGAGGTCCTCGAGTATCGCGTCGGCATGCGCGTGCACCACCCCACCTTCGGCAAGGGGACCATTATGCGACTCGAGCCCAGCTCCGCCAGTTCCCTGAAACTGCGCGTTCTTTTTGATCAGGCGGGAGAGAAACGGTTGGTCCTGCCTTATGCAAAACTGGAGATATTATGAGGATATTGCGATATCATCTGGTCTTGTCACTGCTCATGCTGCTCCTGTTCCCCACGCTTCTGCCGGCGCAGGAGGGGCTGCTTCAGGAGGAGAAGGACTTTGCTTTTGCCACGCAGCTCGCGGACAAGGAACTCTACGACCTCGCTGCACAGCAGTTTGTCAAGTTCGCCGATGCCTGGCCGACCAGCCCTCGCGCCCCCGAGGCCCTCTTCAATGCGGCCGAGAATTATGAAGCCATCGCATCCTTTCAGCGGGCCGCCGATACCTATTTGCGTCTGGTCATGAGCTATCCTGAGGCGGCCAACGCCGACAAGGCCTTCTTCAACCGCGGCAAGCTGCTCGCGGTGCTGGGAGATCCCCTCAATGCTGCTCTCACCCTCGAGCGGATTCGCATCTTCACCCCCAACAGCGAACTGATCCCTCTTGCCATGGTCTCCGCAGCGGAGCAGTTCCGCAGCGCAGGTGAAGCCCAAAAGGCCTACAGCGCCGCCGCAGCCACGATCGCCCAGTATTCCGACTCGCCCGTGCGGCCGCGCGCCTTTTTTCTCCTCGCCCGGCTGCAGCACGACGCCGGCAAACCCGCCCTCGCCCTGACCGAACTCAACCGCATTGGTGCAGCGCGTGTCGAGAACACCCTGGCCACCCAGATCGCCCTGCTCCGCGCCCGGGTTCTAAGTGAACTCGGCCGCTATTCGAAAAGTGACAGCGTTCTGGAGGTGCTGGTCAATAGCGATACGGCCAACGATTCCATTGGTGCGGCAGCCTGTCTGCTCGCCCAATCCCTTTACAGCCGCGGCCTCTATTCGAAAGTGATCCAGACTACCGAACGCTCCCTGCAGCGCAGGATCCGCCCGCACGAACGCCATCAGCTGCAGCTCTATCAGGGAGACAGCTGGGCCTCCCTTGGTGATCCCGCCAGGGCCCTGAGCTCTTTAAGCCGGATCCCCCACGACTCCCTGAAGGCCCAGGAGGCGGCCAAGCTTGCCTTTCGCCGCGGCATGCTGCAAAAGCGCCTCGGTGAGCCCGCCTTGGCACTGCCCTGGTTCAGCCAGATCCTTGCCCATGCCGACAGTCTGAAAGACATCACCGCCCTGCAGCGCCTGGCCCTGCAGGAGCAGACTGCCCTGCTCCTTGAGCTGAACAATCCCGGCGAAGCCCTGCGCAGCCTGCGTTTGCTTTTCGAAGAGCTGCCCCCCCTCCGTGATTCCATCCTCATGCAGCGCGCCTCCATCGTGCGGACTGTCCTAAAGAATCCCGTCAGCGCGCGGCAGGACTATGCCCTGCTCTCCACTTTTTATCCCGCCAGTCCCCTGGCTGACGATGCGGCGCTAGGTCTGGCCCGCTGCCATGACGAAGCGGGCGACCGGAATGTGGCGATCATGGCCTATCAGGAGTTTCTCGCCCTCTATCCCGCCTCGGAGGAGGGCAGCGAAGTGGAAAAACGGTTGACCTGGCTGCGCCTCTACCAGCCAGCGGGTTCGCCTGAACGTGACCTCTGGATTTCACGCGCCCTCCTGGCCGGAGGGGATTCCGGATCTGCGCTTGCCTGGGCGGCCCGACGTATCGAGGAAGATCATGACTACCAGTCTGGACTGACCATCCTCCGCCACATCCTCGCCAGCCGGAGGGAGGGGGAGGTGGATGAGAGCGGCCTCTTTTACCTCGCCGGGCTTGCTCATGCCCGTCTGGCTGAAAAGTACGCCCTGGAGGGCGATCTCACCAGCGCCGGACTGCATGCCGATTCCTTGCAGGAGGTCAACCGCTTCCTGACCAGCCGCGGCGCCGCCGATCCGGGCAGCCGCACCATCAACGGCCTCGCCCAGCTCGCGAGCTGGAAGCGCATCGGACGGCCCCTGATCCGCGCCGGCATGGTCGATACCCTGCTCGCCCGGATCCAGCCTTCCGACAGCCTCGCCGCCACCCTCAAACTCGAACAGGCGAGGATCTGGTACCGTTTTGCAGCCGACAGCAGCGCCCACTGGTACTCGCGTGCCGCCGCAGCCTGCACCGCTATCGCCGCCGCCTATCCTCAGCCCCGGATCCGCCTCGAGAACGCCCTGCTCCACAGCAGGATTCTCTCCGCCATCCAGCTGCCCGACTCAGCCATCCAGACTCTTCGCAGTGCCCTCGCCGGCGGCACCATCTCCGCCCAGGCGGCCGAAGCGTCGCTCGAGCTCGCCGGTTTGCTTGAAAAGTCGAACCGTGCCGGGGAAGCCGCCGCCCTCTATGAAGATTGGCTCCAAACCTACGGTTATGCCGGCCGCGCTGACTCGATTCGCAGCCGCCTCTGCCAGATCTATTTCAGACAGCGTCAGTTCGAGCGCGCACGGCAGTGCATGAGCCGCTTCGATGACGGCAGCGCCCTGCAGGAACTTTCACCCTATCTGGACCGTAAACGCAACGAGACCCTGCTCTGGCTCTCCGCCCAGGCCTGGCTTCTGCAGCACGATCTTCCTGCCGCCATCCAGGCCTTCAAGGAGTACATCCGCATCAATCCGGAGGGAGCCCACCGCAGCGAGGCCCTGCTCGAGCTGGCCAATCTTTACACCCTGTCTGGCAATTTCCAGGCCGCTGCAGGGCATCTGGAGGAACTCATCGCCGCCTCGCCCCAGGATTCCCTCGCCCTTGTGGCCCTGATGCGCACCGCCGACCTCCTCTATGATCAGCATGAATTCAGGGAGGCCGCCCTGCGCTACGCCCGCATCAAGAACGCGGCAGGAGGCGCGGTGCAGCGCCAGGCCGCGATGAATGAGGTCCTGTGCGAGTACAAACAGCAGAACCTGGCTCGTGCCCGGCAGCTTGCCGATGCCTTTAAAAAGAGTTTCAAGGAGCGCAAGGCCGAAGCCCTCTTCCTCTATGAAGACGGCATGATCTCTTTGGCGAACCGTGATTTCGTCGCCGCCGAGAACCAGTTCAAGGAACTCACCAGCAAATACCGGGATCTGCCAGAGGCCGCCGATGGCGAGATGGGGCTGGCCAGGCTTTATGCAGCCCTCAACAAAACCGATGAAGCCCTCAAGATCCTCACCAACATCCCCAACCGCTACACCGAACCGCGCATCGTCGCCCTCTCCTACATCAATCTGGGTGAATTCTATTACGAAAACCGCCAGCTCGAGAACTGCATGGCCGCTGGACGCAAGGCCCTCGAATTCGCCCCCAAAGGTGCCGAACAACAGCGCGCCATCGCCCTCCTGATCACGGTGTTCGATGACCTGCGGCTGTGGGACAATGCCGTCGTACTCCTCCGCCAGTATATCCAGGACTATCCCGAGGCGGAGGACCTCTTCAACCGCAAAATGCAGCTGGGTGTATTTCTGATCAACCTCAAGGAGTATGAACGCGGCGTCGACCAGCTCAAGAGCCTGCTGCCCCAGGCCGACGCCGAAAACGAAGCGGAAATTCAGTACTGGATCGCCCGGGCTTACCACGAACGGGGAGACATGAACCAGGCCATCATCGAGTATCTCAAGGTCAAGTACGTCTGCAGGCCGAGCAAGCTCCCCTGGGGCACTACCGCCCTCTATGAGGCCGGCCAGACTTATGCCAAGCTCGGCAATCTCGTGAGTGCCCGCTCCCTGTTTGAGCAGATAGTGCGCGAGATGGGTGTTGGCGACCAGTTCGGCCGCGTTGCCAACGAGCGCATCCGTGAAATCGATGCCGCCCTCGCCAGACAGAAAGGATGATATACATGGATGAAGAGATCAGAGCGGCAGCTGCGGAGCTCATCCGCATGGCCCTGACCGAGGATCTGGCCGATCGCGGCGACATCACCAGCGCTGCCATCGCCGACGCCGCCGGGCCTTGCCGTGGCATCTTCCTTGCCAAGGCGGAGGGGACTGTCGCCGGCCTCGACATCGCCCGCATGACCCTCGCTGCCGTCGATCCCGAGCTCACCGGACACCCCTTCATCAGGGACGGCGACCGCGTCCGCAAGGGCGACATCCTCATGGAGGTCAAGGGGGAGGCCGGCAGCCTGCTGGTGGCGGAACGGACCGCCCTCAATTTTCTCGGCCGCCTCTCCGGCATCGCTACCCTGACCCGCCGCTTCACCGACGCTGTCGCCGGCACCCGCGCACGCATCCTCGATACCCGCAAGACGACTCCGGGCTGGCGGCTGCTTGAAAAATATGCCGTGCGCTGCGGTGGCGGCGTCAACCACCGCATGGGTCTCCATGACATGTTCCTCATCAAGGACAACCATGTCATCGCCTCCGGCGGTATTACTCCGGCAGTGGAACGCTGCCGGGCCTATGCTCAACGTATGGGCTTTCAGGCCGAAATCGAGGTTGAAACCCGCACCCTGGCAGAAGTGGAGGAGGCAGTCGCCCTCAGAGTGGACCGGATCATGCTCGACAACATGAGCCTGGATCTCATGCACGAGGCGGTTGAACGGGTCTCAGGCAGAATTCCCCTCGAGGCCTCGGGAAATGTCACCCTCGAGAGCGTCGCCGCCATCGCCCGCACCGGCGTCGATTTCATCAGCAGTGGCAGCCTCACCCACTCAGCCCGCGTGCTCGATATCAGCCTCGACCTGCTGCAGGGGTGATGCAGCTGGGAAGGCAGGATGTGCCGCCGGCGCGCGGCATCGAGGCACCACCGCCTTTCTGTACGGGGTGCAAGATTCGGCATGGCGCTCTGAGCTCTGCAGCAGGCAGGAACAAAGACTTTCCAGTCGATGTTAAACTTCAGCGGCGCAACAAGGCGCTCTGAAAGGAAAGCATTATGTCAGATTCGAAAATCCCCACCCCGGATCAACTGCGCCGGGATGTCAACGAGTTTCTCAAGGAAAAATACGGCGACCGGGTGGTCATTCCCCCCGAGCCCGATCTGAATGGCCAGACTCCGCCCCCCGAGGGCGAGAAAAAGGATTTCACCAGTCCGGTCCATTTCAATCTCAAGCCCTCCGAACTCGAGGCCTATCTGCAGCAGTATGTCGTCGGGCAGGACGAGGCTATTGAGGTGCTCGCCACCAAGATCTGCACCCACTTCAATCGCATGAAGCTGGAAACCCGCACCGACGGGGTGGAGGAGCTGGTCGGAAATATTAAAAGCAACGTGCTGATGATCGGCCCCACCGGCGTCGGCAAGACCTATCTGATCAAACTGATCGCTAAAAAGATCGGCGTGCCCTTCGTCAAGGGCGATGCCACCAAATTCAGCGAGACCGGCTATGTCGGCGGAGATGTCGAGGAGCTGGTACGCGACCTGGTCCGCGAAGCCAATGGGGATCTCAAGCTGGCCGAATACGGCATTATCTATCTGGATGAAATCGACAAGATTGCCTCTTCCGGCAACAGCATCGGCCCCGATGTCTCTCGCTCCGGGGTGCAGCGCAACCTGCTCAAACTGATGGAAGAGTCCGAGGTCGACCTCAAGACCCCTCACGATCTCGCCGCCCAGATGGAGGCGGCCATGGAGGCCCAGCGCACCGGCAAGGTCGCGCGTAAAAAGGTCAATACCCGCAACATCCTCTTCGTCATGAGCGGGGCCTTTTCGACCCTGCCGGATATCATTCGCCGCCGCCTCAACCAGCAGCCGATCGGCTTCCGGGGCGTGGAGGAGGAGCTGCCTGCTTCAGCAGCGGACACGGAAATCCTGCGCAAGCTGCGTTCAGAAGACCTCATCCGCTTCGGCTTTGAATCCGAATTCGTCGGCCGCCTTCCGGTAACCGTGACCCTCAATGATCTCGATGTCGAGGGTCTCTTCCGCATCCTCGGAAATCCCAACAGTACGGTTATTCAAGGTAAAAGGCGGGACTTCCGCTCCTATGATATCCATATCGAATTTGAGGAGGAGGCCTTGCGCCGCATTGCGGAGCTGGCCAACGAGGAACATACAGGTGCGCGCGGCCTCGTGAGCGTGGTCGACCGTCTCTTGCTCAAATTCGAGAAAACACTCCCGGACACTACCATCACCGAGTTCACCGTCACCCCTGCCCTGGTGGACAATCCGCAGGGAGAACTGGATCGCCTTCTCACCCAACACTACCTCAAGGCCTTCCAGAAACGCTTCCTCGCCAGCAACGGCATCGTCATCACCTTCACCGGCGAGGCGCTTGAACTGCTCAGGCAAAGAGCATCCGGGGAGGGCAAAAATCTGGAAGAGGTGTGCAGCGATCTGCTGCACGATTATGAATATGGCTTGCGCCTGCTCGGCTGCGACAATTTTACCGTGGACAGCGATATCGTCCGAGATCCCAAGTCGCGGCTGGAGGAGATGATAAAACAGTCCTACGGCAAGAAGCACTAGTACCTTCACCAGCGACCCGGTTGCCAAGCATACGGATGACTATGACCGATTCCGTGCCAAAGAACGTTCTCGAAAAACTGGACTTGCTCGCTAAAAAGCCAGGCGTCTATCTGTTCAAGAACAGGCGCGGAGAAGTCATCTACGTCGGCAAGGCCAAGGTGCTGCGCAACCGGGTGCGCTCCTATTTCCAGGAACACCGTCCTCTCGACGCCAAAACCGCCAAACTGGTCAGCCATATCGCCGACTTTGAGACCATCATCACCGATTCGGAGGTGGAAGCCCTCATCCTCGAATCCAACCTGGTCAAGGAGTACAAACCCCGCTACAACATCAATCTCAAGGACGATAAAAGTTTCCCGTATATACGCGTCACCAACGAGACCTTCCCGCGCATCTTTCCAACCCGCAAGATCATCCGCGACGGCTCGCGCTATTTCGGCCCTTATACCGACGTCTATCCGATGCGCGAACTGCTCAAGACCGTCAAGCAGCTCTTCCCTTTGCGCTCATGCAACCTCGCTCTGACCGAAGAGAGCATTCGACAGCACAAATTCCGGGTTTGCCTCAACTATCACATCAAGAAATGCCATGGTCCCTGTGAGGGTCATGTTTCACGTGAGGAATACCAGAAAACCATTGATTTCATCGTGGCTTTCATAGAAGGTAAAAGCACAGCCGTGGTCGAGGCCATGACCCGGGAGATGCACGCCGCCGCAGCCGACCGCCGTTTCGAGGAAGCGGCACGCCTGCGCGACCAGCTGCTTGCAGTACAGAACTTTCACCAGCGCCAGAAGGTGCTCGATCCCGCCTTGCGTGACCGGGATATCATCGCGATTGCGACCGAGGACGGCGATGCCTGCTGCGTCGTCTTTCAGGTGCGCGAGGGCAAGATAATCGGACGCCAGCACTTCTTTCTCAACGGTATCGCTGAGGAAGATCTTACGGCCGTCACCGCCGCCTTTATCAAGCAGTACTATATCACCCGCGAGTACGTGCCGTTCGAGATTCTTCTGCCGGCCCCGCTGGGGGATGAGGCGGCCCCGATCAGGAGTTGGCTGTCGGACAAGCGTAATGGCGCAGTGGATCTCATCGCCCCCCTGCGCGGCGAAAAGGCCCAGCTCCTCAGGATGTGCGACCGCAATGCCAGACTGCTCCTCCAGGAGATGCAGCTGCAGCGCGAAAAGGCCCAGGATTTTACGGCCGGTTCAGTCAAGGCCCTGCAGAAGGATCTGCTCTTGGAAAAACTTCCGATGCGTATCGAGGCGTTTGATATTTCCAATATTCAGGGAACCGATCCGGTCGCCTCGATGGTCTGTTTCGTCAACGGCAAGGCGCACCGCAGCGACTATCGTCATTTCCGCATCCGCACCAAATCCACCCCGGATGATTTTGCGATGATGCGCGAAGCCGTGGGCCGCCGGTACAGCCGCCTGAAGAGCGAGGGACAAGCCTTCCCCGACCTGATTCTCATTGACGGGGGCAAGGGACAGTTGAACGCAGCGCTTGAAGCCCTCGCCGCCCTGGAGATCGCCGGCCAGCCGATCGCCGCCCTTGCCAAGAGGCTGGACGAGGTCTTTATGCCGGGCGAATCCGATTCCCGTTATATCCGCCGCGACAGCTCGGGCCTGCGTCTACTGCAGCGGGTGCGCGATGAGGCCCACCGCTTTGCAGTCACCTTTCATCGCTCCCTGCGCAAGCGCAGGACCCTGGTTTCGGAACTGGAATCGATTCCGGGAATCGGCAAGGCGAGAAGGGATGCCCTGCTCAAGTCGTTCAAATCGGTGAAGAAGATCAGGGAGGCTGGTGTGGAGGAGTTGAGCAGCCGTGCGGGCATGCCGCCCAGGCTGGCTGAAACCATCTGGCGTCACTATCATCCAGGCGAGGCGGGCAGCGGAGGATAGAAAGGGCCGGCGGGGGAGAGGCAGCTGATCAGCGCACGATAGGCACGGCTTGGCCGGCCGGATAGACCTCCTGGGGAGGGGCTTTTCTCGCCGGTTTGACCTCCAGTCCGGCCTCGATGCGGTTGAGCAGATCGATGAAGGCCTGAGGATCGGCTTCCAGCCCCTGCCGTATGCGTTCAAATTCGGTGCGGCTCATCTGGTGCCGGTCGAGTTCGCTCTGCAGATAGGCTGTACGCGCTTCGGCATGGGCCGTATCGCTCATGCAGATGGTCAGATATCCGATATAAACTTTGGCGAACTGCTCGATCTGGCTCGACGGCAGGGCGGGTTCCTTTTTTACACAGGCGAGGCCGAGCGCAAGCGCGGCCAGCAGTGCCATCATCTTTATCCGGTTCATCTGTTCCCTTTAAATATGGATGCCAGAATATAGGCATCTCCAGCCATGAAGTCAAACGGTTTTCCTTTCATGCCTTCGCAGAGGAGAGCATCCGATGAAAATCTTCATTCCCAAAGAGAGTGATGCCCGCGAATTGCGGGTGCCCATGATTCCTGCGGATGTAGAAAAGCTGGTTAAAAAGGGCGCTCAAGTCGTCGTCGAGAGTGGCATGGGCATTTCCTGTCACTACCACGACACCCTGTACGAGAAGGCCGGGGCGGGAATCGTGCACACGCCAGTGGAAGGTTTTGCCATGGCCGACATGGTCTTGCGTTTGCGCAAACCACCCATAGAGGTTGTCAAGCTGCTGCGCAAGGATGCCATCCACGTCAGTTTTCTCGATCCCTTCAATTCACGACCGCTTATCCAGTCCCTGGCTGAGCACGGGGTCAATGCCCTCTGTATGGAGATGATACCGCGTTCGACCATCGCCCAGAAGATGGACGCCCTCAGCTCGCAGGCCAGTTTGGGCGGCTATGTCGCTGCCGTTCTCGCTGCCGAGCGGCTGAACAGGATTTTTCCGATGATGATGACGCCCGCCGGAACAATCCAGCCCAGCCGTGTTTTCGTCATCGGCGCCGGCGTGGCCGGACTGCAGGCGATCGCCACGGCCAAGCGTCTCGGTGCGCGGGTGGAGGCCTTTGATACCCGCCCCGCCGTAGCCGAACAGATCCGTTCCGTGGGGGCGCGCTTTGTCGAGATCGATCTCGGCGAGACTGGACAGACCAGGGACGGTTATGCGAAGGCCCTCACCGAGGAGCAGCTGCAAAAGCAGCGCGAGGGCATGGCCAGGGTCTGCGCCCTATCGGATGTGGTCATCACCACCGCCCAGGTTTTCGGCCGCAAGGCTCCGGTCATCGTCACCAGGGAGATGATCGCGGGAATGAAGCCGGGCAGCCTGATCATCGATCTCGCCATCGAGGGGGCGGCAACGTCGAGGGGGCCGTCCTCGGCGAGGAGGTGGTGGTCAACGGGGTGCGCATCATCGGGCTCGACAATCTGCCCGGACACGTCTGCATCCATGCCAGCCAGATGTATTCCGCCAACCTGACTAGCCTGGTGACCCATTTCTGGGATGAGGAGGCCAAAAGCTTCCCCCTCAAGCTGGAAGATGAGATCATTCAGTCCGCTCTCGTCACCGCCGGCGGCGAGATTCGCAGCGAACTGCTCAAGAAGCATTATGAAAGCCTGTAGAAAACCGGCACGTTTTTATGTTGCGCATCCTGGAGGAATTATCCCATGCATGGTCAAACGACACCGCTTTACATCAACCTGCTTATCTTCATGCTGGCGGTTTTTTTGGGATTGGGCCTGATCCGGCGGGTCTCAAAGCTGCTGCATACCCCGCTGATGTCCCTGACCAACGCCATCTCCTCGGTCTCCGTAGTCGCGGCGCTGATTGTCATGGCTGAGCCCAAAAACCGGATGATTATGATCTTTGCGACCATCGCCGTCGCTCTGGCAGCCACCAACGTCATCAGCGGCTTCATGATCACAGAGCGCATTCTGCGCATGTTCAGGAAGGATCAGGGAGGAGACGCCAAATGATAGCCCACATCGTCGGTTACCTTTACCTCCTCGCTGCGGTCCTTTTCATCCTCTCCCTCAAGTGGATGGGCGAGGTTAAAACCTCTCGCCACGGCAACTGGGCCGGAAGCCTGGGCATGCTCATTGCAGTGATCGCGACCATGATCGCTTACAAGACCCAGCATCTCGATCTGGTCCTCATCGCCATCGCCGTCGGCACCCTCATCGGCATACCCATTGCCCTCAAGCTGCCGATGACCGCCGTGCCGCAGCGGACGGCCATGTCTCACGCCTTCGGTTCGCTCGCCGTCGCCCTGGTCGGCACGGCGGAGTACTATCAGCGTCTGCCCGGGATCGACACCTTCACCATGGTGGTTTTGGCCGCCGAAATGCTGCTGGGATATCTGACCTTCACCGGTTCGACCATCGCCTTTCTCAAGCTGCAGGAGATGATCTCCGGCAAGCCACTGGTCTACAAGGGCCGCAACATCGTCAGCGGCCTGGTAGTGGCTGTGGCCCTGGGCGCGGCCATCGGACTGGTCGTCAATCCCACCAACCCTTATTTCCTGCCGGTGCTGGTCGCAGCCGCGCTTCTCTTCGGATTTTTGCTCGTTATGGGCATCGGCGGCGCTGATATGCCCACCGTCATCGCCATCCTGAACTCCTATGCCGGACTCTCGGCAGCAGCCCTTGGCTTCGTCCTTGACAACCAGCTTCTCATCGTCGCCGGCACTCTCGACGGGGCCTCGGGATTCATTCTCGCCATTCTCATGTGCAAGGCGATGAACCGCTCCTTTACCAACGTCCTCTTCGGCGGATTCGGCGCCACCACCTCCAGTCAAGGGGCGGCGGTCAGCGGTGAAATCCGGCCCCTGACAGTCGAAGAGGCCTATCTGATTCTGGAGGCCGCCTCTTCGGTGGTATTTGTGCCCGGCTATGGACTGGCTGTTTCACAGGCGCAACAGGCTGTTCGCGAACTCGGCGACCTTCTCCGCAAGAACGGCGCTGAGGTCCTCTACGGCATCCATCCGGTGGCGGGCCGCATGCCCGGCCACATGAATGTGCTGCTCGCGGAGGCCAACGTTTCCTACGACGAGCTCATGGAAGCCGATGCCGTCAATCCCAAGATGCCCAACATCGACGTCTGTGTGGTCATCGGGGCTAATGATGTCGTCAATCCGGCCGCCAGGGAGGATCCCTCCTCGCCCCTGTGGGGCATGCCCATCATTGAGGTGGACAAATCCCGCACGGTCATCGTGCTTAAACGCAGCATGCGTCCAGGTTTCGCCGGCGTGGAGAATCCCCTCTTCTTCAAACAAAACACCCGCATGCTCTTCGGCGATGCCAAGGCTTCGATCCAGGCCCTCATCGCCGAATTCTCGCAGGAGTAGGAAAACGATACCTGGTGGTGCATTTTGCTCTCGACGCTGCACAAAAAAGCCCGGATTCCCGGGCTTGTTTTTGTGCGCATTTGCTTCATCGCACCAGGGCCATGCGCCGGGAAGCGGTATATACTGCATCTTGCTGCCGGACCTGCAGGCGGCAGAAATAGGTGCCGCTTGGCATACTGGTGCCATCCAGGCTGCGGCCGTCCCAGTTCAGCCGGCATTCACCGGCCTCCCTGCTGCCGCTGAAGAGGGTTACGATCCTCCGGCCAGTGATATCATGGATGGTCAGCTCGACTTCACCTGGGAGTGCAAGCTGGAAGATGAGGGTGGCGGAGGCATTGAAGGGATTGGGATAGCTGGGCAGCAGGGCAAAGCCGGCGGGGGCGTGCTCACCGTCCCAGGTCAATTCCACACCAGTGCCGCTGGCGATCCGGACCAGCTCGATCCCCTCGCCTGTGCCAAGGTTGCGCGAATACTGCTTGTCGACGCTGTTGTTCCAGTGCTCATGCACGCCGAGGCTGGCAATAGGGGTTCCGTCGTTCTCCGGATCGTAGCTCAAGCCGGACGGCCAGTTGTCGGAGCTCGCTGCCTGATGGAGATAGTCGTCAGCACCGGTCATACGGGGGAAACTGTAGGTATGGCCGCTGTTCGGCTCCATCTCTGTAAAAAGGAAATCATAGCCGACCGATTCGATGGCAACGGGATCGAGGGAGAGAAAGAGCGAGGAGGTCCAGTCGTCGTTGAAGGGGGGCATCCTGAATTTAACCGGCGGGCCGATCTCGTAATCGGAGCTCCAGAGCGCGTCCATGAGGTAAAAGAGGTTCTTGCCGCCCAGCACCTTGTGGCTCATAAGGTCGACCTGGACCCGATAGAGGCCGTAGCCTCCACGGTTGACAACGCCACCCTGCTCTGTGGCCACCAGTCCCTTGTGAAGATGGTTGGCGTTGCTGCGGGTGTGGGAGCCAAAGTGATTCTTGGCGAACATGGTGACCCCGGCGTGTTTGTGCCCCTTGAGGGTCGGGATGTTGATCATGTAGGAGGCCTCATCGAAGATCTTGTAGATCCGGTCCGGCCCGGTGCTGATGATCCTGCCCCGGTCGGAGTAGACGAGGGAGGCGGATGAGGAGGGCACCACCTTGAGCCTTCCCTTCTCAGCTCCATAGTCATGGTCCAGGTAGTTGACCTGGGGGAATTCGGCGTACCACAGCTCATAGCAGTGTTTATAAATGTGCTTCATCGGGTCGCCGACATAAATATCCTTCTGGGCGACGCCCACCGTCCGGACCAGATGGCGCAGAACGCTCAGAACCAGCTGGGGGGAGGTCTCCGAAATGCCATAATTGGCGTTGAACATGGCTGAGAGGTCGGAAGTGCTGTAATTTCCTCCCCATGAACTGGTGGCGTTGGTCTTGATGAGGATTTTTTCGCCGGACTGATAACCCCGGTCACCCAGGCCGCGCTTTCGGTTGTAGAACCTGAAAACAGATTCCCAGGCCTCGCGGTCACTGCCATCGCCGGTCAGGGATCTCAGGGCGGCGGAGAACATGTTGTCGATGACGTACTGGCTGTTGTTTTTGCTGAGAAACCAGCCGCTGCCGTAGAGGGCCGGTTTGGCGTTTTCGTTGGTGGCCGCGGGATCGTGTACCCAGACCACCCGGCCGGGGAAAATGCCCCGGGCGAGACCGACCGGACGATTGGGGGTCTGGTCGGTCAGTGAGGCCTGCGCCGGCAGGGGGAACTCAGCTACTTCCCCCGCCTGAGAGGGGGCTTCATCGGCCACGATGGTGAAAAGGAGAAAAAAGAGGGCGGCCGAACCCAGGAGCAGGGCAAGCCCGTAGCGGGCCTGGCGCAGCTGGAGTCGGGCCTTGCGGAAGGCGGTCACCGACGCCCCGAGGCCGATCAGGTAGACCACAAAGCCGGAGGCGATGGGCGCCGCCGCACGCATGCAGGGATAGGCGGCCCGGCTGGGCTTGGGGATGACCCGGACCAGAAACCAGAGGGTCGATCCGACCCCGAACAGAAGGAAAACCAGACGCTGCCAAACGGTTCCGATTCCCCCGGCGTCCTGCCCGGACTCTATTTTGTGCTGCATGACCAACTCCTTTCCTCTCCTTTACCCCCAGAATTCAACCTTCTGCGCCAGAGATTCTCGTTCCCGCAAGAGTTCGAAGCGCTCCCCTTCATCGTAATAGCCGAGCACGCGGGGGATCTGGCGGCTGTTGTACAGGGACCACATGCTCAGGGTATAGGCGCCGGTGTCCTGGATGAGGATGTAATCGCCTTCCTCGACCGGCGGCAGTGTGACCTCCCGGGCGATGATGTCACCGGCGAAGCAGAGGGGACCAGCAATGGTGAAGGGCTTGCGTTCCCGGCCCCGTTTGAGGCGGCCACTGCGATCGGCCACCGCGATCTCGTGATGCCACTCTTCCGGGCGGTAGCATCGGCGCAGCAGCAGGTCGGCCCCGACGTGGATCATGACGGTATTCACCTTATCGTCCCGTTTGACATATTCCACCCTGCTGGCGGTCCAGCCGCTGTGGGCATGGAGCCAGCGGCCGAACTCGGTGATCACCCGGAAGGAACCATCGAAGAGGCCGGGCAGGCGCGACTTTAAGAGGGCGGCATACTCCTCCATTGCAGGGATTTTCGCGTCAGGTCGGTAAGCTACCGGCATGCCTCCGCCGATGTCAAATATGGTGATGCGTCTCTCCTTGCCTTCGCGCTCGAGCAGCCGATTGGCCTCCAGGGCGAAATTGTAGACCGTTTCGATGCCCCTCATGATGAGCTCGAGCTCGCAGCCCTGCGATCCTACATGCAGATGCACCCCCTTCAGCCAGTCAAAGCGGAGAAAGGAGGAGAGCAGGGCCTCGCGCTGCTGCTTGATCGGCACTCCAAATTTGGAATACTCCCCCGCCACGCTCAGCATCGAGATCGATCCGGAACCCACCTGGGGATTGATGCGCACCCCGATGGTGCCGGTCAGGGGCATGCTCTTGAGCAGCTCATCGATGCGCGCGAGCTCCGCCAAAGAGTCCGCATTGATATGCACGCCTGCCTGCAGGGCGTATTCGAGTTCCTTGCGGCTCTTGGCCGGGGAATCATAGACGATGCGGTCAGGCGCCACCCCCGTTTTCTGGGCCAGACAGAGTTCGGGCAGACTCGCCGCTTCCAGTCCCAGCCCGGATTTTTGGATCTCTTTAAGCACCTTGACCAGCGGATTGGCCTTGACCGCGATGGCGTGGAGGGTCTCCGCCGGAAAGAGCGAGACCAGTTCCCCGATCCGTCCCTGCAGCCACGAAAGATCGTAAAAGATGACGGCTGTATCCTCTTCCCTGATCATGCCGCGCTCAGCGATGGCCCGGCGAAGGGCCCGGCTGATGCTCGATTTGCTTATTTTCATTCTCACTCCCGGCTGGAAATGCATGCTCCGCTGCCAGGTCAACGCAGTGGAGACCTCCATTTGCACCTCTCAATGTAGAGTATTAACGCACCCAAATCAAGGCTAATCTGCAGGAATGGGGAGCCATACACCTCGTCGCCCCGATAGTTATCGCTGAAAAATAATAACTTAGCAAAAATGGCTTGACTTTTTGCCATTATTTCGATACTTTTTGCAGCATGAATAAATCCAAAAAAGAGAAGGTGCATTTCGTCTGCCAGAGCTGCGGCAACATCTCGCCGCGCTGGCTGGGCAAGTGCCCGGCCTGCGACTCCTGGAACAGCTTTGTCGAGGAACGCGCTCCGGCCGCTGATGTGCGCACGACCGGACATGCGAGCGGCGTCAGGAGCCAGCCCCTGCCTCTTGAGGCGATCTCGACTGACCAGATGCCTCGACTCCAGACCATCAGTCCCGAATTCAACCGGGTCCTTGGCGGAGGCATTGTCCCCGGCGCCGTTATCCTGATCGGGGGAGATCCCGGCATTGGCAAATCGACCCTGCTGTTGCAGGAGGCCGCCGGACTTGGACGCCGGGATTTCAAGGTGCTCTACGTGACCGGCGAAGAGTCCGCCCAGCAGACCAAGATGCGCGCCCAGCGCCTCGGACTCGACTCCGAAGGGCTCTATATCCTCGCCGAGACCGAAATCGAGAGCGTCCGCGATGCCGTCGCCGGCCTCAATCCCCGGCTCATCGTCGTCGACTCCATCCAGACCATGTATACCCCTTTGCTTGAGAGCGCCCCGGGCAGCGTCAGCCAGGTTCGCGAGTGTGCCCTGCGCCTCATCCAGGTCGCCAAGAGCGAGCACATCCCGGTCTTTTTGGTCGGCCATGTCACCAAGGAAGGGATGCTCGCCGGTCCCAAGGTACTTGAACATATGGTCGATGCCCTCCTGCTCTTCGAGGGCGACCGTGACCACTTTTACCGCATCCTCCGCGCCGCCAAAAACCGCTTCGGTTCCACCCGCGAGATCGGGGTCTTTGAGATGACCGAGCGGGGGCTGCGCGATGTCCCCAATCCCTCGGCTGTCTTCCTCTCTGAACGCCAGACCGCCAATAACGGCTCCTCGGTGATTTGCTGTATGGAGGGGACCCGACCGATCCTGCTGGAAATCCAGGCCCTGGTGAGCCCCTCCAACTACGGACTGCCCCAGCGCACCACCAACGGGATCGATATCAAGCGGCTGCAAATGCTCCTGGCCGTGCTGGAAAAGAGGCTGGGCTACCGCGTCGGCACCATGGACGTCTATGTCAACGCCGTCGGCGGATTTCGCATCGACGAAACCGCGGCGGATATCGGCGTGGTCGCCTGCATCGCTTCGAGCATGCGCAGCCGCGTCATCGATCCTGAAGCGATCCTCATCGGCGAGGTCGGCCTTGGCGGGGAACTGCGTTCCGTCGCCCACATCGAAGCCCGCCTGGCCGAGGCGGAAAAAATGGGCTTCAAAAGGGCCGTGATCCCGCGCGGCAACAAGAAAAGCCTGCCGACAGGCACAGGCATGAACATCTTCGCCGTCAGCCAGGCCCAGGAGGCCCTCGATGCCGTTCTCCAGTGAGCAGTGGACACAATGAGCGACCGCCCCTTTTTCAGCATAGTCAGGTATGACCGCAGCTGCCAGGCTCGCGCGGGCCTGCTGCACACTGCTCACGGGACCATCCAGACCCCGATCTTCATGCCGGTGGGAACCCAGGCCTCCGTGAAGACCCTGTCGCCCGTCGACCTGAACGACGCCGGGGCGCAGATCATTCTCAACAATACCTATCACCTCTACCTGCGGCCCGGTGCCGAGCTGGTGCGCAAGGCCGGGGGTGTGCAGAAATTCAGCGCCTGGAACCGCCCCATCCTCACGGATAGCGGCGGCTACCAGGTTTTCAGCCTCTCCGAACTAAATCGTATAACCCCGGAGGGTTTTCATTTCCGCTCCCATATCGATGGCTCGCGCCACTTTTTCAGCCCGGAGAAGGTGGTGGAGATTCAACGCGATCTCGGCTCGAATATCATGATGGTTCTGGATGAGTGCGCCCCCTATCCCTGCGACTACCGCTACGCCCTCAAGGCCCATCAGCTCACCATTGACTGGGCGCGTCGCAGCCGCGACGCCTTTTCGGAAATCGGGGAACGCCACGGCTTCATCCAGCACCAGTTCGCCATTGTCCAGGGCAGCGTCTACGCCGATCTGCGCCGCCAGAGCGCCGAGGCCCTGATCGAAATGGATTTTCCCGGCTATGCCATCGGCGGACTCTCCGTGGGCGAGCCCAAGCAGGCAATGTTCGAGATCACCGGGCTCGTCACCGCCCTGCTGCCCGGGAACAAGCCCCGCTACCTGATGGGGGTCGGCAAACCCGAGGACCTGCTCGAGGGCATCGAACTCGGGGTGGACATGTTCGACTGCATCATGCCCACCCGCAACGGCCGCAACGGCACCGCTTTTACTTCGGGCGGACAGATTGTCATCAAGAACGCCAAATTCCGCGAGCAGTTCGCCCCGCTCGACGAGGCGTGCAATTGCTATACCTGCCGCACCTTCACCCGCGCCTACCTGCGCCATCTCTTCAGCGCTCAGGAGGTGCTGGTGCTCCGCCTCATCAGCTTGCATAATCTCCATTTCTACCTGGGGCTGATGGGCCGCGCCCGCCAGGCGATCCTGCAGGGACGCTATCTCGAATTCAAAAAGGATTTTCTGGCCCATTATCATTCCAACCGGCACCATGCCGAATCATCATGACCCATCAAAGGAGGTATTCATGAACTCAGTGATGTTTTTTCTCGCCATGACCGCACCGGCAGGACAGCAGAGCGGTGGCAGCACCCTGGGCCTATTCCTGCCCATCATCCTCATCATCGCCATCATGTATTTCCTGATGTTCCGGCCCCAGGCCAAGAAACAGAAGGAGATGGCCCAGATGCTCAGCGCCCTGCAAAAGGGGGATCGGGTCGTGACCATCGGCGGCATCTACGGGATCGTCCAGGGCATCAAGGAAAAGGAAAATATCATCGTTATCAAGATTGCGGACAATGTCAAGATCGAGGTCAATAAAGCAGCGATTGCCCGGAAACTGGCTGAGACCGAGGGTAGCGTTTCCTGATCCGGCCTTTCGTACCGTTACGTCTGGGGTCTCATCGGACTGCAGCAGCCTGATGCAGCCCCGTTGCACTCCGGGCTGGCGGCGCGGCCGATGATGAAAGCAAAAGTCATGAGAATCGTCTTTATGGGCACGCCTGAATTCGCCCTCCCCAGCCTGACCGGGCTGATCGAGGCCGGCCACGATATCCCCGCAGTGGTCACGGTGCCCGACAAGCCGGCCGGTCGCGGGCGCCATCTGCGCCCATCTGCTGTCAAGGAGTGCGCTCTCGGGCTCCATCTTGCACTGCTGCAGCCCGGGGAGATGCGCGATCCCGCCTTCATTCAGGAACTGCGCGGGCT
The DNA here is from genome assembly GCA_029554865.1 of bacterium. Taxonomy (GTDB): domain Bacteria; phylum Zhuqueibacterota; class Zhuqueibacteria; order Residuimicrobiales; family Residuimicrobiaceae; genus JAKPUX01. Next base: position 17,433 of record JAKPUX010000073.1, on the reverse strand, counting down.
CGCTGCGGATCTCTTCGTGGTGGTTGCATTCAGAATCCTGCCGCCCGAGGTCTTTTCCCTGCCCCGGATCGGCACCGTCAACCTCCACGCCTCGCTGCTGCCCCGGTACCGCGGAGCCGCACCCATCAACTGGGCCATTATCAACGGCGAGAAGGAGACCGGTGCGACCACCTTCTTCATCGATGAAAAGGTCGATACCGGCAGCTGGCTGCTGCAGTGCCGGGTGCCGATCGGAGAGGAGATGACCGCCGGAGAGCTGCATGACCTCCTCGCCGAAGAAGGGGGGGAGCTTTTGTTCCGGACTGTCGCCGGGCTCGATGCGGGCACGCTCGTGCCCAAACCGCAGGAGGGGGCGGCGACGCGTGCGCCCAAACTGACCCGGGAAATGGGCCTGATCGACTGGAACAGGCCCACCGGCGCGCTCCACAATCTGGTGCGCGGGCTCTCGCCCTATCCGGCCGCCTGGACGCGGTGGCGCGGCAGAACCCTCAAGATCATCAAAGCGCGCCCCGGACCCGCCGGGAAGCATGACAAACCTGGAACCCTGATTTACGCAGGGGGCAAGTGCCCCCTCCTGGCCGCCACCGGCGACGGCGCGCTGGAACTTGTCACCCTACAACCTGAAGGAGGAAAGGCCCTCTCCGCCGCCGAGTTCTTGCGCGGACACAGCCTGAATCCCGGAGAAATCATTGGCTAATATGAATTTCATCAAGCAAGACCTTCAGCAGTGGGGGCGCCTCTCCTGGCAGCGCAAGAGCGCCTACGTGGCGGCCGCCCTGCTCCTCTCTTATCTGCTCCTCGACTGGGCGATCATGCCCCTCTACACCCGGCAATATCAGTCCATCGCTGTCCCCGATGTCATCAACCAGCCCTTCAATGCCGCAGAGCGGCGCCTGCGCGACCTCGGATTGCGGGCTGTCAAGGGAAGCGAGCAGTACGATGAAAAGGTCGCCGCGGGCGATGTGCTCTTTCAGGTGCCGGAAGCGGGAATCCCGGTCAAGAAGGGCCGCCGCATCTACCTGACGGTCAGTCGTGGACAAAAGATCCTCACCATGCCCAAGCTGGTTGGTCTCTCCGAGCGCGATGCCCGCTTCGCCCTGCAGGAAGCGGATCTTGAACTGGGCCATGTCGACTATCGCACCGATGAGTTTTATCCGGAAGGGGTAGTCTGCGCCCAATCCGTCAGCCCGGGTGGCGATATCCGCCTTGGTACCCGCATCGACCTCAGCGTCAGCGCAGGCATCGAGCCATCCGAGTACATCGTCCCCGAGACTGTCGGCCTCTCGCTCGATCAGGCCCTTCAGCTGATCACCAAGGCCGGTCTGGTCAAGGGGCAGATCAGCGAACAGCGCACCGGCAAACTGCTGCCCAATACCGTGGTCAGCCAGTCGATCGAAGCGGGCACAGTGGTCAACAAGGGTGATGCCCTCGATCTGGTCATCAGCGTGCTCGAAGAGTAGGGGGGAGGTTCTATGGCCATCATCGCACCATCGGTGCTCAACGCCGATTTCAGCCGGCTCGCTGAACAGATCACCGCCCTCGAGAGCGGGGGGGCGGACTGGATTCATCTGGACATCATGGATGGCCACTTTGTGCCCAACATGACCTTTGGTCCGATGATTGTGGCGGCGATCCGGCGGATCACCGCCCTGCCCCTCGATGTCCATCTCATGATCAGCAACGCCGACGCCTATATCTCCGCCTTCCAGGAAGCCGGAGCCGATCTCATCACGGTACATGTCGAGGCTTGTCCCCACCTCTGGCGCACTCTTGAAAATATCCGCACTCTCGGCGTCAGGCCCGGCGTCACCCTCAATCCCGCCACACCCCTGCTGATGATCGAGCCGGTCCTCTCCCTGGTGGAGATGGTGCTGGTCATGTCCGTCGAACCCGGCTTCGGCGGCCAGCGCTACCTGCCCGGCGCGGGTGAGCGCATCGCCCAGCTCAAGAGATGGCGTGCAGAGCGGAGCCTCGAGTACCTGATCGAGGTGGATGGCGGCATCGACGAGACGAGCGCCAGCGGGGTGGTTTCAGCCGGCGCCGATGTCCTGGTGATCGGACAGGCGATTTTTCGCCAGAATGACATTGCCGGGGCGGTCCGGCAGCTGCGAATGAGTTTGCAGGCCTGAAGAAAACGCTTGACTAAAAAACATGGTTTACCTACATTAACGCCAAGAGAAAGCGCTTCTGCCCTCGGGCGGCTCATGCTTTGGCAGAAGTTCTTCTCCGCGTTATTTGTCAGGAGGAGCACGCAGGATGGCAAGAGGCAAGGTCAAGTGGTTTAATGAAAACAAGGGGTTTGGATTCATTGAACAGGAAAATGGCGATGATGTTTTCGTCCACTTTTCTGTGATACAGATGGAAGGATTCAAGACTCTTTCTGAAGGCATAGAGGTGGAATTCGACGCCGTCTCCGGCGACAAAGGATTGCAGGCGACCAGAGTGAGCAAGGTTTGACGGACAGGCCTGCCGTTTGAAACCCCGCGGTTATGTGGGGTTTTTTTGTAACCTGGAAAGCGATCCTGCGTAAACAGGAACAAAAAAGGTACTCTTTATGCGTCCGACATTCAGTAAAAAAGATATTGAAAAAATCAGCCGGGTGCTCGGGGTTTCCCCCAAGCAGATCGACAATAAATATCGCTTTATCATCGAAAACAACGAAACCCTCCAGCATATCTCCCTCGAAATCTATCCCGATATCCCGATCGGCGACCATATCGGCCACCTCATCAGCGTCTACACCCCGACCTCCCACTTGCAGCTCCACTTTTGCACCGGCTTTATCGCCAGCGACCTGCTCGGCGAGGTCACCTTTGTCAGCGAATGCGGGGGACGGGTCTCGGGACTGATCGTCGAAAAGGGGGCCGGCTGCTCCCTCTACGCCAATGTCGAAGCCCGGCTGCTCTCCGGGGATTTCAGCACCATGGGACCGGAGGTGATGATGTCCGGCATCGCCCTCTCCCTGGCGGAGGAGATCCTGCCGGCCGGCCTGCAGGAACCATAAGCCGCCCTCTCCAGGCCAATCTGATCCCCCCTGACCGGGAATGGCTATGACGCTCACCGATCACCTCCATAGTTTCATCGATTTCCTGCGTGTGGAGCGCCAGCTCTCTGGCAATACCATCACCGCCTATGAACATGATCTGCTCCGTTATGTCCGTTTTCTCCAGGAGGGCGGCACTGATCTGCCCGAAAACATCCAGCATCACCACATCGCCTCCTTTCTCGAGCTCCTCCACGGGCTTGGCCTCTGTCCCACGTCGATTTCGCGCAATGTCTCGGCCATTCGCACCTTTCACAAATTTCTCCTCTCCGAGGAAATCTGCAGCCAGGATCCCACGGAGAACTATACTGTGCCCAAGCCCTGGATGAAGATGCCGCGGGTTCTGGATCTCATCGAGATTGAAAAGCTCCTGCAGCAGCCCGATACAGCAAATTCCACCGGGATCCGCGATCGCGCCATCCTCGAATTTCTCTACGCCACGGGAGTGCGGGTCTCTGAACTGGTCTCCTTTAAAAGCCGCGACATCTATTGGGATGATGAATTTGTGCGCGTTTTCGGCAAGGGCCAGAAGGAGCGGCTTGTCCCGGTTGGCAAGGTCGCCCTCAGCTGGCTGCGGGAGTATTTGCGCGAGGTGCGGCCGGCGCTGGCCAGTCTCGGCCTCGGGGGTGAAATCGTCTTCCTCAACCGCTTCGGCAAGAAGCTCAGCCGCCAGACCATCTGGATCATGATCCAGAAGTACCTGCGTGCGGCGGGAATAACCAAGAAAGCCGGGCCCCATACCCTGCGCCACTCCTTCGCCACCCATCTGGTGGAGGGGGGAGCCGATCTGCGCGCTGTTCAGGAAATGCTCGGCCACGCTGACATCTCGGTAACACAAATCTATACCCACCTCGATCGTGAGTTCCTCAAGGCGGTTCACCATCAGTTCCATCCCCTCGAATCCGGAAAGATAAACCTATGATTTTGCCCGGCCGTCCCAGGATTCCGGTCATCGGACGCAAGGTGATCCTCCTCGACCGGGTCGATTCGACCAACGCACTGGTCAAACAGTGGGCCCTCGCCGGCGCCGATGAAGGCCTGACCGTCATCGCTCGCGAGCAGAGCGCCGGGCGCGGCCGCCTGAACCGGATCTGGTTTTCCCCGCGAGAATCAGGGCTCTATCTTTCCACGCTGCTGCGCCCCGCCCTGACGGCGAGGGAGAGCGGTATCCTCTCGCTGATGCTCTCCCTGGCTGTTGCCAAGGCGATCCGCAGTACGACGAGGCTGAGGGTCACCCTCAAATGGCCCAATGACATACTCTTTGAGGGGCGCAAACTCTGCGGCATCCTGGTGGAAGGCTCTCTGAACGGAGGCCTGCTGAGCTTTGCTGTCGCCGGTATCGGCCTAAACATCAACCAGGAGATCGCCGATTTCCCGCTCGGGTTGCGGCTGAAGAGCACTTCTCTGCGACTCGCCTGCGGCCGTCCTGTGGACCGGGATCAGGTGACCGTCGCGCTCATGCGCCATCTCAATTTACTTTACGGCGGATTGCACGATGCCGGGATGCGGCATAAATGGGTCCGGGTCTGGCAGCAGCACTGCGCGCACATGCATCAGCCCGTCATCATGAGCAGGGGCACAGAGCACATCGAAGGTCTTTTTCGCGGGATAGATATTTCTGGAGCGGCTCTGGTCGAACAGGAGACCGGTGAAACCCTCCTGCTGGAAAGTGGTGAATTTAGTCTCAGGGAGAAATGAACATGCTGCTGGTCATCGACATCGGCAATACCCAGATCGCTGCCGGGATCTACGCAGGCAAGGAGTTGGCCGCCCACTGGCGCCTCTCGAGCAGCCACGAGCGCACAGAGGATGAAACCTGGATTCTCATGCAGGCCATCGCCGCGGCGCAGGGATTCGACATCACGACGGTCTCAGGCGTGGCGATCTCCTCGGTCGTCCCCGACATGACCATCCATTTTGAAAAGATGGCGGTCAAATACCTCCATCGCAAGCCGGTGACCGTCTCCCACGAACTCAGGATCGGTCTCAAAATCCGCTACCAGAATCCCGCCAACGTCGGCGCCGATCGCATCTGCAACGCCGTCGGCGGCATCGCCCGCTACGGCACGCCTCTCATCATCGTGGATTTCGGCACGGCCACTACCTTCGACGTCATCTCCGCCGAGGGGGAGTACCTCGGCGGCATCATCGCCCCGGGTATCGAAAGCTCAGCAGCCATTTTGCACCAGCGCGCAGCGCGCCTGCCGCGGGTGGCCTTGCGCTTTCCGGAGAGCGCGATTGGCTACTCGACCGAAACCAGCATGCAGTCCGGCCTGATGTACGGCACTGTCGAGATGATCGACGGCATGGTCGAGCGCATCCAGCGTGAGATGGGCCTCGAGGTCAAGACAGTGGCCACCGGCGGCCTGGCCAGGGTCATCCTGCGCGAGCTGCGCCGGGTCCGGCAGATCGACGAACATCTGACCCTCGACGGCCTGCGTCTGATCTATGAACGGGTCACCACTGCGTGACGGGCGCTCCGGGGCCAGGTCATAAAAAAAGCGGCGTTTTCAGGACGCCGCTTTTTTTATACCGGGGAGTACCGTCTAAACCGACTCGACGGTGGTGATCTCGGGCAGTTGTCGCTTCAGCTCCCTCTCGATGCCCATCTTGAGGGTCATCTGCGACATCGGGCAGCCGTGACAGGCCCCCTGCAGCTGGAGCTTGACAACCCCATCCTTCACCTCGATGAGTTGGACGTTGCCGCCATCGGCCATCAGGGCCGGGCGGATCGTATCAAGTACATCATTAACCTTATCGAACATGGGATCGGACATTTCAAACCTCTCTCTCTTGTCTGTGTGGAAGGATCAGGCAGCTGGTGCCTCGGTGCGGCCGCTTTCTGCCGATGCAGGGCTCTCCGCTTCGAGAACGGGGCGCTCGCCTCTGTAAACATAGCAGCCGGCCGGACATTTCTCGAGTGCGACCAGCAGCTCGGGTGAATCAATAGTGCGGATTTCGGGCAGATTGCCCTCCATAACGATGGAGCCGGTGGGCGCGACCTTGGGCGAAACGCAGATTTTGCAGGCCCAGCAGCCGACTGTGCAGACCTCCTTGACCGCCCTGGCCTTGTCGAGGGATCGGCAGGCCAGATAGATCTTCTGGCTGCGGGGGATGAGGGAGAGGATGGCGCGCGGGCAGGTGACGACGCAGACATTGCACCCTGTGCACTTGTCCTCATCAACGACCGGCAAACCGTTGCTGTTCATGGTGATGGCGCCGAAGGGGCAGGCCGCAGCACAGGAGCCGAGCCCCAGACAACCGAAGCGGCAGGCCTTGCCGCCGCCGTTGACGAGCAGGGCGGCGCGGCAGTCCTGTATGCCCTGATACTGGAAGCGTTCCCTGGCCTCGGCATGGCCGCCCTGACAGTGGACCACCGCCAGTTTGGGTTCGGCGATGGCCAGTCCGGTGATCCCCAGAATGGAGGCGATTTTGCCGGCGACCTCCTTGCCGCCAGGCGTGCACTTGTCCGGCGCAGCCCGACCGGCCACGATGGCATCGGCATAGGCCGCGCATCCCGGCTGGCCGCACGCCCCGCAATTGGCATGCGGAAGGGCCTGGTAGACCGCCTCCACGCGCGGGTCGACCTCCACCGCGAATTTTTTGGCAGCAAAGGCCAACCCTGAGCCGAAAAGAAGGCCCAAAGCACCCAGTGCAATGATCGATGAAAGCATGAGGGGATCCATATCAGCCTTCCTTGGTATCAGCGATTCCGGTTTCAGCGTAAAATGTACGCATAATGACATGAAATTGCAAGCGTAAAAAGCGCCCCTGGCCACGGCGGTACGGCGAAAGCGCGCCCCACCGCATGAAAGGGGGGAGGAGAGGACGGCAATTTTGCAGCTTGACTAACAAGAAATAATTCTCTATCTTTTTATGAGTTGTAATTCCTCCCGACGAACCTTAGGGGCGGGCGCTGTGATGAGGAGCATCCCCTGCCTTTTCGACGGGTCTCAATTGTATGCTGCGCCAGGATTGGAGGAACGGATGAGCGTCATTCAACTCTCATGGGTGGATTGGTCCATTATCGCCCTTTATTTCGTCTTCATCATCGGCATCGGCTTCTATCTCAAGCGCTTCACCGGCACCGGCGAAGACTATTTTCTCGCCGGTCGCAAGAACAGCTCCTGGGTGGCAGGACTCGCCTTCCTGAGCGCCAACCTCGGCGCCCTCGAGATCCTCGGCTGGACCGGCGGCACCATGAAATATGGCATGTTCGTCTCCCATTGGTACTGGATCGGCGCCATCCCCGCCATGCTCTTTCTCGGCCTCTACATGATGCCCTTTTACTACAGCAGCAAGATCCACTCCGTGCCCGGCTATCTCAAGCTCCGTTTTGATGAACGCTCCCGTCTGCTCAACGCCTTCTCCTTTGCCATCATGACCCTGCTCATGTCCGGCATCAACCTCTATTTGATGGCCCTGGTGCTGCGCACCATCCTCGGTTGGGATTGGCATCTCTCGATGTGGATTTCAGCTCTCGCCGTCGGCTGCTACATCATGCTCGGGGGGCTGATGTCCGCCATCTTCACCGAAATCGTCCAGTTCTTCCTGATCTGGTTCGGCCTCTTCCTGGTCGCCATCCTCGGCGTCGTCGAGATGGGCGGGATCAATCAGGTTCTCACCGGCCTGCCCGATGCCATGAGCAAGCTGTGGTCCACCACCGGTTCGGCCGCCAATAATGCAATGGGAGTGACCTGGGCCTACATTGTCTTCGGACTGGGATGGGTGCTCTCCTTCGGCTACTGGACCACCGACTTTCTGGTGGTGCAGCGCGCCTTCTCCTCAAAAGATTTGCGCTCGGCGCGCATGACCCCGATCATCGCGAGCTTTTTCAAGATGGCCCTGCCTTTTATTATTGTCATCGCCGGCCTCGTCGCCTACAAGCTCACCCAGATGGCAGGAGCCGATTTCAAACTACTGGCGCATCCTGTGACCGGGGAGCCCTGGAATGACACGGCCCTGCCGCTGCTCATCGCCCGCTATTATCCGCAGGGACTGGTCGGTCTCGGCATCACCGCCCTCCTCGCCGGCTTTATGGCCGGGCAGGCCGGCAATGTCTCCGCTTTCAACACCGTCTGGACCTATGACATCTACCGCGTCCTCATCAACAAGAACGCCAGCGACGCCCACCTGGTCTGGATGGGACGCATCACCACCCTGGTCGGCATCCTTCTCTCCGTCGCCACTGCCTACCTGGCCATGCAGTTCAACACCATCATGGACTATATCCAGGCCATCTTCAGCTGGGTCAATGCGCCCCTCTTTGCCACCATGCTTCTCGGCATGTTCTGGAAGCGCACCTCCCCAACCGGCGCTTTCTGGGGGCTTATTCTTGGCATGGTCACTTCATTTACCATCTTCCTGGGCTTCAAAATGGACTTTCTGTCCACGGGGATGGTCAACCTCATCACCTTCAGCAACGCGCCAGTCAGCGAAATCTCCGACATGTCCCGCAACCTCTCCCAGGCCGCCTGGGCCTGGTCGGTGTGCGCCATCGCCACGGTTCTCATTTCCCTTTTCACCAAACCCAAGCCGGAGGCGGAATTGGTCGGCCTGGTGAAAGGTTTTACCACCATCGAACACGAAGGCAAAATCGCCTGGTACAGCAAACCCGAGTACATCGCCGTCATCGCGGTTGTGGTTTTCGTGATCCTCAACATTTACTTCTGGTAAATCCTGTTCACCGCTGCCCTCACGGGCGGCCCACCCTTGACAAGGAGTGCCTATGTCCAGCAGCAAGATGTATTCCATCTGGTTTTTCGTGGGGGTCATGCTCACGATCCTGGGGCTGATTATCGTCTCCATGGGTGTCTATTACATCTTTTCTCCGGAAACACATACCCGCCTCGCCAGTCTGAATCCCTCCCTGTGGTGGGGCGCCATCATGTTGACCGCCGGACTGCTCTTCCTCATCCCCTCCTGGATCGAGCACCGGAAAGGCTGATCACACGTGTACCGGACAGACGGGGCGCAGCGCCTATCCGCTTCGCCTCGTCTGTTCTTTCATAAAGGATTACCTGCGCATGATGTGCCCTGAATTGTTGCAAGCCTTCCAGCGGCGGTTCGGCTCCACGCCCCGCATTTTTCGGGCGCCCGGACGGGTCAACCTCATCGGCGAGCATACCGACTATAACGACGGCTACGTCTTTCCTATGGCCCTCGACCGCTACACCGCCGTAGCGGTCGCGCCGCGCAGCGACCGCATGGTCCGGGTCTATTCGGCCAGCATGGAGGAGGAGATCACCTTTCCCCTCGACAATCCCCGGCGCCGCGGCCACTGGAGCGACTATATCGCCGGTGTCGCGAGCCAACTCGAAATGAGAAAGGTGCGCCTGCCCGGCGCGGACCTTCTGCTCTTCAGCGATGTGCCGGTGGGTTCCGGCCTCAGCTCTTCGGCCGCCCTGGAGATCTCCTCCGCGCTCGCCTTCCTGAGCCTGACCGACGATCAGCTTGCAGGAGAAGAACTGGCCCGCCTGGGCCAGTCGGCTGAAAATCAGTTCGTCGGCATGAATTGCGGCATCATGGACCAGTTCATCGCGGTCCATGGCGCCCGCGATCATGCCCTCTTTCTTGACTGCCGCTCCCTCGAATTCCAGCTCGTCCCCCTGCCCTCCGATCACTGCCGCGTCGTGGTCTGCAACACCATGGTCAAGCATGAACTTGGAGCCTCAGAATACAATACCCGACGCCGGGAGTGCGAGGAGGGGGTCCACCATATGCAAAAACAGTGGTCCACCGTCAAAGCCCTGCGCGATCTCACCCTCGAACAGTTCGCTCATGTTGAGGAGGAACTCGACCCCACAGTGCGCAAACGCTGCCGTCACGTCATCAGCGAGAACGAGCGCGTGCTCGACTCGATCCGCAGCCTGCGCAGAGGGGATCTGCACCACTTCGGCGAACTGATGAACAGCTCCCATGACAGCCTGCGTGACGATTATCAGGTCAGCTGCGAGGAACTCGATCTCATGGTCGGGATCGCCAGGGGAATCCCCGGCTGCCTAGGCGCCCGCATGACCGGGGGAGGATTCGGCGGCTGCACCGTCAATCTGGTCGAAACCGATGCGGTAGACCTCTTCTGCCGGGAGGTCGGAGCGCTCTATCGGAACAGAACCGGCCTCGCTCCCGCCATCTACATCTCGGTGCCCTCACAGGGGGCCCACGAATGGAACAGCCAGTAAACCATCAGTTTAGCGTGCGAAAGGCGGCCCTGCCCGACTCTTCACCCGGACTCCATCGGCCCCGCCTCGCCATTGTGAGGAGCCATGTCTGAGAAATCCCTGATTATTGATGCCCATATTCACCTCTATCCCCAGGCCGATCCGGCCCAGGCACTCGCCTTCAGCCTGATGAATATGGATGCGGCCAGGCCGGAGAAAGAGGCCGCCAAATTCTGGCTCCTGACCGAGCGCTCCGACTGCTCCGCATTCAGCCAGCTGCAGGAGAGCGTCCGCATCGGCCTCTATCACATCATCCCGACCAGGGAGCAGGAGGCCCTGCGCATCCAACTCGGCGAACGCATCGTCCTTTTCATCATCGCCGGACAACAGGTGGTGAGCGCCGATGGGCTCGAGATCGGCACCCTCGCCTCTAGTCTCAGACTTCCCGACCGCGAGTTGGAGACCTCCGTTCTCATCGACAGGGCCCTCGAGGCCGGCAGCCTGGTCACGATCAACTGGGCGCCGGGAAAATGGTCCGGACGCCGCAAGGAGATTGTGCGTTCCCTTCTCGAGCAGCTGCCGCGGCGGGGCCTTTTCATCGGGGACAGCGCCATGCGCCCCACCTTCTGGTCCGAACCCGACTTGATGCGCAAGGCCCGAAGCCAGGGATGGCGTCTGCTGGCGGGTTCTGACCCGCTCCCCTTCAAGGGAGAGGAACGCTCTTTCGGACGCTACGGGTGCATGATCACCGGGGAGATGGACCCCGAAGAACCCATCCTCTCGCTGAAACGGCTTTTGGTGGAGCAGGGGATCGAACCCACCATCTGGGGCCAAAGACGCGGCACCTGGGAGTTTGCCAAGAGGCAGCTCGCGATCATGTATGAAAAGAAGCGCAGGGAGGGATGAACACCACTCCGGGGAGTGTATAGAGTGCGCCACACCCGGCGCCGGAGCTGTGGCGCGGAAACCCCACTCAGCCGCCGCGTCAGGGAGAACCCCGCACAAAACTGCCTCGCATTCCTGGCATGCTGCTTGCAATAGGAAAAGTGTCGCTGCAAGAAATTTGTAGTTCCGACAGGAGGCTGGATGAAACACTTTATCGCCCTGCTGGCCATGATCACCTTTCTCTTTTTCCTGAGCCTCAGCGTCAACATCGCTCAGGATGAGGCCCTGCGGCTCAACCGGATGGAAATGGAAAGCATGCTCAATCTGCTCGACCATTCCGCTGTCAAGGGCTCCGATATCGACGGTCTGGCCGATCTCTGCGCAAAACTGCGCGCGGGCGCCCGGCAGGTAGCCCTCTTTCCGGATTCCTCTCGGACTGTAGTGCTCAAGGTGACCCCCAGGGAGGCAAAAATCTGCCTGGGCATGATCGAGAATGCAACCATCCAGGCCCGCAACGCCGAAATGGTCCAACGCATCCGGATCAAACTACTCCACTACGCCTCGTCGGTCTGAAATATTCGGTTTGAACTGTGTCTCCTCACAGGGACCGGCTTGTCACATCTCCATTCTGACAGGCCGGTTTTTTTTATCTCGAAAATTATTTTATTTTGTTATTTTTTCCTTGCTTTTTGGCCGTAAAAGAGATAATATTAATAGGGATAGAAGTGTAATACTCTTGTGACACTCACTCTCCACCCAACCTTTCCTACGACAACATCTGAGCGGCTAACACACTGTTCTGAATAGATATTGGCATCTTATGCGTCGGCATATTTAAGGGAAGCACCCTATGAGCAAACTCTGGGAGGAGTACCTCATCCAGGAGGATTTGATTGGACATTCTCCGGCCATCTATCAGATCCGCCGCTCAATACCGATTCTCGCCAAGGGAGATCAGCCCGTTCTGATCACCGGCGAACCCGGCACCGAAAAACTGCTGATCGCCAAACTCGTCATCGACAACAGCGCCCGCAAAAAAGCGCCGGTATTCATCACTGACGCCGCCAAACTCAACAAGACTTTCGACCAGGAAATCCAGTCCCTCCTGCAGCAGCAGGAGCATTCCTCCGACGATGGTCTGCGCGGCACGCTCATCGTCCAGAACCTGGAGTATCTCGACCGTGAATCCCAGGCGCGGCTGATGAGCTTCGCCCAGGGGGGATACCTTCAGCTCCAGCCGCACGCCGAACCCATGGCCGCCGAATTCCGCATCATTTCCACCGCCACCTCCAAGCTGCAGGAATATGCCAAGGATGGGATTTTCAGCTCTGAGCTCTACCTCACCCTCAGCGCCATGACCGTTAAACTTCCCGCCCTGCGCGAACGCAAGCAGGATATCGTCGCCTTTTTCGAGTTTTATCTCGACTATTTCTGCCGCAAGATTGGCCGCCCGGTTCCCCCCATGCCCTTCGAAATCTTTCACCAGATCCTCAAATACTCCTGGCCGGGGAATGTCAAGGAGATGGAGAACGCCGTCCGCAGCGTCGTGGTCTCATCGCCCGAGGGCATGCTGCTGATGGAAGCCCTGCCCTTTGTCGATGAGGCGGAAAAGTTCCAGCGTGTCGAGCTCCAGAGTCTCAATCGCGCCGTCGCGCAGCTGGAAAAGGAGATGATAGAACGCGCTCTGCGACGCTTCGCCGGCAACCAGTCGCGCGCCGCCCAGGTGCTCCATCTCTCCGAGCCCAACCTGCGTTTCAAGATGAAAAAGCTCGGGATCCGCAAGGAAGAGTTCATCATGGGCAACGAATAGACGCTGCTTTTGCCCAATGACCCGTTTCCGGCCCCCGCCGTCAAGGCAGCGGGGGCCGTCGTTTTTTCTCCCGCCACTACTTTCCGCTTTCATCTTTTGCCAATTTTCTCTATCTTTTTGCTGCCAGTTTCCGTCCATTTATCCAGCAGGAGTCCGTCATGCGTCTGACCCGAGTTTTCATCATGCTTTGCCTCCTCTCCTCACTCGGCCTCGCCGAAGAGGGCATGTTCCCCATGAATGAACTCAAGCGGCTCGATCTTCGCCAGGCCGGCTTTGAACTCTCTGCGGAGGCCATATTCAATCCCGACAGCGTCAGCCTTACCACTGCCATCATCAATATCGGCGGCTGCACCGGCTCCTTTATCTCGCCGCAGGGGCTTATCCTCACCAATCATCACTGCGCCTTTTCTGCCATCCAGCGCGCCAGCAGCGCTGAGCACGATTACCTTCGCGAAGGCTTTTACGCAGCCAGCCACGAAAAGGAGTTTCCTGCGCGCGGCTTCACCGTACGCATCACCGACAGTTATGTGGATGTTTCGCAGGAGATCCTCGCGGCTGTAGCGGCGGCCGGCGATTTCTCCACCAGGGCCAAGGCCAAGGAAAAGAGGGGCAAGGAACTGATCGCCGCCGCTGAGAAGGAGAACCCCGGCAAACGGGTCGAGCTCTCCGAGATGTTCCCCGGCAAAAGCTATATGCTCTTCATCTACACCTATCTGACCGATGTCCGCCTCGTCTACGCCCCGCCCTTCGGCATCGGCAACTTTGGCGGCGAGGAGGACAACTGGGTCTGGCCGCGCCATACCGGTGATTTCGCGCTCATGCGCGCATATGTCGCTCCGGACGGCAAGCCCGCCGAGTATGCCCCGGGAAATGTCCCCTACTCACCGCGCGTCTATCTGCCCATCGCCTCCCGCGGAGCCCGCGAAGGCGACCTCGCTTTCATCCTCGGCTATCCCGGCCGCACCTATCGCCATACCAGTTCCCACTATCTCGAATACGAAAGCCGGCTGCGCATGCCCTGGATTGTCGAATGGTACGGACACCAGATCAAAACCATGGAGGAGATGAGCCGAAAGGACCGCACCGTCGCCCTCAAGCTCTCCTCGCCGATCAAGGGACTGGCCAACACCTGGAAAAATTACCAGGGCAAGCTTCTCGGTATTGATCGCCTTGACCTCGTCGAGCGCAAGCGGCTGGAGGAGGCCCGCCTGGCCGAATTCATCACCGCCGACTCGGTACGCCAGAGCCGCTATGGCATTGTACTGCCGGAAATCGACGCCTACTACAAGGAGATGTCGAGCCGATTCGAGTCCGACAAGCTGATGGATGCCCTGCTCAGAAGTTCATCTCTGCTCTCCACTGCCTACACCCTCTACCAATCCTCCACAGAGATGGCCAAGCCGGATCTCGAACGCGACAGCCCCTACATGGAGCGCAACCTGACCCGCACCCGCGAACGGCTGCCGCTCGCTCTGGCCGATTTCTATCTTCCCCGGGAACGCCTCTTCCTCGAGGAAATTATCGAAAAAATACAGGCCCTGCCCGCCAGGGAGCAGCCGGCAGCGATCGCGCGTCTTCCCAAAGGCAAGAAACTGGGCAAATTCCTCGATGAAGCCTTTGCCGGCAGCAAACTCATGGAGAGCGCCTGGGCGATGCAGCTTTTCGGCAAGCCCGCCGGAGAACTGATCGGGACCGGGGATCCCTTCCTCAAGCTGGCAGCCGGGCTTCATCCCGACCTTGAGCGGCAGCGTGAATTCCGCCGCGCCTCCGGTGCCAGGCTCGAAAAACTGATGGCCGACTATGTCGAGATCAAACAAGCGGCCGCCGGCCGCGATTTCATACCCGATGCCAACAGCACCCTCCGCCTGACCTATGGGCACATCCGCGGCTATGCCCCGCGCGATGCCGTCTGGTATGCTCCCTTCACCACCCTCAACGGCATCCTCGAAAAGAACAGGGGGGAGGAACCTTATAATGCGCCCCGGGCACTGCTCGAAGCGGGCGCCAGCAGCGGCGCCAGCCCCTATGTAAACCCGGATCTGGGGGCGGTACCGGTGAACCTGCTCTATGACATGGATACCACGGGCGGCAATTCCGGAAGTCCGGTTCTGAATCAGCGCGGGGAACTGATCGGCCTTAATTTTGACCGGGCATTCGAAGCGACGATCAATGACTATGCCTGGAGCAGCTCCTACAGCCGTTCGATTGGCGTCGATGTCCGCTACATTCTCTGGATCCTCGCCGAGGTCTCGGGGGCGAAGGGACTGTTAAATGAACTGGGTGTTGAATAAATATCCTGCATAACCAAGGGAGATGAAAATGTACAAAAAAATTGCTGCACTGTTCGCCCTCATGGCCCTTTTCCTGCTCTCCTGCCAGGATGCGGCCTATCTCGATCTGGGTAAAAAGGCGGTGGAGGTGGACAGCCTGATCATCAAGGCGCGCGCCGCCGGTCTGAGCAATATGGACAGCCTGCGCGCCGCACGCAGGGACAAGGCTCTCTCCTATATCGCCGGTGTGAATCCGGAAAGGGTCCGCGCTGAAAATTATCATGCCGCTGCCCGCCTCTTCTTCGCGGCCGGCAAAGCCGATTCCGCCCGCCTTCTGCTTGAAAAGTACGCCCCGGCCGGCAGCGACCGTGAAGCCCTGGATCTGCTCTTCAGCCTCTATCTGCAAAAGGGCGATCCCGTCAAGGCTGAACAGCTCTTCAGAGACAAACTGGCAAACCTGGCGGGAGAAGAGGCCGGCGAGTACTATCTCAATCTTCTTTATGGCTATCAGGAGCAGGATCAACTCGACAAGGCTATTGCTGTCGCCGATGCCGGAATTGCAGCCCTGCCCCCGGAGACGAAGGGCAGTCTGGTTGTCGAAAAAGCCGATATGCTCCACCAAAAGGGAGACCGGACGGCCGCTCTCGCTCTTCTCGATGATCTGAAAAAGTCGATTGGCGCTGAGGATCGGCTCCAGCGCGCCATCGCGGCCAAAACCACTCTCTTCAATCTCATCGGAGCTCCTGCCAAAGAGTGGCGGGCGGCCGGCTGGATCGATTCCGGACCCATGCTGCTTAAAAATTTACGCGGCAAGGTGATCCTGCTCGACTTTTGGGCCCCCTGGTGCGGCCCCTGCCGGGCGATGTTCCCCCACCTTAAAAAGCTCTACGGGGAGTACCATGATCAGGGACTGGTCATCATCGGACTGACCCGTTGTTACGGGCGCTTCAATCAACTCGGGCAAAATCTGCGCGACCTTGCACCCGCTACTGAACTGGAGTGGATCACCAAATTCAAGGAGCACCACCAGATCCCCTTCCCCTATGCGGTCGCAGACGCGGAGGAGGCCGCTGCCAATGAAGCCGCCTACGGGGTCTACGGTATACCCCATATGGTGGTGATTGATAAGAAGGGTGTAGTGCAGGAATATGCCATCGGCTCCGGTCCATCCTCGGAGAAAAAACTGGACGACGCCATCGCCCGGCTGATCGCTGAATAAAACGCCGCCCGGCAAGGTGACCCAATGCTGGAACAATTCTTTCTCGCAGAGCGCCCGCTCCTTCTCGCTCACCGCGGGGCATCGGGACACGCCCCCGAACTTACCCGCGCGGCTTTCAAACGGGCGATCGAGCTAGGTGCGGACGGCATTGAGCTCGATGTACAGCTCTCCCGGGATGACCATCTCGTCGTCATCCATGACGACACCCTGCAGCGCACCACCAACGGCAGCGGCCGCGTCGACCAGCACCTGCGCCGTGAACTGGAAAAGCTTGACGCCGGCAGCTGGTTCGGACCCGGATTTTCACAGGAACGCATTCCCGATCTGTCGGAGATTCTTCACTTTGGCCCCCCGGGCTGGCGCCTGAATATCGAGCTGAAGAGCGTTCCCGAACCGGTGAGGCTGGCCGAAAAGACGGCCGGCCTCCTCGAGGGCGTGGAGGACAAGAGTCGACTCATCTGCACCTCCTTTGATCCCCGTATCCTGATGAGCCTTGACCCGATCTTACCCGGGATCGGGCTCGGATTGATATTCGCCGGTGTCTGGCCTCCAGATGAACTGCTCTTCCGCTGGCCGGTCTGGAGCGCCGAACAGAGCCTGCTCTCCAGCGAGCGGATCGAGAGCGCCCGCGCACGGGGGATCCGGGTCTGCGCCTGGACGGTCAACAGGGTGGAGGAGATCGAAAGGATGATCACGCTCGGCGTTGATGCCATCATCACCAACTACCCGGAGCGTTTCACTCTCGCCATGGCGAATTTGTCCAGGAAAGAGTAAAATTTACTTGATTAAAATCTAAAAACATGTTAAATTAATGCTCTTGAGTAAAAAGCGTCGTGGTGGGTGTAGCTCAGTTGGATAGAGCACCAGGTTGTGGCCCTGGTGGCCGCGGGTTCAAGTCCCGTCACTCACCCTCCCATACATTTGACCTGTTGCATTGTCCCCATCGTCTAGGGGTCAGGACTCGGGATTTTCGATCCCGTAACAGGGGTTCGAATCCCCTTGGGGACACTGATCCGGGCGGCAAATTTTTGCCGCCTTTTTTTTAT